>NZ_CP024311.1:0-67500 GCF_002944315.1 Rhizobium sp. NXC24
CCCATTTAAAAACCAAACATATATCTAAGGTTTCTATTTCTTAGAGTCGGTGACTATCAAGGATTAAAATCCATCCACGGCCGATCCAAAATGTCGCGCATCCATCAAGATCCGGCAAAGAGATCGGCTGGAGCGCCGGATATGTGGAAAAAGTAAAACTTAGATCAATCTTTTGAAGGGTTTGGCTTGCCTTTTATTTCAGGCCTGTCTGGGGATAAAATGGGGAGGCTGGCTGAAAGCCGCAAATTATCCACATTGCCCACAATCTCCGGCGAAGCGTCCCCGGCCAAATTCGAAATGTGGAAAAGTCGGCGGTTTTCCACTTGCCCCCGACCGGCCGCTTCCCGTACCTCTCTTCTCTCCCGACATATCAACAGGCAATGGAAAGTAGCGTGGAAAACCGGACAAGCTTCTTTCATCTGCATCTGATTTCTGACTCAACCGGCGAGACTCTGATCTCCGCGGGCCGCGCCGCCTCGGTGCAATTCCATGCCAGCCAGCCGATCGAACATGTCTATCCCCTGATCAGGAACCGCAAGCAGCTCCTGCCGGTTCTGGAAGCGATCGACCATAGTCCCGGGATAGTCCTTTATACGATCGTCGACCGTGAACTTGCCGATTTCATCGCCGAGCGCTGCCGCGAGATGGGTGTGCCCTGCGTCAATGTCCTCGAGCCGGTAATGAATGTCTTCCAGACCTATCTCGGAGCGGCGTCCCGTCGCCGGGTCGGTGCCCAGCATGTGATGAATGCCGATTATTTCGCCCGCATCGAAGCGCTGAACTTCACTATGGATCATGATGATGGACAGATGCAGGATGATTATAATGACGCCGATGTCGTCATCATCGGCATCAGCCGGACATCGAAGACGCCGACCAGCATCTATCTTGCCAATAGAGGCATCAAGACGGCCAATATTCCGATCGTCCATGGTGTGCCTCTGCCCGAGAGTTTGATCCGGGCGACCAAACCGCTGATCGTCGGGCTGGTGGCGACCACTGATCGTATTTCGCAGGTTCGCGAAAACCGTATCCTCGGGGCGACGGCCGGTTTCGATCGTGGCGACTATGTCGATCGCGCGGCGATCTCCGAGGAGCTGAAATATGCCCGCTCGCTCTGCGCCCGGCACAATTGGCCTGTCATCGATGTCACCCGCCGCTCGATCGAAGAGACCGCGGCCGCCATTGTTGCCCTGCGCCCGAAGCTGCGCTAAGCGCTGGATACCAAGATTCCCCGAGGTTTATCCGATATGACAGCACCGCTCATTCTTGCCTCTTCCAGCCCGTTCCGGCGGATGCTGATGCAAAATGCCGGTCTGCATTTCCAGGCGGTGGCGGCTCAGATCGATGAACGCGCAATCGAAGCACCGCTGGAGAAGGATGGCGCCGGGCCGGATGCCGTGGCCCTGGTGCTGGCCAAAGCCAAGGCGAAAGAGGTGAGCGATCGTTTCCCCGACTCGCTCGTCATTGGTTCGGACCAGACGATGTCGCTCGGCGATGAAGTTTTTCATAAACCGAAAACGATGGCGGACGCCGAGAACCATCTGCGAAAACTGTCTGGCAAGACTCATCGTTTGAACAGTGCCATCGCACTGGCGCGCAATGGAGACATCATCTGGGAACATGTGTCCCATGCGGAATTGACCATGCGCGATCTTTCGGCCGATTTTGTCCACCGTCATCTGAGCCGTGTCGGCGACAAGGCGCTGTCGAGCGTCGGCGCCTATCAGCTTGAGGCTGAGGGGATACAGCTTTTCTCGAAAATCGACGGCGATTACTTTACCATCGTCGGATTGCCGATGCTGCCGCTCCTTCAGCAGCTTCGCGAATTGGGAGTGATCGATGGGTGATTCACGTGAAACATTTGGCCCCAACGCCTTCGTTACGGGCTATCCCATCAAGCATTCTCGCTCGCCTTTGATCCATGGCCATTGGCTTCGCACACTCGGTCTCGCCGGCAATTATCGTGCGCACGAGGTCTCGCCGGATGATTTCCCGGCCTTCATCGCTTCCTTGAAGGACGGTTCGAGCGGCTTTGTCGGCGGCAATGTGACGATCCCGCACAAGGAGACGGCATTCAAGCTGGCGGATCGCCCGGATGAATTGTCCGAGGAGCTCGGTGCTTCGAACACGCTCTGGCTTCAGGATGGCTTGCTGCATGCGACCAACACGGACGGCCGCGGTTTCACGGCCAATCTGGATGAGCGCCATCCCGGTTGGGATCGTACCGGACGAGTGGTGATCCTGGGTGCGGGCGGCGCGAGCCGCGCCGTCATCCAGGCGGTGCGCAATCGCGGCATTCCGGAAATTCACGTCGTTAATCGCACTGTCGAGCGGGCAAGGGAACTGGCCGATCGCTTCGGCGAGTGTGTCCATGCCCATCCGATGGCGGCGCTGGATGAGGTGATGCGAGGTGCCGGTCTTCTTGTCAATACCACCTCGCTTGGCATGGACGGTGAGGCGGCGCCGCAGATTGATTTTTCGCCGCTGGCCGAAAATGCCGTTGTCACCGATATTGTTTATGTGCCGCTGAAAACGCCGTTGCTTGCCCAGGCGGAAGAACAAGGCTTCGCCACAGTCGACGGGCTTGGCATGTTGCTGCATCAGGCTGTGCCGGGTTTTGAAAAATGGTTCGGCGAGCGTCCGGTGGTCGATGAGGCGCTCCGGGCGCTGATCATCGCCGATATGGAAAAACACTGATGATCCGCATTGGACTGACCGGATCGATCGGTATGGGAAAATCGACGTCGGGCAAGCTCTTCGCCGAAGCGGGCATCCCCGTGAATGATGCCGACGCAGTCGTGCATGATCTCTATAGTGGCGAAGCCGTTCCCCTGGTCGAAGCCGCTTTCCCCGGAACGACGAAGGATGGGGCCGTCGACCGGCAGGAGCTTGGCCGCAAACTCGCCTCCGATCCCTCCGGGTTCAAGCGACTTGAGGCCATTGTTCATCCGCTGGTGCGGCAGCGCGAACGAACGTTTCTCAAACGTCAGCGTGCCGCCGGTGCCGATATCGTCGTGCTCGATATCCCCCTGCTGTTCGAGACCGGCGCCAATGAACGGGTGGACAAGATCGTCGTCGTCAGTTGCGATCCACAGATTCAACGGGAAAGAGTGCTTGCCAGGCCGGGCATGACTGAGGAAAAATTCGCCATGATTCTCTCCCGCCAGACGCCGGATGCGGAGAAGCGGGCGCGGGCGGATTATGTCATCGACACCGGCGGCAGCATCGATGCGGCGCGGGAGCAGATAAAAGACATCATAGCCGACCTGCGGCAGCGATCGGCAGACAACGGATCTGCAGGCGGAGAGCCCTAATATGCGCGAAATTATTTTCGATACGGAAACGACCGGCCTCGACAACAGGGCCGACCGGGTCATCGAAATCGGTGGTATCGAGCTCTTCAATCACTTTCCGACCGGCAAGACCCTCCATCTCTATATCAATCCCGGCGACCGCAAGGTCCATCCGGACGCGCTTGCCGTGCACGGCATCACCGACGAATTCCTGAAGGACAAGCCGTCCTTTGCCGATGTCGCCGATGAAATCCTTGCCTTTTTCGGCGAAGCCAAGTGGATCGCCCACAATGCGACTTTCGATATGGGTTTCGTCAATGCCGAATTCGCGCGGCTTGGTCGGCCGCCGATCCTACCCGATACAGTGATCGACACGCTCGCCATGGCCCGGCGCAAACATCCGATGGGGCCGAACTCACTGGATGCACTCTGCCGGCGCTATGGCATCGACAATTCCCACCGCACCAAACACGGCGCGCTTCTCGACTCCGAATTGCTGGCTGAAGTCTATATCGAGATGATCGGCGGCCGGCAGACAGCCCTTGGTCTCGGCAGCATCAACGGTTCATCCGCACGCTCCCGTCAGGCCGACGATGCCGACGAGATCGTTGCGGATATCCTGGTGCGACCGACGCCGCTGGCGAGCAGATTGAGCGAGGCCGAGCTGGAAGATCACGCAGCGCTGATCGCCAAGCTTGGCGAAAAAGGCATCTGGTCGAAATACCGCGCCGCGAATTGAAGACATACTCTAAGCCCAAAAGAAAATGCCCGGATCGAAATCCGGGCATTTTTGTTTCTATCGATGGAATGGACCGAAGGCTTAGTTCGGAACCGCTTCGACCTGGGCGCGGGCCTGTTCTTCGGCGACACGCTGGGTGAACATCTGCGCGAAATCGATCGGGTCGATCATCAGCGGCGGGAAGCCGCCGTTGCGGGTGACGTCGGCGATGATCTGACGGGCGAAGGGGAAGAGCAGGCGCGGGCACTCGATGAAGAGCAGCGGCAGCATGTGTTCCTGCGGGAAACCGGTGACGCGGAAGACGCCGCCATAGACCAGCTCGGTGTGGAAGAGAACCCGTTCGCCATCCTTGGCTTCGGCATTCAGCGTCAGCACGACGTCGAAATCCGATTCCGACAGCGGATTGGCGTTGACGTTGACATTGATGTTGATATCGGGGGCGTTTTCCCGGGCCTGCAGCGAGCGCGGAGCACCAGGATTTTCGAAGGAAAGATCCTTGGTGTATTGAGCAAGGATGGAAAGGCTCGGGCTGGCTGCGCCGTTGCCGCTGTTCTCGTTGGCCATGGGGGTTTCCTCTGACGTCAATGGGTGTCGCCATCTAGCATTTCGAATAAGGGCTTACAACCCTTGAGGCTTCGGCCATCTTTGGCCGCTGTTGCCTACTCTTCAAGGCGCTTTTTGTCAGACCAAGGCGAGTTGCGGTTGGGCTCTCGATGAAAATCGGTCTCGTCCAGATCGACGACATGCCCGGGGCCGCGCGGCCCTGTTTGCGGGCCGGAAGCCGAACTCGGGCCTTGGCCGGTGCCGCGCCTGAAGGCACGCGAACTGCCCAGAACGACGATGCGTTTACGCAGGACCGTCCAGGCGAACTCACGCACGGCCGGAATGAAGAGCAGCAAACCGATAATATCAGAGATGAAGCCGGGTAGCATCAGCAGGAATGCGGCAACGACGATCATGGCTCCATGCACCATTTCGCGTCCCGGATCGCCGCCATTGCGGCTCTCGGCGGAGATGCGCTGCAGGATACCGATGCCCTGGATTCTGAGAAGAGCGGCACCCAGGAGGGCGCTGAGGATCACCAGCCCCAATGTCGCCCAGACGCCGACCATCTTGCCGACGATGATGAAGCCAGCGATTTCGGCAAGCGGCATCAGAAAGACGAAGACAGGTACGAGGGATAGGCGCATGTTAATGTGTCCTGGAAGCGGTGCTTATACGCTTAGCGTTAGTCCATCGCGCATAATAAAGATACCGGTCCGCTATTTGAATGATAGATCGATGCGGACTATATGGGGATTGAAACTCTCAATTTTAACGGCGGTTCCGATACGAGATGGGTGCAAACGACTTTGTGACGATCTTTTTCCTGGTGGCAGCGGTGCTGATCTTCTTTCAGCTCCGTAGCGTCCTTGGCCGCCGTACGGGGAACGAGAAGCCGCCGCGCGATCTCTACGGTTCCCCCGATTCGGCTACGGGTCCGACCGTACCGGATGCCGGCAAGGTAGTGACCCTGCCGCGCCGCGATGCAGCCGAGGATGAAGATCGTTTTGCGGCCATCGACGCCTTTGCGGCAGCCGGCACGCCGCTCAACGATTCGCTGCGCGAATTGAGCAAGGCCGATCCCAGCTTCAATCCGAAGGAATTCGTCAATGGCGCCCGCATGGCCTATGAGATGATCGTCATGGCCTTTGCCGATGGCGATCGCAAGGCGCTGAAGGGCCTGTTGTCGCGCGAGGTCTATGAAGGCTTCGATGCCGCCATTACAGAGCGCGAAACCAGGGGCGAAAAGGTAAAGTCCACCTTTGTCGGCATCGACAAGGCCGATATCGTCACCGCCGAGATGAAGGGGACGGAAGCCTTCGTGACGATGCGCATCGTCAGCCAGATGATTTCGGCGACCTACGATAAGGCCGGCACGCTGATTGACGGAGACGCCGAGGCGGTTGCCGAGATCAGCGATCTCTGGACCTTTGCCCGCGACAGCCGTTCGCGCGACCCGAACTGGAAACTCGTGGCGACCGAATCCGAACAATGACGACCCCATCGCAGGATTTCAGGCTTGAGCCGGCAACCTTCGCCGATCTGAAGGGCTGGAAGGACGACGATCCTTCCAGCCTTTTTCGTGCCATGAAGGACTGTCGGGACCATATCAGAGATGTAAAGCCCTACCGCACCGGTGCCGCCGGGCTGACCGCGAACGACCTCCTGACCCTGCTTGACGATGCAGAAGGCTACGCGCCCACGGACGTTGCCGAGGCCCGCGCCTTCTTCGAAGAACGCTGCCAGCCCTTTTTTATTCGCCGCGGCGACGGCGCCAGAGGTTTCGTAACAGCCTTCTATGAGCCGGAGATTGCAGTCTCCGCAACACCGGACGAGACCTATCGCTATCCGTTCTATCGCCGGCCGGACGATCTGATCGATCTCGACGATACCAACCGGCCCGCGAATCTCGATCCATCCTATATGTTCGGTCGTCTCAAGGATGGGAACATCTCCGCCTATCCGGACCGCGGCGAGATTGATCGGGGTTATCTGGAGGGCAGGGGCTTGGAGATCGCCTGGGCAAAGTCCAAGGTCGATGTCTTCTTTGTGCATGTGCAGGGCGCGGCGCGATTGCTCTATCCCGATGGACGCATGGGCCGCATCACCTATGCCGCCAAGGCCGGCCATCCCTTCTCGGCCGTCGGCCGCCTGCTGATTGACCGCGGCGTGCTCGATCGCGCGACGATTTCGATGCAGACGATCCGCGATTGGCTCTATGCCCATCCGCAGGAAGTCGATGAGGTCCTGTGGCACAACAGGTCCTACATCTTTTTCCGCGAGGCCGATGTCAGCGATCCGACGCTTGGTCCGATCGCAGCGGCGAAAGTGCCGCTGGTCGCCGGGCGCTCGCTGGCGGTCGACCGGCTGATCCACACCTTCGGCTTTCCTTTCTTCATCCAGTCGGAAAGCTTGACGCATCTCGACGGCGGCAAACCTTTCGGGCGGCTGATGCTGGCGCTCGATACCGGCTCAGCGATCGTCGGCCCGGCGCGTGGGGATATTTTTACCGGTTCCGGCTACGATGCGGGAGAGCTTGCCGGTACCGTGCGCAACGATGCGGATTTTTATATATTGGTTCCGAAGGCGGCAGCTCAGAGGTTCGGCTGATGGCTTCAGAACGACAGACCAAGGAACGAAAGCTCAGCACGGACGAGCGCATTCTCTGGGGCAAGGTGGCGAAAAGCACTCGGCCAATGCCGGAACGGCTCGCCGATATCGAAGCTTTCGACGAGGTTCTGGCGGCAGAGGCACGGGCGGAGGAGACCGCACGTGCCGAGAAGGAGAAAGCTTCGGCAGCGTCCCGAGATTCGCAAATTCCGCCGCCACCGGCCAAACCGCCTTCCGGCGCGCACCATCCGCTGGAGCGGCCGGTCAAGCGTAAGATCGCCAAGGGCCGGCTGGCGCTGGAAGCGCGGATCGACCTTCACGGGCTGATCCAGAGCGAGGCGCATGCGATGCTCCTCGATTTTCTTCTCCGCGCGCATCAGCGCGGCCTTCGCCATGTGCTAGTCATCACCGGCAAGGGCAGTTCCATGGGCAGCGAGGGTGCCTTGAAGCGTGCCGTGCCGATGTGGTTCTCCAAGCCGGAATTCCGGTTCCTGATTTCGTCCTATGAGACGGCGGCGCAGCATCATGGCGGCGACGGCGCCCTCTATATCCGCCTGTCGCGACTGAAAGGCGAGAAGCTGTGACCCCCTTTGGCGAAGCGGTAAGAAAGCTGAGAGCGCGCAAGGGTGTCTCGCAGAAGGAAATGGCCGCGGCGCTGAACGTGACTCCGGCTTATTTATCCGCTTTAGAACACGGAAAGCGCGGCACGCCGACTTTCGATCTGCTGCAGCGCATTGCCGGATATTTCAACATCATCTGGGACGAGGCGGAGGAATTGTTCCTCGTGGCACGCTTTTCCGACCCGCGCGTCGTCATCGACACCTCGGGCCTGGCGCCGGAATATACGGCCTTTGTCAATCGGTTGGCGGGCCGGATTCGCAGCCTCGATGCGGCAACGATTGGGGAGCTGTCCGAGCTTCTCGAAAATGCCGGCAAAAGCGGCTGAAAACCGCCTTAATCCCCTGCTTTATGCCTGATATGAGGGGCCTTCCATTTGGAAGTTCGGGGCGAAACATCCTATATTCAGGGAAAGAAAAACCGCTGATTCGGTAGAGATCGGCAGGGTTCTCTAAAACACTGGAAAGACTTCAATATATGACCGATACATCCGTAACCGAAAACGGCGGCAATGCCGAGTATGGCGCAGATTCCATCAAGGTTCTGAAGGGCCTTGATGCCGTGCGCAAGCGCCCCGGCATGTACATCGGCGACACGGATGACGGTTCGGGCCTGCACCACATGGTCTATGAGGTTGTCGACAACGCCATCGACGAGGCGCTGGCCGGCCATGCGGACATCGTTACGGTGACGCTCAATCCCGATGGTTCGGTGACCGTCACCGACAACGGCCGCGGCATCCCGACGGATATTCACACTGGCGAAGGCGTTTCCGCAGCCGAGGTCATCATGACCCAGCTCCACGCCGGCGGTAAATTCGACCAGAACTCCTACAAGGTCTCCGGCGGCCTGCACGGCGTCGGCGTTTCTGTCGTCAATGCCTTGTCCGTCTGGCTGAAACTGAAGATCCGCCGTCAAGGCAAGATCCATGAAATGAGCTTCACCCACGGCGTCGCCGACGCGCCGCTCAAGGAGACGGGTGATGCCGGCGCCGAGACCGGCACCGAAGTCAGCTTCATGCCGAGCTCGCAGACCTTTACCATGACGGAATTCGACTATGCGACGCTGGAACATCGCCTGCGCGAGCTTGCGTTCCTGAACTCCGGCGTCCGCATTCTTCTGACCGATAAGCGTCATTCCGACATCAGGCAGGAAGAGATGATCTATGACGGAGGCCTTGAGGCTTTCGTCGCCTTTCTCGATCGCGCCAAGAAGCCGCTGGTCGAAAAGCCGGTATCCATCCGTGGTGAAAAGGATGGCATCACCGTCGAAGTGGCGATGTGGTGGAACGACAGCTACCATGAAAACGTGCTCTGCTTCACCAACAACATCCCGCAGCGCGACGGTGGCACGCATATGGCGGGCTTCCGTGGCGCGCTGACACGCCAGATCACCTCCTATGCTGATACTTCCGGCATTACCAAGAAGGAAAAGGTGACGCTGACGGGCGATGATTGCCGCGAAGGCCTGACGGCGGTGCTTTCGGTCAAGGTTCCGGACCCGAAATTCTCCTCGCAGACTAAGGACAAGCTGGTGTCGTCGGAAGTGCGGCCGGTGGTCGAAAGCCTTGTCAACGAGGCGCTGAACACCTGGCTCGAAGAACATCCCGCCGATGCGAAGGTGCTGGTCGGCAAGGTCGTCGAAGCCGCCGCCGCCCGCGAAGCTGCCCGCAAGGCGCGCGAACTGACCCGGCGGAAGGGCGCGCTGGATATCGCTTCTCTCCCCGGTAAGCTTGCCGACTGCTCCGAACGCGATCCGGCCAAGTCCGAAGTCTTTCTGGTCGAGGGTGACTCGGCAGGCGGTTCGGCCAAGCAGGGCCGCTCGCGCGAAAACCAGGCGATCCTGCCGCTGCGCGGTAAGATCCTCAATGTCGAGCGCGCCCGCTTCGACAAGATGCTGTCGAGCCAGGAAATCGGCACGCTGATCACCGCACTCGGCACCGGCATCGGCAAGGACGAATTCAACGCCGACAAGCTGCGCTATCATAAGATCATCATCATGACGGACGCTGACGTAGACGGCGCCCATATTCGCACGCTGCTGCTCACCTTCTTCTTCCGGCAGATGCCTGATCTTATCGAGCGCGGCCATCTCTATATCGCTCAGCCGCCGCTCTATAAGGTGACGCGCGGCAAGTCGGTGCAATATGTGAAGGACGAGAAGGCGCTGGAGGAATATCTGATCGGCCAGGGTCTCGATGATGCCAGCCTGCGTCTCGGCACCGGTGAGGTTCGCGCCGGCCAGGATCTGCGGGAGGTCATTTCGGACGCCCTGCGTCTGCGCACGCTACTCGACAATCTGCATTCGCGTTATAACCGTTCCGTCATCGAACAAGCGGCGATTGCCGGCGCTCTGAATGCCGAACTCGTCAGCAACCAGGCACGTGCCGAAAGCCTGGTAAATGATGTCGCCAACCGGCTCGACATCATTGCCGAAGAAACTGAACGCGGCTGGACCGGCGGGCTCACCAGCGAAGGCGGCTTGCGTTTCGAGCGCATGGTGCGGGGCGTCAAGGAAGTCGTCGTTCTCGATATGGCGCTGATCGGCTCGCAGGACGCGCGCCTTATCGATCAGCTCGCCTCGCGCCTCAAGGAGATCTATAATCTGCCGCCGAAGCTCGTTCGCCGCGACGGCGAAACCGAGATTTCCGGTCCGCGCATGCTGCTGGAAACCATCTTTGCCAGTGGCCGCAAGGGTCTCACCATGCAGCGCTACAAGGGTCTTGGCGAAATGAATGCCGAGCAGCTTTGGGAAACGACACTCGATCCGAACGTCCGTTCGCTGCTGCAGGTCAAGGTCGCCGATGCGACCGATGCCGACGGTTTGTTTGCCCGGCTCATGGGCGACGAGGTGGAACCCCGGCGCGAATTCATTCAGGACAACGCCCTCAGCGTCGCCAATCTCGATATTTGACCGCCAATTTCAGAAATCAAAAAAGGCCCGCCTGAAGATCAGGCGGGCCTTTCCGTTTTAATATCAATTACTTGGCGATGAAGGTGCCGTTAAAGGCGACTTCGGAAAGCGGCTTGCGGTGGTTCGGCACTTCGCGTTCCCTCAGCTTCTCCGGAAGCTGATCCCTGTCGCCAACCTTGCCGATCGCAACGGCCGCCTCGACGCGGAAGCCTTCCGGAATGCCGAGAACTTCATAGGATTTCTCGACATGGAAACCGCCCATGCCGTGCGCTGCGTAGCCGGCTAGGTGCGCCTGCAGCGCCAGGAAGCCCCAGGCCGTACCAGTGTCGAAGGAGTGGCTGTAGTTGGGCTTCTGCTCGGCGGAGCCGAGTTCGCCGTTATGAGTGCGCGAAACGACGAAAAGCAGCGCCGCGGCGGATTTCGCCCAGCTCTGGTTGAACTCGATCAGCAGATCGAGGAATTTCTCCCAGTTTTCCGAGCCGCGCAGTGCGTAGACAAAGCGCCAGGGCTGCAGATTGGAGGCGGACGGCGCCCAGTGGGCGGCTTCCAGAATGGTCAGGAGATCGGCCTCCGGCATGGTTTCGTCGGAGAAGGCACGCGGCGACCAACGGTCGAGAAAGAGCTTGTCGATCGGATATTGCGATTCGCGGGTGTTGCTGGACGTCATGGGATTCTTTCCATCTGAGGGAGGCAGTCGCGGACCGTTGGGAGCGGACGAAGCGACTGGCTTTGGAGGATGCGAAGCGAACCTATACCCCGCTTGCGTCCGCAGTCCAGACCACGTCGAGCTCTTCGCGGAAGGCAAATCGCTTGAGGTGATCGGCCACCACATTCTGCATGCGCTCGAGGTCCTGCGGATTTTCGACGTGCAGGGTCATCAGCAAAGCGGAAGCATCGGCCGAAAACTCGACGGAGGTTTCGGGGCTGAACGGCACTTTGCCGGCGGTTTCGTTGAATTCGACGATGAATTTGTGACTCCAGTGCTTGCAAAGCTGCTGCAGATAGCGACTGGCATGGTCGGTTTTCACGGAAGAAACGGAAGTAGGCATAGGGGGCTCCGATAACTGGAATATAGGAGGCAAGTTTATAGTCGTATCCGGCGCTGCCCGGTAGACAGTCTGTTTCAACATTACGTTATTTCGGTGAAATCCGATTTCGCTATGATCGCGCCCAACAGAACGCGCGCGAATTGGAGACAGAACCTTGCTGGTGAACGGAAAGTGGATGGAAGACTGGCAGCCCGTCCAGGCCAAGGATGAAAAGGGCGGCTTCGTTCGCCAGACATCGAGCTTCCGCAATTGGGTGACATCGGATGGGCGACCAGGCCCGACGGGTGAGGGTGGTTTTGCAGCCGAAGCCGGCCGTTACCATCTCTATGTCGCGCTGATCTGCCCCTGGGCTTCGCGCACGCTCATCGGCCGCAAGCTGAAGGGTTTGGAAGAGGTCATTTCCGTATCGGTGGTCGAGCCGGCCTTGAGCAAGCAAGGCTGGCGGTTCGGCGATTACCCCGGCGCGACCGACGATCCGGTCAACGGCGCCAGCTATGTGCACGAAATCTATACGAAGGCCGATCCGCTCTTCTCCGGCCGCGCCACCGTGCCGGTGCTTTGGGACAAGCGGAAGGGCACGATCGTCAACAACGAATCCGCTGATATTCTGCGCATGTTGAACGACGGTTTCGGCGATCTCGCCAGCCATGCGATCGATCTTTATCCGGCCGGCCGGCGCGAAGATATCGATGCTTTCAGCGCCCGCATCTATCCGGTCCTCAACAATGGCGTCTACCGCACCGGTTTCGCGACGACACAGATCGCCTATGAAGAAGCCTTCCGCGATGTGTTCGATTGCCTCGATTGGGTTGAAGGCGAACTGGAGGGCAAGGACTTCCTCTTCGCCGAGCACCCGACCGAGAGCGACATCAGGCTTTTCGTGACCCTCGTTCGCTTCGATCTTGCCTATCACGGCCTGTTCAAATGCAATCTCCGCCGCCTGTCGGACTATGCCAACCTCCAGGCCTTCTGCCGTCGCATGCTCGATTGGCCCGGCATCGCCGAGACCGTCAGCTTCGACCATATCAAGCGCGGCTATTACTCCATCGCGGCACTCAATCCGACTGGAATTGTGCCGGCTGGCCCTGCGCTCGACGAGCTTTTCTGATACTCGACCGCCTCAGAAAACCGGTCTAAGGTCGCCTCGTTCTGACGAAGTGTGGAGGCGGTCATGGATTGGGAGGAGTTTCGGCGCTGGTCGGAAAAGGCGGCGGATTGGGGGGCGGACTATCGCGCATCGCTCCGCGACCGGCCGGTGCGGGCCCAGACGAAGCCCGGCGAAATCGCAGCGCATATCGCGGATTCTCCGCCCGAATCCGGCGAAGCGATGGAGGATATCTTCAAGGATTTTGAGGATATCCTCGTTCCCGGCATGACGCACTGGCAGCACCCGCGCTTCTTCGCCTATTTCCCCGCCAATGCCGCCCCGGTCTCGGTCGTCGCCGAATATCTCGTCAGCGCGATCGCCGCCCAATGCATGCTCTGGCAGACCTCGCCTTCCGCCACCGAGCTGGAAACCAAGGTAGTCGACTGGCTGCGCCAGGCACTTGGATTGCCCGAGGGCTTCACCGGCGTCATCCAGGATTCCGCCTCGACGGCGACGCTGGCAGCGGTTCTGGTCATGCGCGAACGAGCGCTCGGCTGGCAGGGCAACAGTCAAGGGCTTGCGGCGAACAAAACCATCCGCATCTATTCCACCGATCAGGTCCATACGTCGATCGATCGCGCCATCTGGATATCCGGCATCGGCTCGGAGAACCTGGTCCGTATCCCTTCCATCGGCCCGAACCACGCTATGGATACCGAGGCGCTCGCTGCTGCGATCGAACAGGATCGCGCGGCGGGCCTGCTGCCGGCCGGCGTCATCGCGTGTGTTGGCGGCACGAGTATCGGCGGCTGCGATGATATTGCAGCGGTCGCCGAAGTCGCACACGCCCAAGGGCTCTATGTGCATGTCGACGCAGCCTGGGCCGGCTCGGCCATGATCTGCCCCGAATTCCGGGCGTTGTGGCAGGGCGTCGAACAGGCCGATTCCATCGTCTTCAATCCGCATAAATGGCTTGGTGCGCAGTTCGATTGCTCCGTGCAGTTCATCCGCGAGCCGGAATCCCTTGTGCGGACGCTGGCAATTCATCCGGAATTTCTGCGCACCCATGGTCACGATGGTATCATCAATTATTCCGAATGGTCCGTGCCGCTCGGTCGCCGCTTCCGCGCGCTGAAACTCTGGTTCCTGTTGCGCTATCACGGTCTCGAAGGCCTGCGCACGATGATCCGCAACCATGTTGCCTGGTCCGAGACCCTGGCAAAACGTCTGGCCGCCGAGCCGGATTTCGAGATCGTCACCAAGCCGTTCCTGTCGCTCTTCTCCTTCGATCACAAGGCACCCGCCGGCATCGAGCAGGAAAGCCATACCCAGCGCCTGATTGCCGCCATCAACAATGATGGCCGCATCTATCTGACGCAGACGCGGGTCGATGGCAGGCTGGTCATTCGCTTTCAGGCCGGACAGTTCGAGACGACGGCGGAAGATGTCGATATCGCCTTTGCCACCATTGTCGAAATCGCGCGCTCCTTGCCATCGTCATAGGAACGCCGTTGTTCCGGTGCAGGCGGGCGAGACATGTTAGGCCAGAAATCGATGGGTGACACTGATGAATAATTCGTTCATATATGGTGAAACCAATCTCATCTTTGAAAATGCAGGGAAGGAAGACCTATGAAATTGTTGCGTGTTGGCGATGCCGGCAAGGAAAAGCCGGCGCTTCTGGATAGCGACGGCAAGATCCGCGATCTCTCCGCTCACGTCGCCGATATCGGCGGCGAGGCGATTTCGCCTGCCGGCCTGGCGAAGATCGCCGCGCTCGATCCGAAGAGCCTGCCGGAATTGGCGGAAGGCCGTATCGGCGCTTGCGTCGCCGGCACCGGCAAGTTCATCTGCATCGGCCTGAACTTCTCCGACCATGCCGCCGAAACCGGCGCCACCGTGCCGCCGGAGCCGATCATCTTCATGAAGGCAACTTCTGCCATCGTCGGCCCGAACGACAACGTGCTGATCCCACGCGGCTCGGAAAAGACCGATTGGGAAGTCGAGCTCGGCGTGGTCATCGGCAAGACCGCGAAATACGTCAGCGAGGCCGACGCATTGGATTATGTCGCCGGTTACTGCGTTTCCCACGACGTCTCCGAACGCGGCTTCCAGACTGAGCGTTCGGGACAGTGGACCAAGGGCAAGTCCTGCGACACCTTCGGCCCGATCGGCCCCTGGCTCGTCACCAAGGACGAAGTCGCCGATCCGCAGAAGCTTGGCATGTGGCTGAAGGTCAACGGCCAGATGATGCAGAACGGCTCGACCAAGACCATGGTCTATGGCGTCGCCTACCTCGTCTCGTATCTCAGCCAGTTCATGTCGCTGCATCCGGGCGATGTCATCTCCACGGGCACGCCTCCGGGCGTCGGCATGGGCATGAAGCCGCCGCAATATCTGAAGCCCGGCGACGTCGTCGAGCTCGGCATGGAAGGTCTCGGCACGCAGCGTCAAACCTTCCTGGCTGACGCTTGATGAACGTGCACGATCAGGAACTTTAACGTTTTGAGACCATTATTGATGCCGGAGAGACGATTCTCCGGCATTTTTACATGCGCAAGATTCCGAAAGGGTTATGTTGCCCTGCAACAAAAACTGATAGTCTCAACAGAAAGAGCTTCATGGACGAGGCGCGCGCTGGGGGTAGCGTTCTCGTCTGATCACCTCGAAAGGTAATGATTTTATGTTTTATCAGCTTTATGAACTCAATCATGCCGCCCTCGCACCCTTCCGCGCCGCTGCCGACATGATGCGCCTGGCCTATGCCAATCCGCTAAACCCTCTGTCCCATACGATGCTTGGCCGCACGTTGACGGCAAGTCTCGAAGTCTTCGAGCGCACCACCCGCCGCTACGGCAAGCCGGAATTCGGCCTGCCTGAAACCTCGATCGAAGGAAAGCCGGTCTCGGTCTACGAAAAGATCGTCTGGAACAAGCCCTTCTGCAATCTCATCCATTTCGAGCGCAGCCTGCCCGCCGGCCATGGCAGCGATCCGCGCATCCTGATTGTCGCGCCGATGTCGGGTCACTATGCGACGCTGCTGCGCGGGACGGTAGAAGCGCTGCTACCTAATGCCGATATCTACATCACCGATTGGATCGATGCCCGCATGGTGCCGATGACCGAAGGCACCTTCGATCTGGAAGATTACATCGATTACGTCATCGAGATGCTGCATCATCTCGGGCCGGACACCCATGTCATTGCCGTCTGTCAGCCCTCCGTGCCGGTCCTGGCCGCAGCCGCGGTGATGGAAGCGGCCGGCGATCCGCTGTCGCCCTCGTCGATGACGCTGATGGGTGGTCCGATCGACACGCGCATCAACCCGACGGCAGTAAACCAGCTTGCCAAGGACAGGCCGCTCGAATGGTTCGCCGACAATGTCGTCATGAACGTGCCCTGGCCGCAGCCGGGCTTCATGCGCCCGGTCTATCCCGGTTTCCTGCAGCTCTCCGGCTTCATGTCGATGAACCTCGACCGGCACATGATCGCGCATAAGGACTTCTTCATGCACCTCGTCAAGAACGACGGCGAGCCGGAGAAGCACCGCGATTTCTATGACGAATATCTGGCGGTCATGGATCTGACGGCGGAATTCTACCTGCAGACCGTCGATCAGGTGTTCATGAAGCACGCGCTGCCGAAGGGTGAGCTGACGCACCGCGGCCAGCGCGTCGATCCGACGGCGATCCGTAATGTCGCCCTGCTGACAGTCGAAGGCGAAAACGACGACATTTCCGGTGTCGGTCAAACCAAGGCGGCGCAGACCATCTGCACCAACATTCCCGACGATATGCGGATGCACTACCTGCAGCCGGATGTCGGCCATTACGGCGTCTTCAACGGTTCGCGTTTCCGTCGCGAAATCGCGCCGCGCATCGTCGCTTTCACCCGCGAACATAGCCGCACCGGAAAGCCAGTGGTCAAGCGTGTGATCAAGGGCGGCAAATCTGCCTGAAATTGCAAATAATTAGCTTTTGTTGAATTATTGGGCCGGATTCAAGGGCTTGTCCGATTTTCCCGGCAAAAGCCATTGAAGGCTCACGAAGAGGTTACCATCTCGATTCCAGCGGTTCGGCATGTGGCCGGGCCGCCTTACTGCGAGGATACCTCACGATGAACCACCAGTCAGCATTGCTTCGCCCGGATTGGACTCCGGCTACCATTGCCCTGATGATACTTGGCTTCGTGGTCTTCTGGCCTCTGGGTCTCGCCATGCTTGCCTATATTCTCTTCGGCGAACGCCTGAGAGATTTCAAACGGGATGTGAACCAGAAGGCCGACGGCATGTTTGCCGGCTGCGGCCGCCACCGCGGCCGTTATCGCCAGCATTTTTCCACCGGCAATGTCGCCTTCGACGATTGGCGCCGGGCAGAGCTGGAGCGCCTCGAAGAGGAGCGCCGCAAACTCGATGAAATGCGTGCCGAGTTCGACACCTACGTCCGCGAACTGCGCCGCGCCAAGGATCAGGAAGAGTTCGACCGTTTCATGCGCGACCGTAACAACGTCAAGCGCAACGATGACAACGGCCCGGCTTCCGAATTTAAAACGCCGTAATTACAACAGCTTTTCCAGTCAGAACCGGCATCCGGCGATGCCGGTTTTTCTTTGCCAGAAACCCCAGCGAATCGCATAAAACTGCTTTTCATGTTTCCGCTTTCGTCCAGATCCCGCCGACCTGTTCCCAAGCCGCCCGCGCCGGAAACGCGCACCTTGGACGTGGCCGGGCGGCTGATGCCCCTGACGATCCGTCAGCATGAGCGCGCAACGCGGATCACGCTCAGGATCGAGCCCGGCGGACGGGCGCTGAAGATGACCATTCCGCGCGGCCTCGCCGCCCGCGAGGTCAATGCCTTCCTCGACCGGCATCAGGGCTGGCTGCTGACCAAGCTTGCGAAATTCTCCACCCAGGCAAATCTTCAGAGCGGCAGCGAAATCCTCCTGCGCGGTATCCGCCATCGCATCGAGCATACCGGCAGCCTGCGCGGCCTGACCGAGGCTGTCAACGCCGATGGTTTGCCAGTGCTGCGTGTCAGCGGCCTGCCGGAACATGCCGGCCGGCGCATCGCCACCTTCCTCAAGAAGGAGGCCCGCGCCGATCTGGAAAAGCTGGTGGCGTTGCACGCGAAAGCGATCCGCGCCACGGTCTCCTCCATCAGCATGAAGGATACCCGCAGCCGCTGGGGTTCCTGCTCCTCGGGCGGAAATCTGAGCTTCTCCTGGCGCATCGTCATGGCGCCGCCGCTGGTGATCGACTATCTCGCCGCCCACGAGGTCGCGCACCTACGCGAAATGAACCACGGCCCGCGCTTCTGGGCCCTCTGCCGCAAGCTCTGCCCCGACATGGACGAAGCCAAGGCCTGGCTGAAGCGTCATGGCAGCCAGCTGCACGCGATCGATTTTGATTGAGCAGGCCGCGGAAGGCGGCTGAACTTCCTCATTCGACGGCGTTGTCAGGCGCAGCAATGCGGATGGGACGTGTTCCAATCTGCGCGCCGGTTGCCCGGTCGATGGTGACGGGATCGATTTCGGTACCCGTCTCGGCGTCGAAAAACCGGGTCACATCATTGCAGGGGCGATGCTTCCGTCCCCATGCTCCAATCGCAAACAGCACGGGAAGGAAGTCCTGGCCCGCCTCTGTCAGCACGTATTCATCGCGCGGAGGCCGCTCCGAGTAGCGTCGCTTTTCCAGCAGACCATCTTCCGTAAGCGCGGCCAGTCGGGCAGTCAGCATTGTCGGCGCGATGCCAAGGCTCTTGCGGAATTCGTCAAAGCGAGTGAGCCCCGTATGGGCGTCCCGCATGATCAGCATGCTCCACGCATCGCCTACCAATGCAAGGCTGCGGGCGATGAGGCATGGCTGGTTCGAAAGATTCTTCATGTCGATATCTTTTTGATAGTGACTTACTACTGAATTGATAGTAACAGGTTGTTCGTTGATGTTCCATGCCAAAATGAAAGCAGAGACAGATGAGCAAGATAGAAAGCGGCGTCGCCCTGGTTACGGGCGCTTCCTCCGGTATCGGGTTGGTGACTGCGCAAGCGTTGCGACGCGCTGGATACAGAGTGTTTGGAACCAGCCGCAAGCCCATGCCGGATACTCCGGACGGAGTTGCCATGCTGGTATGCGACGTTACCGACGAGGAATCGGTGCAAAGGGCGGTAGATGAGATATTCGCCCGCGCAGGACGGATCGATCTTCTCGTCAACAATGCCGGGATCGGATTGCTTGGCGGAGCCGAGGAATCCTCTGCCGCGCAGGCGAAGGCTCTGTTCGAGGTGAACTTTTTCGGCGTCCTGCGGATGACGAATGCAATCCTTCCAGTGATGAGACGTCAGCGCAAAGGCAGGATCATCAACATGAGTTCCATCCTTGGGCTGATCCCCGCTCCCTATAACGCGCTTTACGCATCGACCAAGCACGCGATCGAGGGCTATTCCGAATCCCTTGACCACGAGGTCCGAACACAAGGCATCCGTGTCGTGCTCGTGGAGCCCGGTGTCACCCGTACGTCCTTCGAGGAGAACCTGACGCGACCGGATCATCCGCTTCCGTTATACGATACGGCTCGCACCAATGCAGAGAAACTGATGCGCGAGATTATTGGGACGGGTGATGCGCCGGAGGTCGTCGCCGGCATGGTGCTGAAAGCCGCGAGCGCCGCATCGCCGAAGAGACGCTACACTGCAGGCAAGGCAGCGGGACAGATCCGTTTCATACGCCGCTTCCTGCCGGAGTCTTTCGTCGACAAGAACCTTCGCAAGTTTAGCAGACTTCCCGCCTGATCACTTGATCGTCGGGCGGCACTCAAGGTCCGACGGTCATTATTTGGAAACGAAAGCTAGTTCTCATGAAGCATTGCTTGGGTGCGCCCTACGCCGATGAGCCCATGCTGCCCATTGCTTCCGAACAGCGTAAAATTCCCCGCGCGTCGCCTTTAGGCTCGACTCTTTTGCAATTTCATGTCACTTCGCTGCCATGAACCCCGATGTCAAAATTTGTGGCCTGAAGACGCCGGAAGCGGTGGACCGCGCTCTGGAGCGCGGGGCTACCCATATCGGTTTTATTTTCTTCGAAAAGAGCCCGCGCTATATCGAGCCCGATCTGGCCGGACAACTGGCGGAACGCGCGCGCGGCAAGGCGAAGATCGTTGCCGTCACGGTCAATCCCACGAATGACGATCTCGACGAGATCATGTCGCTGGTGAAGCCGGATATGCTGCAGCTCCATGGCAGTGAAAGCCCGGAGCGTGTGCTGACGATCAAAGCGGTCTATAATGTCCCCGTCATGAAGGCCATGGCGGTGCGCGATGCCGGCGATCTGAAGCGGGTGGAATCCTATATCGGCATTGCCGACCGGTTCCTGTTCGATGCTAAGCCGCCGGCCGGTTCGGAGCTGCCGGGCGGAAACGGCGTGTCCTTCGATTGGAGCCTGATGAGCTGGCTCGACGATCGGGTGGATTACATGCTGTCTGGCGGTGTGAACAAGGACAATGTCGCTGAGGCGCTGGCATCCACCAAGGCCACGGGTATCGATCTTTCCTCCGCCCTCGAAAGTGCGCCGGGCGTGAAGGATCTCGGGAAGATCGACCAGTTTTTCGACGCTTTTACAGAAGCATGTCTGCCGGAACCGGCAGCAGGGAGTAGAGAGTGAACCAGACGCCCAAACCCAATTCCTTCCGTGCCGGCCCCGATGAGGACGGCCGTTTCGGCATTTATGGCGGCCGTTTCGTAGCCGAAACGCTCATGCCACTGATCCTGGATCTGCAGGAGGAATGGAACAAGGCGAAGAACGATCCGGCCTTCCAGGCAGAGCTGAAGTCGCTCGGCGCCCATTATATCGGCCGCCCGAGCCCGCTCTACTTCGCTGAGCGCCTGACGGCCGAGCTTGGCGGCGCCAAGATCTATTTCAAGCGCGAAGAGCTGAACCACACCGGCTCGCATAAGATCAACAATTGTATCGGCCAGATCCTGCTCGCCAAGCGCATGGGCAAGACCCGCATCATCGCCGAAACCGGCGCCGGCCAGCATGGCGTCGCCTCCGCAACGGTGGCCGCCCGCTTCGGATTTCCCTGCGTCGTCTACATGGGCGCAACCGACGTCGAGCGCCAGGCGCCGAACGTTTTCCGCATGAAGCTGCTCGGCGCCGAGGTGATTCCGGTCACCGCCGGTAGCGGCACGCTGAAGGACGCCATGAACGAGGCCCTTCGCGACTGGGTCACCAATGTCGACGACACCTATTACCTGATCGGCACGGCCGCCGGCCCGCATCCCTATCCGGAAATGGTCCGCGACTTCCAGTCGGTCATCGGCACGGAAGCCAAGCAGCAGATGCTTGAGGCTGAAGGCCGCTTGCCGGATCTCGTCATCGCTGCCGTCGGCGGCGGTTCGAACGCCATCGGCATCTTCCATCCCTTCCTCGATGACGAGGACGTCAAGATCGTCGGCGTCGAAGCCGGCGGCAAGGGTCTGCAGGGCGACGAGCATTGCGCCTCGATCACCGCTGGCTCGCCCGGCGTGCTGCATGGCAACCGCACCTACCTGCTGCAGGATGGCGACGGCCAGATCAAGGAAGGACATTCGATATCGGCCGGCCTCGACTATCCCGGCATCGGCCCGGAACATTCCTGGCTGAATGATATCGGCCGCGTCGAATACGTGCCGATCATGGACCATGAGGCGCTGGAAGCCTTCCAGACGCTGACGCGCCTCGAGGGCATCATTCCGGCACTCGAGCCGAGCCATGCGCTTGCCGAAGTCATCAAGCGCGCGCCGAAGATGGGCAAGGACGAGATCATCCTGATGAACCTCTCCGGCCGCGGCGACAAGGACATCTTCACCGTCGGCAAGATTCTGGGAATGTGAGTTAGACGCCATGACCGCACGTATGGACAAACGCTTCGCCGCTTTGAAGGCTGAAGGCCGCCCGGCACTCGTCACCTATTTCATGGGTGGTGATCCCGACTATGAGACCTCGCTCGGCATCATGAAGGCGCTGCCGGAAGCCGGCGCCGACGTCATCGAACTCGGCATGCCCTTTTCCGATCCCATGGCCGATGGCCCGGCGATCCAGCTTGCCGGCCAGCGCGCCCTGAAGGCCGGCCAGACGCTGAAGAAGACGCTGCAGCTCGCTGCCGATTTCCGCAAGACGGATGCCGATACGCCGATCGTGATGATGGGCTACTACAATCCGATCTATATCTACGGTGTCGAGAAGTTCCTCGACGACGCGATTGCCGCTGGGATCGACGGCCTCATCGTCGTCGATCTGCCGCCGGAAATGGATGACGAGCTCTGCATCCCGGCGATCCGCAAGGGCATCAATTTCATCCGTCTCGCGACGCCGACCACCGATGACAAGCGCCTGCCGACCGTGCTGAACAATACGTCCGGCTTCGTCTACTACGTTTCGATGAACGGCATCACCGGCTCTGCTTTGCCGGACCCGTCGCTGGTCTCCGGCGCCGTCAAGCGCATCAAGCAGCATACGGACCTGCCGGTTTGCGTCGGCTTCGGTGTCAAGACGGCCGAGCATGCCAAGCTGATCGGCGCTTCCGCCGATGGCGTCGTCGTCGGTACGGCCATCGTCAACCAGATCGCCACCAGCCTGACCAAGGACGGCAAGGCGACATCAGACACCATCCAGGCCGTTGCCACGCTGGTGCGCGGTCTGTCGACGGGGACGCGTTCGGCGCGCCTTGTTGCTGCCGAATAGTTTTCCCACATAGGCGGAAAGCTTCAATCGGATTCGGTTGAAGAAACGGCCTGTGCGCATTAGAGCAATTCCAGGAAAAGTGCGAAGCGGTTTTCCGTCCGGAATTGCGTAAAAACAGAGGGATAGAGCGGGAAAGCGATTCCGTGAGACGCTGAACCGCTCTGTGTCGACTACGATATCGGTTAATTCAGTCGATCAGGAGTTTTCGAATTGAACTGGATCACGAATTACGTCCGCCCGCGGATCAATTCCATGCTGGGCCGCCGCGAAGTGCCGGAAAATCTCTGGATCAAGTGCCCGGAGACCGGCGAAATGGTCTTCCACAAGGATCTGGAAGACAACAAGTGGGTCATTCCCGCTTCCGGTTTCCATATGAAGATGCCGGCCAAGGCCCGCCTTGCCGATCTCTTCGACAATGGTGAGTACGAAGCTCTGCCGCAGCCGAAGGTCGCGCAGGACCCGCTGAAGTTCCGCGATTCGAAGAAATATACCGACCGCCTGAAGGACAGCCGCGTCAAGACCGAGCAGGAAGACACGATTCTCGTCGGCGTCGGCAAGGTTCGTGGCCTGAAGCTCGTTGCCGTCGTGCATGAATTCAATTTCATGGGCGGTTCGCTCGGCATCGCCGCTGGCGAAGCGATCGTCAAGGCGTTCGAACGCGCCATCGCCGAAAAGTGCCCGCTGGTAATGTTCCCGGCATCGGGCGGTGCGCGCATGCAGGAGGGCATTCTATCCCTCATGCAATTGCCGCGCACGACGGTTGCCGTCGACATGCTGAAGGAAGCCGGCCAGCCCTATATCGTCGTGTTGACCAATCCGACGACCGGCGGCGTCACCGCCTCCTACGCCATGCTCGGCGATGTCCATCTTGCGGAGCCGGGTGCGGAAATCTGCTTTGCCGGCAAGCGCGTCATCGAACAGACGATCCGCGAAAAGCTGCCGGAAGGCTTCCAGACCTCGGAATATCTGCTCGAGCACGGCATGGTCGACATGGTTGTCAAGCGTCACGACATCCCCGACACACTGGCAACGCTTCTGAAGATACTGACCAAGAAGCCGGCGAATGATGTGTCTGCGAAGGACCTGAATGGCGCGGCGTTGCCGATGGTGGCGCGCGCCTGATCTAAAACGGATGGCCAAAGGCGGAGGTGCGGGATGACGGCTATGGATCAATCCGCAATGAGCGAGGCGGCACGGGAGATCGACAAGCTGATGGGGCTGCACCCCAAAGGCTTCGATCTATCGCTTGATAGAATCACCCGGCTGCTCGACATCCTCGGCAATCCGCATAAAAAGTTGCCGCCGGTGATCCATGTCGCCGGCACCAACGGCAAGGGCTCGGTGACGGCCTTCTGCCGAGCGCTTCTCGAGGCCGGCGGCCTGAGCGTGCATGTCCATACCTCGCCACATCTCGTCAATTGGCACGAGCGCTACCGCCTGGGCATCAAGGGCGGCCGCGGCAAGCTCGTCGACGATGCGGTTTTCGCCGATGTGCTCCGGCGGATTGCCGACGCCAATGGCGGCGAGAAGATCACGGTCTTCGAAATCCTGACCGCGGCGACTTTCATGCTGTTTTCCGAGCAGCCGGCCGATGTCGCGATCATCGAAGTCGGCCTCGGCGGCCGTTTCGACGCCACCAACGTCATTTCCGATCCGGCCGCCTCCGTGATCATGCCGATCTCGCTCGACCACCAGCCCTATCTCGGCGACCGCGTCGAGCTGATCGCGGCCGAAAAGGCGGGGATCATGAAACCCGGCCGTCCCGTGGTCATCGGTCATCAGGAATATGATGCCGCCTTGGACGTGCTGATATCGACTGCCGAGCGGCTGCGTTGCCCGACGGCGGTTTTCGGCCAGGATTTTTCCGCTCACGAGGAATATGGCCGGCTGGTTTATCAGGACGAGTTCGGTCTCGCCGACCTGCCGCTGCCCCGCCTGCCGGGCCGGCATCAATATGCCAACGCCGCCGCTGCCATCCGTGCCGTCAAGGCCGCGGGCTTTGTCGTCACCGAAGCGATGATGGAAAAGGCGATGGCCTCGGTCGAATGGGCGGGCCGCCTGCAGCGTCTGACGGAAGGCGATTTGTTGGTGCACGCACCCGAAGGCGCGGAAATCTGGGTCGACGGCGGCCACAATCCCGGCGCCGGCGAGGTCATTGCCGAAGCCATGGCCAATTTCGAGGAGCGCCAGCCGCGACCGTTGTTCCTGATTACCGGCATGATCAATACCAAGGATCCTGTCGGCTATTTCAAGGCATTCACCGGCCTGGCGGAAAAGGTCTATTGCGTGCCGATCCGCGGCAGCGATTCGATGATCGACCCCGTGGTTTTGGCCGGCGCGGCTTACGATGCTGGTCTGGTGGCCGAACCGATGTCGAGCGTCGGCCAAGCGCTGGATGCGATCAAGGAACTGGCCGTACCCGATTTGCCGGCGCCGCGCATTCTGATCGGCGGCTCGCTATATCTCGTCGGTGATGTCCTTGCCGATAACGGCACGCCGCCGAAGTGATTCCGGTGCCTTGATCAACAACCCGCTCTCGTGCTTCGAGACGGCCCTGCGGGCCTCCTCGGCATGAGGGCTGACCTTTTCGCCCAGCCGCGCCACGGGCTCATCATTCATCTCTGCGTTGCCGTGGCGACGAGCCTGCTTCATCCTCGCCCTGATGGTACGAAGCCTCGAAGAGCGAGGATGGCCCGTGTTCTCCGACCAACAAAAAGCCCGCACGAAGCGGGCTTTTTCATTCTCTCAGTCGATACCGATTAGGCAGCGCTGGAAATCCAGCTCTGCAGGGCGGTCTTGGGAGCGGCGCCAACCTTGATGTCGGCAACTTCGCCGGCCTTGAACATGGCAAGCGTCGGGATCGAGCGAACGCCGAACTGGGCAGCCAGTTCCGGGTTTTCATCGATGTTGAGCTTGGCGACCTTCACCTTGCCTTCGAACTGTACGGCGAGCTCTTCGAGAGCAGGCGCGATCATCTTGCACGGACCGCACCATTCGGCCCAGAAATCAACGACGACAGGCTCTGCGGACTGCAGGACTTCGGCAGCGAAGTTGGAGGTATCGACTTTCACGGTAGCCATAGGCTGCTCCTTACCAGGATTTGCGGGTTGCTAGATATGTGATGGTGCGGTGCCCAAATTTCAATATTTGGTATTTCACTTTGTTTTGAGCTCCGCAAGCGCCAATGCGAGCGCTTCTTGGGAGAGCGTGTGGATCGAGGCGTTCTCGGTGTAGACAAGCACGCAATCGATGCGTTTGCCGGGATAGAGCGGCGAAAGGATCTCGCGATAGATGGCAAGCTGGGCCCGGTGGGCGAAAGGAATCCCTTCGGCACCACGCGGCGGCACGCGATTCGTTTTGTAATCGAGGATGACCACGCGATCGTCGAGCACGGTCAGCCGGTCGATGCGGCCGGAGACGGCATAGTTTTGATCGCCGAGCGTCAGCGTGCCCATGATCGAGACTTCGGCCTGGGCATGGGCGCTGAAAACACCCTGCAGGTCTGGGTGCGACAGCAGCGCCATCACCGCGTTGATCAGCGCTTCGCGTTCGGCCTCAGGCCAGAAGCGTGCGGCTCGCTCGGCGTAGCGCCGCGCGGCATCGGCGCGATCTGCCGGCGCGATCTCCGGCAATGTCTGCAGCATGCGGTGGATGAAGCGGCCCTTTTCCAGCGAGCGATCCGATTTGGGCTTCTCGGTGAACAGCGGCGAGGCGACAAGCAGATTGTCGGCTTCATCGTCGATGATGGTGCCGGCACCGGAAGGGCTGAGCGGCCGGGGTAGGTTTCGCTGCGGCGGCAGCGGCCGGCTTAATCCCACCGGCAGCGCTCCTCGGTCCACGGTCGCTTCCGCCTGTTCCATGTGCTCGAAACTGCGCTCGACCTGGGTCACGCGCCAGCTCAAACCCTGCCACTCGCCATCCGGTCCGGAAAAGCTGACAGGCGTGCAGCGCTCGCCATCCTGGCGCAGCGTCCTGGAAATCATAGCATGCCATGTATCGACGTTTTCGCGAATGCCGCGATAGCCGCAGACAATCAGCCGGTCGGCGGCGCGTGTCATGCCGACATAGAGCAGGCGGCGATATTCCTCCTCCGCCAGCGACTGCAGCCTCGTCGCATCGGCCTGTGTCAGCGAATTGGCAAGTGCGCTGACCGGCACCCAGACGGGCAGCGGGATTTCGCCTTTGCCGGTCTCGATCAGGCGCAGCTTCGGCAAATGCGTATGGGTAAAGGCCTTGCCGCCGCCATCGACGAGGAAGACGATCGGCGCTTCCAGGCCCTTGGAGGCATGCACCGTCATGATCCGCACCTCGTTGCGGCCCTTGTCCTGCTCCCGCTTCACGGTCGGCGCCTCCAGCTCCAGCGTCGAGATGAAGGATTGCAGACCCGGCAGGCCGGAAGTTTCGTGGTCCAATGTAAAGGTCAGGAACTCGTCTAGGATGTCGCTGACTTCGGTGCCGAGCCGCGCCAGGAACTGCCGCCGGCCGCCGAAGCTGCCGAGAACGCGAGCGTAGAAGTCATGCACGGATAGGCTCTTGGAGAGTGCCAGGAAGGTTTTCAGCCGGTCGAGGACATGCCGGAAGCGCTCATTGCCGTCATCGGCGAATTTTTGGAGATGGCTCCAGACGCTTTCATCATCGCCGCGATAGGCCGCGACGGCGAACACATCGTCTTCACCGAGATCGAACAGGGGGCTCTTCAACAGCGCTGCCAACGAAAGATCGTCTTCCGGCAGCAACAGGAAACGGCCAAGCGCCAAAAGGTCTTGAATGGCGATGTGGCTAGTCAGCACCAGGCGGTCGGCGCCGGCAACGGGAATGTTGTTGCGCCGCTTCAAGGCCCGAGTCAGCGCGTTGACGAAGCTGTCACGCTTGCGCACCAGCACCAATATATCGCCGGCCTCGATGAAGCGCGCCTTTCCCTTGTCGATGATCGTCTCGCGGCCAATGACGTTGCCGATCGTCTGCGCCATGCGCCGCGCCAGGATCGCCGCCGGCGCGCTTTCCGGCGTCGAATCGAAGGGCGCCGTCCAGTCTTCCTCCTTCGCCAGCGGCTCGGGCGCAATCATCTCCCAGAGATCGACGGCGCCGGGATGACCGATGCGGCTGGAGCGGTGCACGACGGGCTCGGCGGCGGCACTGAGGCCACGGGCATTCTCGGGCGCCGTGAAGACATGGTCGACGGCGGCCAGCACGTCGGCGGTGGAACGGAAGGAGAGCGGAAGGCGGATCGATGAAAACTGCTGGCCGCTATTATCCACGCGCCGCCGCGTCCGGTCGCTCTCCTCGGAGAAACGTTCGGGCCGCGCACCCTGGAAGGAATAGATCGACTGCTTTTCGTCGCCGACCGCGAAGATCGTCCTGAGGGTCGGGCGCGCGCTTTCCCCGGAGAAGAAATCCTCCGCCAGCGATTGGATGACGCTCCATTGGATCGGGCTGGTATCCTGCGCCTCGTCGACGAGGATATGGTCTATGCCCTGGTCGAGCTTGTAGTGGATCCAGGGGCCGACGTCCTTCTTGGTCAGCAGATCGGCGGTGCGGGTGATCAGGTCTTCGAAATCGAGCTGGCTGCGCCGCTTCTTCAGTTCTTCATAGTCGCGGTTCAGCCGGTCGGCGAGGGTAAGCGCCGCCCGGGTGGCGCGATACATCCGCATCAGCTTCAGCCGGTCGCGGCAAACGACGACATGGGCGCGGGCGGCAGCGACTGCGTCGGCCAGCGCGGGTGCATCGGCCAGCATCGCCTTGACGAAAAACTGGCTGTCCGACTTCGGCTCGCCCTTGGCGGTCAGCATGACCTTTTCGAGGATCTCCGCGCGGGCGATCGGGTTCGCTTCGCGTTTGGCAAGGCGCAGCCCATAGGCGATGTCCTGCGCTTTTGCCCCACCCTTGAGATCGGCAAGCGTGAGATAGAGCTCCAGCGCCGAGCCTGAAAGGCCGGGCAGAGGCCAATACTGCTCCGCTATCCCAGCTTCGGTGTCATCGGGAGAGAGACCGAGCCGGGTCAGCAGCGCAGCCTCAATGCCGCCGTTCCGTTCGGCTTCCGCAGTGAAGCGCCTGATAGCATTGCGGTTGGCGACGATTTCGCCCAGCAATGTCTCCAGGCCGGATTCGTCGCCGAGATCGAGCACATAGGCGAAGGCCTCGGCAAGTTCGGCATTCGGATCATGCGGCGTTGCCGTCAACAGGGACCGACGGGCATCATCCAGCAGGGTCGCCGCGGCGCGATCGTCGAGAACCGAGAAATGGCCGGCGACATTGGCTTCCAGCGGGAATTGATGCAGCAGCGCTTCGCAGAAGGCGTGGATCGTCTGGATCTTCAGCCCGCCCGGCGTTTCCAGCGCCTTGGCAAAGAGGCGGCGAGCTTCGGCGAGCTTCAAGAGACCCGGCTCCGCGCCTTCGATCTCGGTGATTCGCGCCTTCAGCTCCTCGTCCGGCAATGTTGCCCAGGCAGCTAGGCGATCGAAGACGCGGTTCGACATCTCCGACGCCGCGGCCTTGGTATAAGTGAGGCAGAGAATGGCTGACGGCCGCGCGCCGGCGAGCAACAGGCGGATGACGCGCTGGGTCAGCACATGCGTCTTGCCGGAACCGGCATTGGCCGAGACCCAGGCGGACCGTTCCGGATCGGAGGCGATCGATTGCTGCACAGTCGTCCAGCCGATCCAGACGCCAGGATCGTCGCTATCGGGCAGGGCGCTGAGTTCGCCGTCGGAAAGCTCACTCATCGCCGCCTCCCTCCTGTTCGGTCTCCGCTGTCGACCATTCGGAGGCGCGGGCCAGGTGATCGTAGTCGCCGCCATATTCGAATTGTTGGGCGGGGATCAGCCGTGACGAGAAGCCCTTTTCGCCGGACTGCAGCAGGGCAACGAATTTGACGAGTTGGTCCATCGACTCCTCCGCCAAATCCATAGCCGACTTTGTTTCCGTCTTGCCGCTGCGGCCGGAAAGTTCGTTGTTGACCTGATCGACCTTGAAGCGATCGCCGGGCCTCAGACGCACATAAAGCAGGTTCTCCGGAGCAAGTGCGCCGACATCGCGGAAAGCGCCGGCCTTGAGTGCGTAAGCCTCCAGAGCCAATTGCGGATCGAGCAGCGCGCGGGCCTGCGCCGGCGAGGGATTGTAACCGGTCTTGTAGTCGATGATGTCTGCCGCCCTGTTGCCTTTGAAATCGATGCGGTCGGCAACGCCGGTCAAGCGGATGCCGATCGGCTCGATCTCGACGCCCGCAGGCACTTCCGTTGCCGTCGAGCGGATCTCAGGCCGCCGCTCCGCTTCCCAGGCGAGAAAAGCGCGCGCCACTTCGCGGAAACGTGGCCGCCAGACGCTATCGATATGAACCGGCAGTTGCTCCGCGTCGAAAAGCTCGGCCACGATACGATCCATAGCCAGCGATGCATTCGGCGTTCCCGCGATATGACCCTCACGGATAAAGCGATCGATGATCTTGTGATAGAGCGTGCCGCGCTCGGCCGGGCCGGGCTCGCGGTTGAAGGGAGCGATCGGGTCGAGCCGCAGGACGCGTCGGGCGTAGATCGCATAGGGATCGCGGCGGAGGCGGCCGACCTCGCTGAAGGAATAGCTTTTCGGCTGTAGCCCGGCTGGCGGTTTCGGGGATGGCCTCAGCGCCGGCGCCTGGTTTTCGCCTTCGTCGATCATCCCAGCCCAATGGCGATATTGATCGCCGCGCGCTTTCAATTCCCCGGCAAACGTCTTGCCGCCCAGCGCCATCAGCCGCTGCAGCCAGCGCGACGCCACGGTCGGGGTCGAGCCCTGTCGCAGTGCGCGCGAATAGATCAGGTCGCGCGTCCCATTCGCCATTTCGAAATCGTGGGCAAGCTGACCGATGCGGCGCTCCGGCGGTTCCAGGCCGATCGCGGTCTTCATCGTGCGGGAGATGAAGGGATTGTTGGCGGTCTGGCCCGGCCAGGAGCCTTCGTTGAGCCCGCCGAGGATCAACGTATCGACGCTCTGCAGGCGCGCTTCCAGCGTACCGAAGATGAACAGCCGCGGATGGCTCAGTGCCCGCGGCTTGACTGCCTGCCCGGCGGAGAGCGCGGCCATGATATCGATCCACTGCGGCCCATCCGCTTCGAGCTGGCCTTCGGTTTCCATGACCTCCTTCAGCAGGCTTGCCATCGTATCGCCGGCCTCGCCGGACCAGAGTCCGGCCAAGTTGCCGCGCTCATCGGCGGCAACGGCTTCAAGGGCGCGGCCCGTGCGATCGGCCCATTCGGAAAGGGTGGGAAGTCCGGCGGATGATGGTGTAAGCGCTGAGGTCAGCGGCTCGCATGCCGCTGCGATCTTTCGGGCCAGCGCGCGCGCATGTTCCACGGCTTCCGGAGGCAGGGATTTGCGCCAGTGCGGCGCATGTCGGTCCATTGCCTGTTCGGTGAGCTGCCGGTCGAGCAGGGATTCCAGCGCGCCGATATCGACATCGGCGATGCCGCCCCTCAAGGCGAGCACTTCCAGCGCATCGACGCCAAGCTGCAAGGCATCCGTGCGAAAGCCGAAGCGGGCGAGGGGATGCTTGATGAGCGAGACGATGGCAACGGGGTCGCCGGGGCGAAGCGTCGCCTCGAGCAGCAATTGCAGCAGCGCCCCTTGCGGCGTGGCGGCGAGCGGCGTTCCGGCCGAATCGTCGGCGGTGATGCCGAAGCGGGCCAGCTCCGCCGTCACGCGCCGCGCCAGATTGCGATCCGGCGTGATCAGTGCCGCCTGGCTTTCGCCGCCGTTGCGCCCCGGCTTCTCCAGCGCGAGCCGCAAGGCGATGGCGATTGCCGTCGCCTCTTCGCGTTCGTTCGTCGCCTCGATTAGCGCGACATCGGCGAAGGCTCGCGCAATGGCGTCCGGCGCCAGCGTCTTTTGCCATGCCCCCCAGCCGCTGGTCGCTTTCGCTGGCGCCAGGGCGCGCGACAGGACCTCAGCGCGAATCTGCATGCTCTCCGGCGCCTCGGCGACGGTTTCCACATCGCTTCGCTCCACGCGCAGCCGCTTCAACAGCAGCGACAGGCCATATTGTGAATGGCTGCGTGTCGTCGGATCGACCCTAGCGCCAGCGCCCGTCTCCGGCGCCACAAGCCGCCATTCCTCCTCCGGCATCGAAAGATCGAGCCCCGGAAGCACAATGACGCCCTGCGGCAGGGAGGCAACGGCGGCAATCAGCTCCGCCGTTGCCGGAACCGAACCGGTGGAGCCGGCGATGATGATCGGCCCGGCATGCTGCATTGTGGCAAACCGTTGCGCCTCGGCACGCAGGATGGCGTTGCGGTGTCTGGCGGGCGAGGATTTGCCGAGTTCCTCCAGCCGCGCCGGCCAGAAAGCACTGGCAATCTGCAGGAATTCGGTCGTCAATTGCCACCAGAGCGCATGGTCGTCGGCGCTAAGCTTGGCAAGCTCGGCCCAGTCGCGATCCTCGGTCTCGATGGAATCGATGAGTTCGGCGAGATTGCGCGCCAGCCAAATGGCGTCTGCCGGGCTTGCCGGAGCGACGAGCGGCGAATCCGAATGAATGTCGCGGACGATCTGCGGCAGCCTGTTGCGCCAGGCAAGGATCAGCCGTGCCAGTTCCAACAGCCGCGCGGTATTGGCGAGCGGCTGTGCCAGATCCGCGGTCGCGGGCAGAGCCTCTTCGAAATAGCCGCTATCGTCGTCCGTCTCGCCGAGCGGGCGGATCACCGGCAGGATCGCGGAGCGGCCGCCAAGCAGATCGACGAATTCCGAACGCAGCACGCGCGCCGCGCGCCTTGTCGGCAGGAAGATGGTAACCTTGGCAAGCGATAGCGGATCGCCGGGATCGTGGCGAAAGTGCTCGGTCAGTCGGCCATCACAGAGAGCGCTGGCAAGGGTCTTGAGAAAAGGCAGGCCCGCCGGGATCGTCAGGATGCGTTGCCGGTGCCCGCCCGTCATCCGTCACGCAAACGCCCGGAAAGTCCGGATCGTTTCCTCCGCCTCGCCGATCGCCTCCGGCGTGCCGACGGTCAGCCAATGGCCGTCCATCATCGTGCCGTAGAGCCGGCCCTTGGCGATTCCCTTGTCGAAATAGATGTTGATGTTGAAGGCATCATTTGGCGCATCGTCAAGAAGGGAGGGGTTCATGACGAAGGCGCCGGCATAGACGACGCCATTATATTGCGCGTCGCGATAGCGTGTAAGCCGGCCGTCCCCAGCCATGCTGAAATCGTTCTTGCCGTTGTGACCCGTGGTTCTTTCCAGCTCGACGCACAGCATCGCCATATCCATGCGCTGCTCGTCGAAGAATCCGGCTAATCGCTCGAGGTTTGTTGGTTGGCCGGGTTTCTCGCCGATCCAGAACAAGTCGGCATTCATGACGAAAACAGAATCGCGGCTCAGCAGCGTCAGGCCTTTGACGATGCCGCCGCCATTGTTCATCAGCGCATCGCGTTCATCTGAGATCAGGATGTCTAATCCGCGATAGTTCCGAAGATGCGCCTCCATCTGATCGGCATGATGATGGACGTTCACGACGGCCCGCTCGACACCGGCTTCGGCCAGGGCATCCAGCGTATAATCGATCATCGGCTTGCCGGCGATCTTTACCAGCGGTTTTGGGATGGTATCGGTAATTGGCCGCATGCGGGTCCCGAGGCCCGCGGCCAATACCATGGCTTGCTTGATGGTCATCTCGTCTCGAATTTGTGATTCGCTCGGCTGTCTTCCTTTAGCATATTGCAGGAAAACCGTCGCCCGGTCTCGGTCAGCTAGACGTCGCCTATTCCAGCTCGTGCACACCATTCGCGCAACGGAGCGAGCGTTTCGTGTTCGAAAGCGATGGCGAGATAGGCGAGCGTGCGTGGCATATGCTTCATATAGCCGGGCTTGCCGTCGCGCTGCAGCAGCCGCACCCAGAGGCCGGCGAGCTTGCAATTGCGCTGCGCCGACATGATCGCCCAGCTCTTCAGGAACTTTGCTTCGTCGAAACCGCCTTGGGCATGCCGCAGCGACAGATAATCCGCTATCAATTCATCATGCAGATCGCGCTCAATGGTGACACGCGCGTCCTGGACGATGGAGGCAAGGTCATAGGCCGTCGGGCCGATCATCGCATCCTGGAAATCGATGAGGCCGATTCGCTGGATGCCCTTTTCCTTGACCCGCCAGATGATATTCGGCGAATGGAAATCGCGCAGCAGCAGGTTCTTTTCAGCATCGTCCAGCTCATCGATCAGGCCGTTCCAGATCGCCAGATAGTCGGCCCTTTCCTCGTCGCTCGCCGGCGCACCGCGTTTCCAGGGCAGATGCCAGTCGATGAGCAACCGCGCTTCCATCGTCATGGCCGTCCGGTCGAAATCCGGAATATGATGGACGTGATCCGGCGTGACCGGGATGTCCTGCGGGATATGAAGGCTGTGCAGATGCGCCAGGCAGGCGACGCTTGCCCGGTAGCGATCGGCGATCGGCTTGCCTTCCTTGTCGAGCACGCCATCGGTGCCGAGATCCTCGATCAAAAGAATGCCCTGATCATAGTCGGCCGCGAAGATCTCCGGCGCGGCAAAGCCGTTTTCGCGCAGGACATTGGCGATCGCCACGAAGGGATAGGCATCCCAGGCGAGATGCGCGACTTTGGGGTAGGGCTTTCCGTCGAGCACCGGCGGCCCTTCGGGCAGCCGCGGCCAGTCCATCAGGATCACACGCTTACCGCCGCCATGCGGATGGATGGATTCGTAGGCGCGCAGCGAAGCATCGCCCGTCAGGAAACGCCGCCGAGCGCCGGCATAACCATTGGTGTCGAGGAAAGCGCGGATCGCCAGAACGCGCTGGATGCGGGCGAATTGCTTGGCCGATGCCACAATGGTCGCGCGGCGGCCTTCGCCTTCGTGCTCGAGCTTGAGATCGATGCGCTCTTTCGGCAGTTCGCCTTCGGCCATCTCCGGCCATTCCACCAGGCAGATGCCGGTCTGCAGCGCCTCGTCGAAGCCGAGTTCGTCGAGTTCACTGGGGTCGCCCAGACGGTAGAGATCGAAATGCGAAACCGGGATGCGCAGCTCGTAGGACTGCACGAGCGTGAAGGTAGGGCTTGGTACGTCCAGTTCCGAATCATCGGCCATGGCGCGCAGCAGGGCGCGGGCGAGCGAGGATTTGCCGGCGCCGAGATCGCCCGACAGCGCCAGGCAGTCGCCGGCCTTGAGCGCCAGCGCCAGATCTTCGCCCAGGCGAGTGGTTGCCGCGTCGTCTGCCAGGAAAAGGGAGATGCTTGTGTTCGCTGCTGTCATTCTGCTGCGACGGAGTGCGGCAATTCGGCGGAGGGAATCCGACACGTGACCGTGGTTCCCTTGCCCGGCTGGCTTTCGATCGAGACCTGGCCGTCGTGCAGGCTGACGAAGCTTTCGACGATGGAGAGACCGAGACCGGCGCCGCTGCGCTTGCCGCCCTTGCCGCTGGAAGCAAAGCGGTTGAACACGGTGCGCATGATCTCTTCAGGGATGCCCGGACCTTTGTCGGCGACCGAGAAGACGAAATCGGTGCCTTCGCGTGCGCATCTCAATTCGATCGTCGAGCCTTCCGGCGCGAAATTGGCGGCATTGGTCAGAAGCTTGAGCAGGATTTGCTTCAGCCGTTGTTGATCCGCAACCACGGAACCGAGATGGGCGGGGACGGTGATTTCCAGCGTGACGCCGCTTTCCTGCAGCCGATCGGCGATCTGCATCGACACCTCGTCCAGAAGGTCGTCGAGCCCGATCTCGGAATAGTTCAGCCGCATGATGCCGGCATCGACCGTTGCAAGATCGAGAATGTCGTTGACCAGCGTCAAGAGCACCGAGGAAGAGGTGGAGATATGATCGATATACTCTGCCTGCCGGTCGTTCAGCGACCCGATGCCCGGCGTCTTCAAAAGATCGGTAAAGCCGATGATATTGGTTAGCGGCGAGCGCAGCTCGTAGGAAACATGCTGGACGAAATCGTTCTTCAGCTCGTCGGCCTTCAGCAGCGCCTCGTTCTTTTCGGTCAGCGCCCGTTCGGCGCGCACGCTGTCGGTCTTGTTGACGAAGGTCAGCATGGTCTGCGCATTCGGCAGCGGAATGACGGCATAATCGAGGACTAGGTTGGAGTAGAGCTCCAGCGTGCCCTGCGACGACGGGCGTTCGTCGTCGAAGCTGGTGATCTGCTCGGCAAACCGCTTCCAGCCGTCCGGCCGGTCGTAGGAGGGCGCGCAGGCCTCGGCCAGAGCCTGGATATGCGTGCCGGGCTTCGCCTGTGCCTCGGTGATGTTCCACAGGATGCGGAATGCCGGGTTGGAGAGGCGGATGCGGCCATCGGGGCCAAAGACGGCAACGCCTTCGGAGAGATGGTCGATCGTCTCGCCCTGCACCTTGACCAGCGTGTTGTAGCGGGTTTCGAGATCGACCTGCTCGGTCAGATTCTCGAATACCCATGTGGCGCCGCCTTGCGGGTGGGCGGTGGCGAAAACCCGCAGGGTCTGACCGTTCGGCAGGTGCCAGAGATCCGATTGGGTGTCGAGCGCGCGGTAGACGGACAAGACTCCGTCTTTCCAGGTCTTCCAGTTCAGTTGCTCCGGCAGCTTCTTGGCGCCGCGCAGCCGATCCAGCAGCTCGCTATTGTCAGGTTTCTTCTCGAGGAAGGCGATGTCGAGCTCCCAAAGCTGGACGAAGGCCTGATTGTAGAATTGCAGCCGCCGGTCACCGTCGAAAATCGCGACCGGTGTCGCAAGATGATCGAGCGTCTCGGCATGGCTCTTCAGCGTGCGCGCCAGCTCGGCACGGACTGCTTCCGCTTCCGAAACGTCGATAGCGATGCCGGCCGAACCATCAGATGATTTGACGTCGATGACATCGAAGAAGGTGCGATTGCCGTGTACGACGGTGGAAATCTTGTCGTGGAAAGGCGATTCCGGCGTGGTGGATGCACGGATGCGCTCGCGCGCGACGGTCGTCAGGAATTCGCGGCCTTCGCGGATGGCTTCATCCGGCGACACCGCCTCGACTGCTTCGCCATAGGCCTGGTTGACCCAGGTCAGCTTGCCCTCGGTATCGCGCCGCCAGACCGGCAGGTCGATGGCATCGAGCAGGTTCTGGAAAGCGGAGATCGAAGTCATGAGCCGGTCGCGCTCGATCTTGAGCTCGGCCAGTTCGGCGCGCAGATTGTTGAGCGCGATGAAGCGGACGAAGGCGCGGCCGCCGGAGATGCGGCCCTGCGCCTCCAATATCTCGTCGCGGTTCGTCTCGACCACCATATCGAAGCTTTGGCCGCTGCTGCGCAGCTTGTCGATCGCCTTTTCCAGCTCGCCGGCCGACCAGGATTTCAGCCAGCGGCCGAAAGCGAGGAATTCGTTGTCCTGCGGCGCGCCGGTCTCGACGGGGAGCTGGCCAAGCAGCTCCGGCCGTGCGTTCTGCCCGTCCCAGATGACGATCCGGCGATTCTTGTCGGCGATCAGCGCCTGATACTGCGAAATGCGCTGGTTCGCGTCCGATAGCGCCGTACGGATCTCGCGGCTTTCGCTTTCCATATTGCCGCGCTGGCGGACCACCCAGACCGTCGACAGAAGTGCCGCGGAAATTACGCCGATGATGACGGAAAAGACGGCCATTTCGGAGGAGGTAAAGAGACGGGCTACCGCCGGCGTGCCGGCGCTCGTCTGCGCCAGAACGGGACCCGCCAGGCCGCTGACGATGCCGCCGAAAACGCTGAAACGCAGCAAGCGACCCAATGAGGCCAAAAGGCCTGCATTCGTCCGCCGCTTTGCTCGCGGTAAAAGCATATATGCGCCGCCCTGCCGCCGCCGCGCGATCGCCGCTGGGGGTATCGCTGGCTCAGGCAGGTTGTCTTTCCCTTCAGACATAAGCGGTCTGTCTCCGTCCTTCAGAGCATGATGCCGAAAAGTGTAAGCGGTTTTCGGACGACATCATGCTCTACTTATTTGATTGTAGAGCGGATTCAGATTTTAGGTCGTGTCGACCTAAAATCATCCGACTCTACTGTGCCGCATCTCGACAAGACATCCCATTTTCATGGCTCCGGGCATGCCCGGTTCGTCACGAATCAAGTCTAAAAACAATACTGCCTAAGGGAATCGCCGGGAAGGGAGCGGGCCAAAAAATAAGCCCCGGCATTTGTCAATGCCGGGGCCACAAGATATTGTGGATATCGATCGTAAGATCAGTATCTGTAGTGGTCGGACTTGAACGGACCCTTCGGAGTGACGCCGATATACGAAGCCTGCTCTTCAGAAAGCTCCGTCAATTTCACGCCAAGCTTGCTGAGATGCAGGCGAGCAACCTTTTCGTCGAGGTGCTTCGGCAGCACGTAGACTTCGTTCTTGTACTGGCCGGGCTTGGTGAAGAGCTCGATCTGCGCCAGCGTCTGGTTGGTGAAGGAAGCCGACATGACGAAGGACGGATGGCCGGTGGCGTTGCCGAGGTTCAGCAGGCGGCCTTCCGACAGCAGGATGATGCGGTTGCCCTTGGCGAACTCGATCATGTCGACCTGCGGCTTGATGTTCGTCCACTTCAGGTTACGCAGGGCGGCAACCTGGATTTCGTTGTCGAAGTGGCCGATGTTGCCGACGATCGCCATGTCCTTCATCGCACGCATATGGTCGATGCGGATAACGTCCTTGTTGCCGGTGGTGGTGATGAAGATGTCGGCGGTCGAGACGACGTCTTCGAGCTGAACCACTTCATAGCCGTCCATGGCAGCCTGCAGGGCGCAGATCGGATCGACTTCCGTGACCTTGACGCGCGCGCCGGCGCCGGAAAGCGAAGCAGCAGAACCCTTGCCGACATCGCCATAGCCGCAGACGACGGCGACCTTGCCGGCCATCATCACGTCGGTGGCGCGGCGGATGCCGTCAACCAGCGATTCCTTGCAGCCGTACTTGTTGTCGAACTTCGACTTGGTGACGCTGTCGTTGACGTTGATCGCCGGGAAGGGCAGCAGGCCCTTCTGGCTGAGCTGATACAGGCGGTTGACGCCCGTGGTGGTTTCTTCGGTGACGCCCTTAATGGCTTCGCGCTGCTTGGTGAACCAACCCGGCGATGCCTGGAGGCGCTTTTTGATCTGCGCGAAGAGGATTTCTTCTTCTTCGGAATGCGGATTGGAGAGGACGTCCTCGCCAGCTTCGGCGCGAGCGCCAAGCAGGATGTACATGGTGGCGTCGCCGCCATCGTCGAGGATCATGTTGGAGAAGCCGCCATCGGCCCACTGGAAGATCTTGTCGGTGTAGATCCAGTAGTCTTCAAGGCTTTCGCCCTTGACGGCATAGACCGGAACGCCGGAAGCGGCGATCGCGGCAGCGGCATGGTCCTGGGTCGAAAAGATGTTGCAGGATGCCCAGCGCACTTCAGCGCCGAGAGCGACAAGCGTCTCGATCAGCACTGCGGTCTGGATCGTCATGTGCAGCGAACCCGTGATGCGCGCGCCCTTCAGCGGCTGCGCTTCGCCGAATTCGGCGCGGCAAGCCATAAGGCCCGGCATTTCGGTTTCGGCGATCGAGATTTCCTTGCGGCCAAAGTCGGCAAGGCCGATATCGGCGACGATGTAGTCCTTTTCAGTGCTCATGAAGGTCTCCAGCCTGAACGATGCGAACGGACCACAGGCGAACGCCTCGGCCGAATGCAACAAGAATTGCACGCTGACAGCGTGTGGGATGATGCCCTGTAGCAGGCTTCAGGCCGGAAATCAATGTTGATATAAAGAAGTCTTTATATCTTTATATCCGTCGATTTTTAGGGTGCTTCTCTGTCATGAGACTATCGGGGCTTCTCTAGTCGGCGTGTCGGCGGCAAGCGATTTTTCATAGCTGAGGCGAGGACGTCTGGATTCGGCCCATACTCACCGTCGCACAATCTGCTAGAGTGATCTAATGTTCGCGACCAACCCTTACGAGTTTCGCAGAGCGACCCTGGATGATCTCGCTTTACTGAAGGCGTGGCGGTCGAGCCCGCATGTCCTGGAATGGTGGGGTTCTGGTGAGCCGTATGGTGAAGCAGAACTGGTTGATCCTCGGGTGGCTCGCTGGATCATTTCAATTAACGAACGGCCCTTTGCGTTCTTGCAGGACTACACGGTGCACGGATGGGAAGATCACCATTTTGCCGGTCTTCCCAAAGGGTCGCGGGGAATTGATCAATATATCGGAGACCCCGAAATGGTCGGCGTTGGACATGGTTCAGCGTTTATCGGAATGAGGATGCAGGCTCTTTTCGATGAGGGCGCACCTGTGATTGCGACCGATCCGCATCCAGACAATGGACGGGCGATAGCCGTCTACAAGAAGTTGGGGTTCGAACTGTCTGGACCACCTCAAGAGACTGGATGGGGCTTGATCTTGCCAATGCTGGCGAAGCGGTAAGCAGAATGGATGCAACGGCAGCAAAGTCCGCTTTCCAGCCGAAATCGCCGCTCTACAGAAACTAGGCGATCATTGGCTGCGTCCGGCTTGCAAGAATCGGATTGCACAGACGACTGTAGCGAGCAAACTCGGCCTTTTCACAGCGAAGGAACCGCCATGCTCACGCTTCATGACTATTTGCCGTCGCAGAACGGCTGGAAAGCCAGGGTTTTGCTCGGGCTCCTCGAAATCCCATATACCAGCCATCTTGTGTCGATTTTCGAGGGCGAGAGCCGCACCGACGCCTTCCTGAAGCTCAATCCGGTGGGCGCTATCCCCGTTCTCGAACTGGGGGACGGAAACGCGATCGCGGAATCAAACGCGATCCTCACCTATCTCGCCGAAGGCACGCCCTTTCTGCCAACGGACCGCTACCAGCGCGCCAAGGTCATGCAATGGCTGTTCTTCGAGCAATACCACATCGAGCCAGTCATCGGCTCGCTGCGCTTCTGGACGCTGACTGGGCGGTTGGAACGCAATCAGGCCTTGGTTTCGGGCAAGCACGAAGCCGCGGTCCGCGCTCTTTCGGCCTTGGAACGCAGCCTCGCCGGTCTTCCGTTTCTTGTCGGGAACGATCTTTCGATCGCCGATATTGCGGTCTACGCCTACAGCCACCGCGCCGCGGATTGCGGCTTTCCGCTGACCGACTACCCGGCGGTCTCCGCCTGGTCTGCCCGTGTCAAAGATGCCATTGGTCCGGGTTATCCCGTGCATCCCTACAGCATCGATCCGCATTCCGGCGCTTGAAGCATGCATAGCGCGGAGACGGAGATCACATCTCTTCGCCGAACTTGTCGGCGACCAGACGATCCAGTGCATCCAGTGCCTCGGCGGCCTGGGTGCCGCTGGCGGTGACGAGCACGCTGCAGCCGGGGCTTGCCGCAAGCATCATCAGGCCCATGATCGAATTGCCGCCCACCGTGGTTCCGTCCCTCGAGACGGTGATGGTGGCGTCATAGGCTTCGACGGTCTGTACGAATTTGGCGGAAGCGCGGGCATGCAGGCCGCGTTTGTTGATGATCAGAAGTTCCCGGGAAAGTTCCGTCATGGGCGGGATGTTTGTCTCGTCATTTGCCGCTGAGTACACGGCTGGCCACATTTATATACTTGCGCCCGGCCTCGGAGGCTTCAACCAGAGCCTTCTCCATGTTGTTGTCGCCCCGTACGCCCGCAAGCTTTATTAGCATCGGCAGATTGACGCCGGCAATAACCTCGGTATGACCGCTATTCATGACGGAGATCGCAAGATTCGAGGGAGTGCCGCCGAACATATCGGTAAGGATGATGACCCCGTGCCCATCGTCAGCGCCGGAAACAGCCTGCAGGATGTCCTGCCGGCGCTTGTCCATGTCGTCTTCGGGACCAATGCATACCGTCTCTATGAACTTCTGCGGACCAACGACATGCTCGACGGCATGCCGAAACTCTTCAGCCAGCTTGCCATGAGTGACAAGCACAAGTCCGATCATGATATTACTGCTCCCATCGCACACGCAAACAGGTGGCCCATATCGCAATGCAGCAATGTCGTCCACCGGTGGGGGGACATCTTGGCGATGAAAAGCCGAAGTGCAAGCTTAAAATATGATATTTAGGCGCCTGCAAGGACCTAAATGGCCGATTAATCCAAACTGATGATGATTTTCGCCATAATTACTGCAAGCGGATTGGCCGATGCCGCGGACAGCCGGATCAGCGGTAAGCGAATGGATTCAGTCACATCGATCTGTTCGTCTTCCGGGGGTAGTCGCTCGGCCGTTGCCGGATCGACCGGGCGTATGGCGAAATGCATTTCGGCCTCAGAAACATGGGGAAGGCGGACGATGCCAGTGTAGCGGATCTCCATTAGTCCGGCGATCGAAGGCGGGCATTCGGCGATGATGGCGCCCTCACGCTGCGTGATGAAAACCTGGTCGTCTGCGACCAATGTGGCGGAAAGGCCAAGCGGCTTGGCAGCGGCAAGGCATGCGAAGGCAAGCGTGGACTTGCCGCTGCCCGATGGTCCCAGAAACAGCAGGCCGGTCTTGCCGATCACGATCGCCGTCCCGTGGACATTGGTCGCTTTGCTGCTCATGCCGGTGTTTCGGCCGGCAATGAGAGGATGAAGCGGGCGCCGAGCAGCGCCGGGCCCTCGCCGTCGACGATATTCTCAGCACGTAGCGACCCGCCATGCGCCTCGGCGATCTGCCGGCTGATCGACAGGCCCAAACCGGAATTCTGCCCGAAACCTTCCGCTTCCGGCCGGTCGGTATAGAAGCGCTCGAAAATGCGGTCGATATTTTCCGCCTGGATGCCTGGCCCGTTGTCCTCGACATAGATGACGCAACGCGTTCGCGTTCGCGTCAGCCTGACCGTGATCTTTCCGGTGTCCTTCGCAACGAAGGAGCGGGCGTTTTCAATGAGGTTGGTGACGATCTGGCCGATCCGCAGGTCGTGGCCATCGATGGTGAACTTGGTCTTCGTGCCGGGCTTGCGGTCGACGATATAGTCTATCTCGACCGCCTTCTTGCTGTGCCCGACCTGACGGGAAATATCGATCATGTCGCGCAAGAGCACTTCGAGATCGAGCGATCTCGCATCGGAGCGGGCAAGCTCGGCATCGAGGCGGGAGGCGTCGGAAATATCGCTTATCAGCCGGTCGAGGCGGCGCACGTCATGCTGGATGACATCCATCAGCCGCTTCTTGGAATCGTCACTCTTGGCGAGCGGCAACGTCTCGACGGCGCTCCGCAGCGATGTCAGCGGGTTCTTCAGCTCGTGGCTGACGTCGGCGGCAAAACTTTCGATCGCATCGATCCGGTCGTAGAGCGCCGTCGTCATTTCGCGCAGGGCGATCGACAGGTTGCCGATTTCGTCCTGGCGCGCGGAGAAATCGGGAATTTCCTCGCGCTCCTTCGCACCGCCGCGGCGCACGCGGATGGCCGCTGCCGAAAGCCGGCGCAGCGGATTGGCGATGGTGGAGGACAGAAGCAGCGACAGAACGACGTTGACCAGTGTCGCGACGCCGAAGACGCGCATGATCGCCAGGCGCTCGGCATGCACAATCTTGTCGATATCGCCGGCCTGCGTCGATAACAGCAAGACGCCGAGCACGGCGCGGAAACGCTGGATGGGCACGGCGACCGAGACGATCAGCTCGCCCTTTTCCGTGGTACGCACCACGGCGCCGCGCACGCCGGTCAGCGCGTTCATCACTTCCGGATAGATCGAACCGTCACCGCCGGGCGCTTCCTTATAGACCGGCAGGTTGCCCGGCTGCAGCATCTTGTTGAGCAGGCCGCTGAACCAGTCCGACCAGTTCTGAGCCGCGTCTTCCACCGGTGGCAGATCGTAGCGCAGCACCTGACCGCGCGAATAGAGATGGCGGCTGTCGAGCAGCAGATTGGCGTCGGCATCGAAGATGCGGGCACGGGTGCGCGTCGGCGAGATCAGTCGCGTCAGCACCGGCGCCACCTTCTCCGGATCGATCGGGAACTCCAGGTCCTCGTCGTTCGGGACGGGCGTGATGCTCTGCCCGGCTTGCAGTTCCAGCAGCTTCTGCGGGTCGATGGTGATGGAGTTGGTATCGACCGAAGCGGATGCTGAGACGGCGCCGGCGATGATTTCGCCTTGCGTCAACAGGCTCTCGACGCGCGCATCAATCAGGCCCTCGCGGAATTGATTGAGATAGAGGATGCCGCCGACGAGAACGACGAGGGCGGCGAGGTTGAAGAACAGGATACGCCGCGTCAGGCTCGAAAAGACTGCATTGCCGAAGATGCGGCGGATCAGCGTGAAAGGGTGAGTCCACCGACGGCGGGCGATTCTGACGTCGCTCGGGCTTTCCGTCTCGTCGATATCTCTATCTTGCACCAGTTGTGCCAAGCCAGCGGCCCTTTCGAAGACAGGATCGGCGACCCTGTCCGCATGCTCTTATTTCATTGCCCGTCGCACGGTCCAGTAAACTATCCAAGTATGATGCCGAAAAGTGTAAGCGGTTTTCGGACGACATCATGCCCTGTTCTCTACCTCTCGAGCGGATTCAGATTTTAGGTCGATTCGACCTAAAATCCCCCGGCTCTAGGCCGCTTCGCGGAAGCGGTAGCCGACTCCATACAGCGTTTCGATCATATCAAAATCGAGATCGACCATCTTGAATTTCTTGCGCAGCCGCTTGATGTGGCTGTCGATGGTGCGGTCGTCGACATAGACTTGCTCGTCATAGGCAGCATCCATCAAGGCATCGCGGCTTTTGACCACGCCAGGGCGCTGCGCCAGCGAATGCAGGATCAGGAACTCCGTGACGGTCAGCGTCACCGGTTCACCTTTCCAGGTGCAGGTATGGCGTTCCTGGTCCATGACAAGCTGGCCGCGCTCCAGCGAGCGGGCCTGTTGCGCGGCGCCGGGCTTCGCGGCTGTGCCGCTGCTGGCCGCGTTCGCGGCTTCACGGGCGGAGGCGCGGCGAAGCACGGCCTTGACGCGCTCGACCAGCAGACGCTGCGAGAAAGGCTTGGTGATGAAGTCGTCGGCGCCCATCTTCAGGCCGAAGAGCTCGTCGATCTCTTCATCCTTGGAGGTGAGGAAGATCACCGGCAGGTCGGACTTCTGCCGCAGGCGGCGCAAAAGCTCCATGCCGTCCATGCGCGGCATCTTGATATCGAAGATCGCCAATTGCGGCGGCCGGGCAAGCAATCCGTCGAGCGCCGAAGCGCCGTCGGTATAAGTCTCCACCTTATATCCCTCGGCTTCCAAAGCAATCGACACGGAAGTCAGGATATTGCGGTCGTCGTCAACGAGCGCGATTGTCAACATGGTGTTCGTCTCCATCATCAGTGCGCGTCTCTCCCGGATTTGGAATCCAGCCCCAGGTGGCTCCCAGGTGGCTTGCCAGCTCGGTTGGCGGTAACCTGGCGCGCTTATGGGGATAAAGGTGGAACAAATTGTGGCAAAGATAAAGAGGCGGATTGCCGAACACACAAACAGTTAACCACGGGTTGTGCGGCGAAACGTCTCGCTGGTATCTATTCAACCGATTTAAAATTATGAAAATTTATTTAAATCGATTAAATACATGATATCATTAAAGATTTTTCGCTCTACTCTCTTGTGCTTTTAAAAAGACGCCTCTACGCTTTATTTAGTTTTAACGGCTGAGGCCACGTAGAGGAATAGAGCGATGGAGCAATTCGGCGTCCGTAATCCCGCAACCGAACTCGAATCGATCGGCCTGGGAGCCGCCGCCAGTGTTCGTTATAATCTCTTGGAAGCTCATCTCTATGAGGAAGCGATTCGTCGGCGCGAAGCCGATCTGACCGCTCATGGTGTGCTGAGAGCATTGACTGGGCAGCACACCGGCCGCTCGCCGAAGGACAAGTTCGTTGTCCGCAACGCGACCACCGAAGACCAAATCTGGTGGGATAACAACAAGCCGATGTCGCCAGAACATTTCGCGCTGCTGCACAAGGACATGCTGGCGCATGTACACGGCAAGGACCTGTTCGTTCAGGACCTGATCGGGGGCGCCGACCAGGATTACGCCCTGCCGACGCGCGTCGTCACCGAATTCGCCTGGCACTCGCTGTTCATCCGCAACCTGCTCATTCGTCCCGAGCGGTCGGCGCTGGAAAGCTTCGTGCCGAAGCTGACGATCATCGATCTGCCAAGCTTCCGCGCCGATCCGGAGCGCCATGGCTGCCGCACGGAAACGGTGATCGCCTGCGATCTCGTCAACGGCATCGTCCTGATCGGCGGCACCTCCTATGCTGGCGAAATGAAGAAATCGGTCTTCACCGTCCTGAATTACCTCCTGCCAGAACGCGGCGTCATGCCGATGCATTGCTCGGCCAATGTCGGGCCTGATGGGGACGCCGCGATCTTCTTCGGCCTGTCGGGCACCGGCAAGACGACGCTATCAGCCGATCCGACCCGCACATTGATCGGCGACGACGAGCATGGCTGGGGTGAAAATGGCATCTTCAATTTCGAAGGTGGCTGCTACGCCAAGACCATTCGCCTGTCGGCCGAGGCCGAGCCGGAAATCTACGCCACGACCCGCCGTTTCGGCACCGTGCTCGAAAATGTCGTGCTTGACGAACATGGCGTGCCGAATCTCGACGATGGTTCGCTGACGGAGAACACCCGCAGCGCCTATCCGCTGCATTTCATCCCGAATGCCTCGGAATCCGGCATGACCGGCCATCCGGAGACGATCATCATGCTGACGGCCGATGCCTTCGGCGTCATGCCGCCGATTGCCAAGCTGACGCCGGAACAGGCGATGTACCACTTCCTCTCCGGCTACACCGCCAAGGTCGCCGGCACGGAAAAAGGCGTGGTCGAGCCGGAAGCCACCTTCTCGACCTGCTTTGGCGCGCCCTTCATGCCGCGTCATCCGGCCGAATACGGCAACCTGCTGAAGGACCTGATCGCCCGCCACGGCGCCGGCTGCTGGCTCGTTAACACCGGCTGGACCGGCGGTGCCTACGGCACGGGCCGGCGCATGCCGATCAAGGCGACGCGCGCCCTGTTGGCCGCCGCTTTGAAGGGTGATCTCGATAATGCCGAATTCCGGATCGACCCGAATTTCGGTTTCGCCGTGCCGGTTGCGGTCGAAGGCGTGGACAGCGCAATCCTCGATCCGCGTTCCACCTGGGCCGATGGCGAGGCTTATGACGCGCAGGCGGCAAAGCTGGTGCAGATGTTCGTCTCCAACTTCGCCAAGTTCGAGGATCATGTCGACGGCAACGTCCGTGACGCGGCGCCGGGTTTGCGTGTCGCGGCGGAGTGATTCGCCGCACAGAGGAATGACTCACGTGAAACCCGGCGGCCGGTCCGCCGGGTTTTTCATTTTGCCCTCTGCCTGTTTTCAACCGCGCGTCAATATGGGATAGACGGGCGCGGAGAAAACCATGGCCAGCGACGCGCTTTACATCAACGACCGGATCACCATTGCCGGCTGGGAACTGACGGAACAATTCGTTCTGGCGGGCGGCCCCGGCGGGCAGAATGTCAACAAGGTCGCGACCGCTGTTCAGCTATTCTTCAACATTCCGAATTCGCCGTCGCTGAATGACCGCGTGAAGGCCAACGCCGCGAGGCTCGCCGGCCGGCGCGTTTCCAAAGACGGCGTGTTGATGATCGAGGCCAGCCGCTTCCGCAGCCAGGATCGCAATCGCGAGGATGCACGCGAGCGGCTGAAGGAACTGATCCTCGAAGCCGCCGCACCGCCGCCGCCGCCACGCAAGAAGACCAAGCCGACCAAAGGCTCGATCGAACGGCGCCTGAAGGAAAAATCGGGTCGCTCTGAGGTCAAGAAGATGCGAGGCAAGCCCGGGGGCGAATAGGTTTCGGGCTGCGGTTTTGGTTTGATTGGGTAAAATGGGGCTTGTCAGGCGAGTCTGTTGTTGCCGTAGCTCTGTGCCTGGCCCGTCATCCCAACCTTCTCGCCGCACTGCAGGGAGAAGGGACGACAGTGTGAAACAACAAAGCTCCCCACTCGTGACGGGTTCGGATTAGGTATTGTAAGCTCACTCGTCCCGCAAGGCGGGGAGAGGGCAGAGGTGAGGGGCCATGCACAAAGACGCGGCAATGGCGCACTTCCCTGACGATCACCAATCTTGGAAAATATCGATGCTCCTACCCAACGGAATTCGCCATCTTCCCGGTTATCTCGACCGCTCCACTCAGGAAGCGCTGGTCGAGACCATCCGCGCCGTTGTCGCCGAGGCGCCGCTTTACACCCCGGTCATGCCCGGCACCGGCAAGGAAATGTCCGTGCGCATGACCAATTGCGGCCCGCTGGGTTGGGTGACGGACAAGCAGCGCGGCTATCGTTACCAGCAGAACCATCCGGTGACTGGCAGGCCCTGGCCGGGGATTCCGCAACAATTGTTTGATCTCTGGAGCAATATAGCGGGCTATGAAAAGCCGCCGGAAGCCTGCCTGATTAATTTCTACGATGACGATGCCCGCATGGGCCTGCATCAAGACCGCGACGAACAGGATTTGGCGGCGCCCGTGCTGTCGATCTCGCTCGGCAACGCCTGCCTCTTCCGCGTCGGCGGCCTTAACCGCAATGATCGTACGCTATCTTTCAAGCTTTCCAGCGGCGATATTGTCCTTCTCGGCGGAAAAGGCAGGCTTTGCTTCCACGGCGTCGACCGCATCTATCCGGCGACCTCGACTCTGCTGAAAAACGGCGGCCGGATAAACCTAACCTTAAGGCGGGTGAACCCGTAACTTCTAAAGCTTCCTCAACGCCACCTGTTCGATCAGATGATTCCTGCCTTTCTGCAGGATGAGATCAGCGCGCGGGCGGGTGGGCAGGATGTTTTGGCGCAGGTTCTTCAGGTTGATGTTCTTCCACAGTCCTTCGGCGGTCGCGATTGCCTCTTGTTCTGTGATCGAGGCGTAGCGGTGGAAGAAGGAGTTGGGGTCGCGGAAGGCGGTTTCGCGCAGCTTCATGAAGCGGGCGACGTACCAGTTGTGGATCAGATGCTCGTCGGCATCGATATAGATCGAGAAATCGAAAAAATCGGACACCATCGGCACGATCTTGCCATCCGCCGGCAGATGCCGCGATTGCAGGACGTTGATGCCTTCGAAAATCAGGATATCCGGCCGGTCGACGGTTTTGTATTCGTCCGGCAGCACGTCATAGACGAGATGCGAATAGCAGGGTGCTTTGACGTCCGGCTGCCCGGCCTTGATCGCCGAGAGGAAGCGCAGGAGTGCTGCGGTATCGTAGCTTTCCGGAAAGCCCTTGCGCTGCATCAGGTTGCGGCGCTGCAATTCGGCATTCGGAAATAGAAAGCCGTCGGTCGTTATCAGGTCCACTTTCGGGCTCGACGGCCAGCGGCGCAGCAATTCCTTCAGGATACGGGCCGTAGTGGATTTGCCGACGGCGACGGAGCCGGCGATACCGATGACGAAAGGCGTCTTGGCGACGTCGGAAAGACTGAGGAACCGATTGCGCTGCTCGAACAGGATCTGCGAGGATTCCACATGCGAGGACAGAAGGCGCGATAGCGAAAGGTAGATGCGTCGGACTTCATCGAGATCGATCGGGTCGCCCATGGAGCGCAGCCGCGTCACTTCATCGGCGGTCAGCGTCAGCGGCGTATCGGCTCTGAATTTCGACCACTCGTCCGAAGAAAAGAAATAATAGGGCGAATAGGCTTTCGCCTCAAATATATCGAGTGTCTCGTGCGCAGGCAGGGTTTGGGTCGCTATCGTCATCGCATTCTACCGGCTGGCCTTCTCCTGAAGGCCGGATTGAGCGGTGCGCCTTTCGAGCTCACCCATGACATTCTGCAACGGAATGCCTGCAATCTTCAATACGACCATAAGGTGATAAAGCAAATCGGCTGCCTCGTAGGTGAGATTGTCGCGATCGCCGGTCACCGCCGCCATGACGGCTTCGATCGCTTCCTCGCCGAGCTTCTTTGCCGCCTTTGGCTGACCGGCGGCGAAAAGCTTTGCCGTCCAGGATTCCTCCGGCGAAGCCTTGGAGCGCTCGTCGACGATTCTTTCGAGGTCGGAAAGGGTAAATCCGCTCATCCGTCCTATCCCTTCCTAATCGAGCCGCATGGCGATGCCATGCTCTGACATATAGTGCTTCGCTTCGCCGACCGAATAGGTGCCGAAGTGGAAAATGGAAGCCGCCAGCACGGCCGTCGCATGGCCTTCCTTGATGCCGGCAACGAGATCGTCGAGATCGCCGACGCCGCCGGAGGCGATCACGGGCACACGTACCGCATCGGCAATTGCCCGCGTCAGCTCCAGATCGTAGCCGACCTTGGTGCCGTCTCGATCCATGGAGGTGACGAGCAGTTCGCCGGCGCCGCGCTCGACCATCTTGCGGGCAAAATCGACGGCATCGATGCCGGTCGCGTTGCGGCCGCCATGGGTATAGATCTCCCAGGCGCTCATATTGTCGCCGCCGAGTGCCTCGGTACGCCGCCGCTTGGCGTCGATCGAGACGACGATGCACTGATTGCCGAACTTGTCGGCCGCTTCGGCGACGAAATCAGGATTGTTGACCGCCGCCGAATTGATCGAGACCTTATCGGCGCCGCAAAGCAGCAGCTTGCGGATATCCGCGATGGTGCGCACGCCGCCGCCGACCGTTACCGGCATGAAGCATTGCTCGGCGGTGCGGGCCACGACATCGAAGATCGTCTCCCTGTTGTCGGAAGAGGCGGTGATATCGAGGAAACACAGCTCGTCCGCACCGGCGGCGTCGTAGGCCTTGGCGGCTTCGACGGGGTCGCCGGCATCGACGAGGTTGAGAAAGTTGACGCCCTTGACGACACGGCCGTCCTTGACGTCGAGGCAGGGGATGACGCGGGCTTTCAGGGTCATTGCGCGATCTCCTTCGCCTTGGCCGCCTTGATCAGCGCCAAGGCCTCCTTCGGATCGATCCGGCCATCATAAAGCGCGCGGCCGGAAATCGCACCTTCCAGTTTGCGGGCATCTGGCTGGATCATGCGGCGGATATCATCAAGCGAGGCAAGGCCGCCGGACGCGATGACGGGAATGGAAACGGCATCGGCCAGTTCCAGCGTCGAAGCCCAGTTGATGCCGGTGAGAATGCCGTCGCGGTCGATATCGGTATAAATGATCGCGGCCACGCCTGCGCCTTCGAATTTTTTCGCCAGTTCGATGACGCCGAGTTCGGAGGCTTCCGCCCAGCCTTCGACCGCCACCTTGCCGCCCTTGGCGTCGATGCCGACGGCGATATGGCCTGGAAATCTCCGACAGGCTTCGACGACAAGCGCCGGATCGCGCACGGCGACAGTGCCGAGAATGACGCGGGCAAGCCCGCGTGTCAGCCAGTTTTCGATATGGTCGAGCGTACGGATGCCGCCGCCGAGCTGCACAGGGTTTTTCGTCGCCTTGAGAATGGCGTCAACGGCCGCCCCATTGACGGTCTCGCCGGCGAAGGCGCCGTTGAGATCGACGACATGCAGCCATTCGAAGCCCTGGTCTTCAAAGGCTTTCGCCTGGGCGGCGGGATCGGGATTGTAGACGGTCGCCTGCTCCATGTCGCCGAGCTTCAGGCGCACGCACTGGCCGTCCTTGAGGTCGATGGCGGGAAAGAGAATCATGTCTTTGTCCTTAATGCGCGAAGCGTCACGGCTTCCAGCGCATAAAATTGGCAATCAGGGCGAGGCCGAGCTTCTGGCTCTTTTCCGGATGGAACTGCGAGCCGGCCATGTTGTCACGGCCAACGAAGGCGGTCATCGCTCCGCCATAACTGGTCGTGGCGATGACATCGTCGGCATGGTCGGCGGCCAGATGATAGGAATGCACGAAATAGGCATGCAGCCCCTCCGATCCGGTCGGAATGCCGTGGAAGAGCGGGTGCGGGTGTCTGAGATCCAGCGTGTTCCAGCCGATCTGCGGGATTTTCAGCGTGGGATCGCCGGGCGTCATCTCCTTGACGTCGCCCTTGATCCAGCCGAACCCCTGCGTGATCGTCTTTTCCAGCCCGCGCGACGACATGAGCTGCATGCCAACGCAGATGCCGAGGAAAGGGCGGCCCTTGTGTTCCACGACATCAATCACCGCATCCGCCATGCCGGAAACGGCGTCGAGCCCACGGCGGCAATCGGCATAGGCGCCGACGCCCGGAAGCACGATGCGATCGGCGGTGGCGACACGCTCGGCATCGTCAGTCAGATCGATTTCAGCGTCGATACCGGCTTCGCGGGCGGCGCGTTCAAAGGCCTTGGTGGCCGAGCGCAGATTGCCTGAGCCGTAATCGATAATCGCGACGCGCATGATCAGCGTCCTCCGTCATAGCCGGGAAGACCGAAAGACGGTCCGCCCCGGCTTGGGCTATTGTTTGGAGAGGTGGGGATATCCCAATCGTTTGAACGGATATTCTCCTCGGCCTTCGGCTCAGTCGTAGTGAAATGGATCTCTTCGGCCGTCGCCAGATTGGGCGCCGAAACCAAGTCTTCCGTCTTCCAGCCGCCTGCAACGAGGCTCCGATACGCGGCGTGGTTGCCTTCAAGCGCAGCCAGGACATGCACGCCGAGCAGGATCGCGATGCCGGCGGCAAAAAACTCCGGCCGGCGGATCAATTCCAGGGCGATGCCCTGTAGCAGAAAGGCGGCGATGGCCTGCAGCCACAGCCGGTGAAAAAGCATCCATAGTGTCGGAAACAAAAATGCGGTCCAGGAAAAACCGTCGCGGATGAAGCGCGTGCTCACCTGGTTTTTGTCCGGTCCTCCGGGTGGCGTCAAAATCAAATAGCTTGCCATCTCTTCACTTTCCCCATGACGGGGGCTCAGGCGAGGGTGCCCTTTGTCGAGGGCACACGGCCTGCCTGCCGCGGATCAATCTCGGTTGCCGTGCGCAGTGCGCGGGCAACGGCCTTGAAGCATGTCTCGGCAATATGGTGATTGTTGGCGCCATAGTGGTTGAGGATATGCAGCGTGATGCCGGCATTCTGCGCCAAGGCCTGGAAGAATTCGCGCACCAGCTCGGTATCGAAAGTGCCGATCTTCGGGGCGCTGAAGGCAACATTCCAGACGAGGAAGGGCCGGCCGGACAGATCGACGGCCGCCTTCGTCATCGTTTCGTCCATGGCGAGATCGATCGAGGCGTAGCGGGTAATGCCGCGCCGGTCGCCCAGCGCCTTGGCAATGGCCTGGCCGATGGCGATGCCGGTATCTTCGACCGCGTGGTGATCGTCGACATGCAGATCACCCTTGGTGTCGATCTCCATATCGATCAGCGAATGTCGCGAAAGCTGCTCCAGCATATGGTCGAAGAAGCCGACGCCCGTCGAAATCGTCGACTTGCCACTGCCGTCGATGTTGACGGACACGGAGACCGAAGTCTCATTGGTCTTGCGGGAAACGCTTGCCGTGCGGCTCGCTGCGGTCTCTGCCATGGTTGCTCCATCGGGATTGACGGCCGTTCCTTATCAGGCACATCGGCAAATATCCAGAAGTTAAGTCAGTATAGACTTATCTAGCCGGCTTACATGCATCATTCCGAAATAACGGGCATTTGCAATCGTAAAAAGCCCTCTTACATAGGGCTTGACGGGGCCGAAACGCGGCCCGGCAGAAAGCCCGCCAAAATGGGGGCAAACAGGTGTTTATATGACGACAATTGTAACTATTCGTAAGGGCGGCAAGGTGGTGATGGCTGGCGATGGCCAGGTGAGCCTCGGCCAGACCGTAATGAAGGGCAATGCCCGCAAGGTTCGCCGCATTGGCAAGGGTGACGTGATTGCCGGTTTCGCCGGTGCGACCGCCGATGCCTTTACGCTGCTAGAGCGGCTGGAAAAGAAGCTCGAACAATATCCCGGTCAGTTGATGCGCGCCGCCGTCGAGCTTGCCAAGGATTGGCGTACGGACAAATATCTGCGCAACCTCGAAGCCATGATGCTCGTCGCCGACAAACAAGTGACGCTCGCCGTCACCGGCAACGGCGATGTGCTTGAGCCGGAACACGGCGCCATGGCGATCGGCTCCGGCGGCAATTTTGCGCTCGCCGCGGCGCGCGCGCTGATGGATACCGACAAATCGGCCGAGGACGTTGCCCGCCGCGCGCTCGATATCGCCGCCGACATCTGTGTCTACACCAATCACAATGTCGTGGTCGAAACGCTCGACTCCGAAGCCTAATTCCTCTCTTGATTGTTTCTAGCCCTGACGGGAAGCGCACGAAATGACCACTTTTTCCCCCCGCGAGATCGTTTCAGAACTCGACCGCTATATTGTCGGCCAGCATGAGGCCAAACGCGCCGTGGCGATTGCGCTGCGCAACCGCTGGCGCCGCCAGCAGCTCGAGCCCGATCTGCGCGACGAAGTCATGCCGAAGAACATTCTGATGATCGGCCCGACCGGCGTCGGCAAGACGGAAATCTCCCGTCGCCTCGCCAAGCTTGCCGGCGCGCCCTTCATCAAGGTGGAAGCGACGAAATTTACCGAAGTCGGCTATGTCGGCCGCGATGTCGAACAGATCGTCCGCGATCTCGTTGAGGTCGGCATCGGCCTAGTGCGTGAAAAGAAGCGCGCCGAAGTGCAGGCGAAGGCGCATATGAGCGCGGAAGAGCGGGTGCTCGATGCCCTCGTCGGCTCTACGGCCTCGCCGGCAACGCGCGACAGCTTCCGCAAGAAGCTGCGCGAAGGCCAACTGGACGACAAGGAAATCGATATCGAAGTCGCCGACACGGGCTCCGGCATGCCCGGCTTCGAAATTCCCGGCATGCCCGGCGCCAATATCGGCGTCCTCAACCTGTCCGAAATGTTCGGAAAGGCCATGGGCGGCCGCACCAAGAAGGTGCGCACCACGGTGAAGGATTCCTACAAGGAACTGATCCGCGACGAATCCGACAAGCTGATCGACAACGAGGCGATCCAGCGCGAAGCGGTTCAATCGGCCGAGAATGACGGCATCGTCTTCCTGGACGAGATCGACAAGATCGCCGCCCGCGATGGCGGCATGGGCGCCGGCGTTTCCCGCGAAGGCGTGCAGCGCGACCTGCTGCCGCTGGTCGAAGGCACCACGGTTGCGACCAAATATGGCCCGGTGAAGACCGATCACATCCTCTTCATCGCCTCGGGTGCGTTCCATGTGTCGAAGCCTTCGGATCTCCTGCCGGAATTGCAGGGCCGTCTGCCGATCCGCGTCGAACTGAAGCCTTTGAGCAAAGAGGATTTCCGCCGTATCCTGACGGAGCCGGAAGCCAGCCTCATCCGCCAATACAAGGCGCTGATGGAGACGGAAAACTTGAAGCTCGATTTCACGGATAACGCGATCGACGCTTTGGCCGATGTCGCTGTGCACCTCAACTCCACTGTCGAGAACATCGGCGCCCGCCGCCTGCAGACAGTGATGGAGCGTGTACTGGACGATATTTCCTACAACGCTTCGGATCGTGCCGGCGTGTCGGTGACCATCGACGCCGACTATGTGCGCGAACATGTTGGCGATCTCGCCACCAATACCGACCTGTCGCGCTTCATTCTCTAATGGAATTAAGCCGGTGACGGCATCTTGACATATTAAGCACTCGACAGCGGGCCGTTAACTTTTTAGTTAAGGCCCGCTTCTTTGCGTGGGAATGGCTTTATTCGGCCAAGATTGTCCGTCAGGCAGCCGCATTGAAACATCGGATGAAACTTCGACAGGGCAGCCATCGTGCGACGCATTCTGATCACCCTTCTTCTGGCGGTTGTCAGCCTCTCCTGGACTCCGGCCTATGCGGATGCAGCGGCCATGGTGCCGCCGGGCAACCGCAACGCCGAGCAGCCGGCAATCCCTGGTGCCTCCGTGCGCCGTACCAAGGGCACGAATTCGACCTTCGAGCGCAAATACCAGAAGGTTCACGAACTGCTGGCGACCGATACCAAGCTCATGTCGAAGATCAAGTCGACGGCGCGCGCCTACGGCATCGACCCCATCCACATCATCGGCGCGCTGGTCGGCGAACATACCTATAATGTCGACGCCTATGACGGCCTGCAGTCCTACTACGTCAAAGCCGCCTCCTATGCCGGCCAGAGCTTCCGCTTCGCCTATGACGGCGAAGACGTCGATGATTTTGTCGCCCGGCCGCAATTCGATGCCTGCAAGGGCAAGAGGGATTCCTACAGCCTCTGGACCTGCCGCGAAGATGTCTGGGAAAGCGATTTCCGCGGCAAGAAGGTCGGCGGCAAATCCTTCCCCGACAACCGTTTCAGCGCCGTGTTCTTCCAGCCCTTCTATGCCGGCCAGACCTTCGGCCTCGGCCAGGTCAATCCGCTGACGGCGCTGGAGCTCTCCGATCTCGTCAGCAGCACGTCGGGCATTCCGAAGCTGGATGAAAAGGACGCCGGCAGCGTCTACAAGGCCATCATGGATCCGGATCTGTCGCTCGCCTTCGTTGCGGCCTCGATCCGCAAGTCGATCGATGACTACCGTTCGATCGCCGGCATGGACATTTCGGGCAATCCGGGCATCACGGCGACGCTCTACAATGTCGGCAATTCCCGCCAGCGGGCCGCAGCGCTCGCCGCCAAGAACCGTGGGGCCGGACAACCGGTCTGGCCGGAGGAAAATTACTATGGCTGGCTTATCAATGATAAGCTGGACGATCTGAAGTCGCTGCTTTAAACTTCGGGAGCCGTCGCGAAAATAAGGTTTTCGAGGAGATTGGATCTCATGGACATGATCCCGGAAGCCTTTTCCCCACCAGCCCCGACCCCGCGTACCGTCCCGCCATCGCGTCTGACGATCATCCGCACCATCCTGCGCAATCCGCTGGAATTATGGGGTGAGCCTTCCTATACGCTGCCATGGATCATGACGCGCTTCTTTCGCGAGCACACGCTGATCGTCAATGATCCCGGCCTGATCAAGCATGTGCTGGTCGACAATGCCTCCAATTACCGCATGTCGGATATCCGCCAGCTCGTGCTCCGGCCAATCCTGCGCGACGGCCTGCTGACGGCGGAAGGCCAGGTCTGGAAGCGCTCGCGCAAGGCCGTCGCGCCGGTTTTCACGCCGCGCCATGCCCAGGGCTTTGCCGGCCAGATGCTGAGCCAGAGCGAAGCCTATGTTCGCAAATACGAGGAGGCCGGCAGCGATGGCAAGGTTTTCGACATCGCCATCGATATGACCGAGCTTACCTTCGCCATCCTCGCCGAAACGCTGTTCTCCGGTGAGATCGTCACCGAAAGCGGCCATTTCGCCGATGACGTCAACCAGCTTCTGCATCGCATGGGCCGCGTCGACCCGATGGATCTTCTGCGCGCGCCTTCCTGGGTGCCGCGCGTCACCCGCATCGGCGGCCAGAAGGTGCTCGACAAGTTTCGCGGCATCGTCCGCAAGACGATGGATCTTCGGCTCGACAAGATGCGTAGGGATCGGGCCAGCGCTCCCGACGATTTCCTGACGCTGCTGTTGGAAAAGGCCGGCCCCGACGGCCTGACCATGGAGGAGATCGAGGACAACATCCTCACCTTCATCGGCGCCGGTCATGAGACGACGGCGCGGGCGCTGGCCTGGACGCTCTACTGCGTCGCCAATACCCCGCATATCCGCGAGGTCATGGAAGCGGAAATCGATCTGGTGCTCGCCACCGGCGCCGAGCCCGTCGCCTGGCTCGACCTGATGCCGAATGTCCGTGCCGCCTTCGAGGAGGCGATGCGCCTCTATCCGCCGGCGCCATCCATCAACCGCGCCTCGATTGCTGACGATGAATGGATAAGCCCAAGCGGGGAGCGCGTGGAGATCCCGGCCGGGATCACCGTACTGATCATGCCTTGGACACTGCATCGCCATGCGCTTTATTGGGACAAGCCGCGTGCCTTCATGCCCGAACGCTTCCTTCCGGAGAATCGCGGCAAGATCAACCGCTTCCAGTACCTGCCCTTCGGCGCCGGCCCCCGCGTCTGCATCGGCGCCACCTTTGCCCTTCAGGAAGCCGTCATCGCCCTTGCTGTCATGATGCACCGCTTCCGTTTCGATGTGACCGATCAGACGAATCCCTGGCCGGTGCAGAAGCTGACGACCCAGCCGCAAGGCGGGCTGCCAATGCGGGTGACGAGGCGGTAGGGGCGCTGCGGGCACGGGATTATCTCGCCCCTGGCGGGCGAGAAAGCAATTTCACTGGCTTAGGAATTGCGGCGCAGAAGCTGCTACGCATTAAAAATGCTTAGCGCAATTTCTAAGCCATTGAAATTGCAAGAGAGGGGGTCAGTTTCTTGTTCAGACAAATTTCTAAATTTCGTGCGTCCCTACCTACCCCCGCTCTTGCAAAAACTAAGAATTAGACGGGGACAAGCCCCCGCCTAATCCTAAGTTTTTGCTTTCTCGCCCGCCAAGGGCGAGATAGGCTCCGCGCTTGCCGCCTCACTCATCTCCTCAAGGGTAAATTGATCTGTGACATCTCATTTCCTGCTCGGCATCGACACCGGTGGAACCTATACCGATGCCGTTCTCTTCCATGAAACCGACGGCGTTGTTGCCAAGGCGAAATCGCTGACCACGCGGCATGATTTGGCCGTCGGCATTGCCGGCGCTGTCGATGCGGTCATCGCCAAGGCGGCCATCCCCGTTTCCGCTATCGGTCTCGTATCGCTGTCGACGACGCTTGCCACCAACGCGCTGGTCGAAGGGCAGGGCGGCCGCGCCGGACTGGTAATGATCGGCTTCGGCCCCGATGATCTGAAGCGTGACGGCCTGGCCGAGGCGCTGGGGACCGATCCAGTGGTGTTTGTACCCGGCGGACACAGCGTCCATGGCAACGAGAACCCGCTTGATCTGGCGGCGCTCGAAGCGATGCTGCCGGAGCTTTCGAAGAGCGTTTCGTCCTTCGCGATCGCTGGCTATTTCGCTGTGCGGAATCCGGCTCATGAAATCCGTGTGCGTGACTGCATCCGCGAGATTTCCCATCTGCCGGTCACCTGCAGCCATGAACTCTCCTCCAAGCTTGGCGGCCCGCGCCGGGCGCTGACGACGCTTTTGAACGCGCGGTTGGTGTCCATGATCGACCGGCTGGTCGGCGCCTGCGAAGGGTTTCTGGCCACGCGCGGCATCGCGGCGCCGATGATGGTCGTGCGCGGTGATGGCGCGCTGATCTCGGCCGCAGAAGCTAAGCTCCGTCCAATCGAGACCATCCTTTCTGGACCTGCGGCGAGCCTTGTCGGCGCACGCTATCTGACCGGCCTCGACGATGCCGTGGTGTCCGATATCGGCGGCACCACCACGGATGTCGCTGTGATGGAGGCCGGCCGGCCGCGGCTCGATGCCGACGGTGCGGTGGTCGGCGGCTATCGCACCATGGTCGAAGCGGTCGCCATGCGCACCTATGGCCTTGGCGGTGATTCCGAAGTGAAGATCAACGATCGCGGTCTTGTCGCCGCCTTCGAACTCGGGCCGCGCCGCCTGCTGCCGCTCAGCCTCGCAGCCCATGTACACAGCCAGGCCGTCATCGGTGTGCTGGAGCAGCAGCTTCGTGCGCCGCATCTCGGCCGCCACGCCGGCCGCTTTGCCGTGCGCACCGGCGTACCGGATCATCTTGCGAGCGGCTTGCAGCCGTCGGAACAGGCGTTGTTCGACAAGATCGGCAGGGTACCCCTGCCGCTCGACCAGCTTCTGACCTCGACGTCGCAGAAAGCGACCCTGGACCGCCTGGTTGCCCGTGGCCTGGTGCATCTCTGCGGCCTGACGCCGTCAGACGCAATGCATGTGCTTGGGCGGCAAAGCCAGTGGAGTGCGGAAGCCGCCCGGTTGGGTCTCGCGCTGGCAATGCGGTTGAAGGACGGCTCCGGCCGCCCGATTGCCGACTCGATAGAGGAGCTGGCGCAAAAGATCGTCGATCGCCTGACCCGGCAGTCCGCCGACGTGATCCTGGCCGCCTGCCTGGCGGAGGACGGCGTTACCCATCTCGATCCGGCCAAATCGATCTCGATCGACCGCGCGCTTCGTCGCGCACGGGGCATCGCCCGTTTTGCCGTTTCGCTCGATCGCCCTCTGGTCGGCCTCGGCGCTTCCGCCCCCGTCTATTACCCTGCCATCGCCGAGATGCTGGCAAGTGACAGCGCCATTCCCGCTGATTCGGATGTGGCCAACGCGATCGGCGCCGTCGTCGGCCAGGTTCGCACCAGCGCCACGGTATTCGTCACCATGCCCGAGGATGGCATCTATGTGCTGAATGGCGCGGGCGAGACTTTGCGGTTCACTGACGAGCAAAAGACTTTTTCTCTGGCGCGGCAGCGGGCAATCGAGGTGGCGACGGCGCAAGCGCGCTTGAATGGTGCCGAAGATCCCGTCATCGCCGTGGAAGAACAGGTCGATGCGCCTGAGATCGAGGGCAATCGCAAGCTGGTCGAGGCCCGCTTCATCGCCACCGCCAGCGGCCGCCCGCGCATAGCCGCCGACTGATTATTTCCATAAATGCACAAATCTTTCGAACTATTGCCAAATTGACGGAGAGCCTAACCGCCCGCAAACTGGCAGCATGTAAAAATTGAGCCGTAGAACGGCCGTGAGGAGTGATTGGTATGAGCCGCATTGACAAGAACGGGCTTCAGATTGAGCCGGTGCTTTATGATTTCCTCGTCAAGGAGGCCCTGCCAGGCTCCGGCGTCGACCCGGATACCTTCTTTGCCGGCTTCTCGGCGATCGTGCACGACCTCGCGCCGAAGAACCGCGATCTGCTCGCCAAGCGCGACCGGATGCAGGCTGCCTTGGATGATTGGTATCGCAAGAACGGCGCGCCGGTGGACATGGCCGCCTACGAAGCCTTCCTGCGCGAGATCGGCTACATTATTCCCGAAGGCCCGGCCTTCTCGGTCTCGACCGCCAATGTCGATCCCGAAATCGCCTCTATCGCCGGCCCGCAGCTCGTCGTTCCCGTCATGAATGCCCGCTATGCGCTGAACGCCGCCAATGCGCGCTGGGGTTCGCTTTACGATGCGCTCTACGGCACCGACGCCATCCCTGAGACCGACGGTGCCGAGAAGGGCAGGGGCTACAATCCGAAGCGCGGTGAAAAGGTCATCGCCTGGGTGCGTGATTTCCTCGATACCGCCGCGCCGCTTGCCGGTGCGAGCTGGAAGGACGTCACCGGCTTTACTGTCAAGGACGGCGCATTGGCGATCGCAACGAAGAGCGGTGCTACGGCTTTGGCCGATGCTGGGCACTTCGCAGGCTATCTCGGCGACGCCAGCGCTCCCTCGCATATCCTGCTGAAGAACAATAGCATCCACATCGAGATCGTCCTCGATGCCGGCACCGAGATCGGCAAGGCCGATGCGGCTGCTATTTCTGACGTCCGGCTGGAATCGGCGATCACCACGATCATGGACTGCGAAGATTCGATCGCTGCCGTCGACGCCGAGGACAAGGCCGAAGTCTATCGCAATTGGCTCGGCCTGATGAAGGGCGACCTGACGGAGGAAGTTTCCAAGGGCGGCAAGACCTTCACCCGCCATCTCAATCCGGATGTGACCTACACGGCGCCAGATGGCGCGAGCTTCGAGCTGCATTGCCGCTCGTTGATGCTGGTGCGCAATGTCGGCCACCTCATGACCAATCCGGCGATCCTCGACCGCGACGGCCATGAAGTGCCTGAGGGCATCATGGACGCCATGATCACCGGCCTGATCGCGCTCTATGATATCGGGCCGAACGGCGGGCATAAAAATTCCCGCGCCGGCTCCATGTATGTCGTCAAACCGAAGATGCATGGCCCGGAAGAGGTCGCCTTCGCCGTCGCGATCTTCTCGCGCGTCGAAGATGTGCTCGGCATGCCGCGCAACACCATCAAGATGGGCATCATGGACGAGGAGCGCCGCACCACGGTCAATCTCAAGGAAGCAATTCGCGCTGCCAGCGAACGCGTCGTCTTCATCAACACCGGCTTCCTCGATCGCACCGGCGATGAGATCCATACCTCGATGGAGGCGGGCCCGATGATCCGCAAGGGCGACATGAAGCAGGCAGCCTGGATCGCGGCTTATGAAAACTGGAATGTCGATATCGGTCTGGAATGCGGCCTTTCCGGTCACGCGCAGATCGGCAAGGGCATGTGGGCCATGCCGGACCTGATGGCGGCGATGCTGGAGCAGAAGATCGCGCATCCGAAGGCCGGCGCCAACACCGCCTGGGTGCCGTCACCGACGGCCGCGACGCTGCATGCGACCCACTATCACCGCGTCAACGTCGCTGAGGTCCAGCAGGGCCTGAAAAGCCGGGCTCGCGCCAAGCTTTCCGACATTCTTTCCGTTCCGGTCGCGTCCCGCCCGAACTGGACGCCGGAAGAAATCCAGCGCGAGATCGACAATAATTGCCAGGGCATTCTCGGCTATGTCATTCGCTGGGTCGATCAGGGCGTCGGCTGCTCCAAGGTACCGGATATCAACAATGTCGGCCTGATGGAGGATCGCGCCACGCTGCGCATCTCGGCGCAGCACATGGCCAACTGGCTGCACCACAAGGTCATCACCGAAGCGCAGATCGTCGAGACCATGAGGCGCATGGCCGCCGTCGTCGACCGGCAGAACGCCGGCGACCCGCTCTACAGGCCGATGGCCGGCAATTTCGATGGCTCTATCGCCTTCCAGGCGGCGCTTGATCTCGTCCTCAAGGGTCGAGAGCAGCCGAACGGCTATACCGAGCCGGTCCTGCACCGCCGCCGCATCGAGCTGAAGGCAAAGCAGGCGGGATGACCCCTCCATCTGGGGCCACCTCGATCCTTCGAGGCCTTGTCGCCTGCGCTGGCGCTTTGGCGGCAAGGCGCCTCAGGATGAGGTGGAGAGAGTCTTGCGGCTAAGGGAAGAGATCAGCCCTCATCCTGAGGCGCGCAGCCGAAGGCGAAGCCTCGAAGGACGAGGGCGGGTAGGGCGGTATAATATCGGACCTCAGTTCCCCAAAACAAAAAGGCCGCCGGACATCGATCCCGCGGCCTTTTGAATTCCAAATAATGCCAGCGATTACTGGATCACGACGACCTTGGTGGCGTGACCCGGCAGAACGCGGTTGTAGAGATCGATGACGTCCTGGTTCATCAGGCGGATGCAGCCCGAGGAAGCCGCGGTGCCGATCGAAGCCCATTCCGGCGTGCCGTGCAGGCGGAACAGCGTGTCCTGGCCCTTCTCGTTGTAGAGATACATGGCGCGGGCGCCGAGCGGATTTTCGAGGCCCGGGTTCATGCCGTCATCGACATACTTGGCGATTTCCGGACGGCGGACCGCCATTTCCTTCGGCGGATGCCAGCTCGGCCATTCCTGCTTCCAGGCAACATATGCCGTGCCCGACCATGCAAAGCCCTGCTTGCCGACGCCGATGCCGTAGCGCATGGCTTCGTTGTTGCCGAGGATGTAATAAAGATGGCGCTCGCGGGTGTTGACGATGATCGTGCCCGCAGCTTCGTCAGACTTGTAGGAGACGATCTGGCGGCGGAACTGCGGCTTCACCTTCTGGATCGGGATCGCCGGCAGTTGGAAGCCGTTGTCGCTCGTGACGCCGTAATCATTATCGAACGTCTTGACGGTGTCGGAAGCGGAATTGGCGGTAGCGGTCGGCGTGGCTGCGGCAGTGGTGGCGTAACCAGCCGTGGCAAGCGTTGCGACAAGGCCGAGTGCGGTCATAGCATTGCGGATGCGCATGGAAGTCTCTTGGTGAGTTGTGACAGGGAATGGGATGGTATCAACCATCTTTGACTACGGTTTATTTTCTATTAAATTTAGCTTTGCAAGCTGGTGCGGGGCGACAAAATAGCTCCGCTGCGCAAATTAAAGGGACATGGTTTTTTTGCAACAACGCTTGTTCGGTCCCAGAGGCAATTCATGACGATTTTAAGTGTTTACAATAACAATCCGTTAATAGACGGTCGGCAGTCGGAACGGGCGATGCTTGTACGCAGGGGCGTGCAACTATTACTGCACGAGATGCGCCTTGCCGTCTTGCCGGAGCTGCCGCTCGCCAGCGGCCGCCGCGCCGACCTCATCACGCTTTCCGAAAAGGGCGAGATCTGGATCATCGAGATCAAATCGTCGATCGAGGATTTTCGCGTCGACCGCAAATGGCCGGATTACCGCCTGCATTGCGATCGCCTGTTCTTCGCGACCCACAAGGACGTGCCGCTCGATATCTTTCCGGAAGATTGCGGGCTTTTCCTGTCGGACGGTTACGGCGCGCATATGATCCGCGAGGCGCCGGAGCATCGCCTGCCACCAGCCACGCGCAAATCGGTGACGCTCAATTTTTCCCGCGCCGCCGCCCAGCGGCTGATGCTGGCCGAATGGGCGACGGGTAAGTCTTTTTCGTCTGAATGAAGGTTACTTCGGTGCGCGCTTGGCGAGGATTCGTTGCAGCGTGCGGCGATGCATGTTGAGACGGCGGGCCGTCTCGGAGACGTTGCGCTCGCACATTTCGTAGACGCGCTGGATATGCTCCCAACGCACCCGATCCGCCGACATCGGATTTTCCGGCACCTCGGCCTTTTCGCCCGGCCGTTGCGTCAGCGCCGCATAGACGTCGTCGGCATCCGCGGGCTTGGCAAGATAATCGAGAGCACCGAGCTTCACGGCAGTGACCGCGGTCGCGATATTGCCGTAGCCGGTCAGCACCACGATATGCGTATCGTCGCGCCGCTGCCGGATCGCCTCGATGACATCAAGGCCGGTGCCGTCACCGAGACGAAGGTCGACCACGGCGTATTTCGGTGGCGTGGCCTTGGATTTGGCAACGCCTTCCGCCACCGATTCCGCCGTCTCGACCACGAAGCCGCGCGTCTCCATGGCGCGCGCCAGCCGGCGCAGAAAGGGTCCGTCGTCGTCGACGATCAGCAATGTCGCGTCGGGCCCGATATGGTCCGCCGCGTCCTTGGCCCCCGCATGAGGGTCGGTGAGCTCTTTATCCGTCATCATGTTCAATCCCGGCGGCAGACCGCCTGCATAGTCCTACTGACTTTAACGACCGGTGTTTTAAGCCGTGAAATTCATTTTGTCGAATTACTGTCGATCAACATTCGCGGCCATTCAACACGGATGCGTGCACCCGGCGTTTCAGGGTCGCGATTGCCGAAGGAAAGCTCTGCGCCCGAACGTTCCAGCAGGGTCTTGGCGATGAACAGGCCCAGTCCGAGGCCGCCCGCCGTATCGTCTCGCTGTCGCGTCGTGACATAGGGCTCGCCGATCCGCATCAAGATTTCGGGAGAGTACCCGTTGCCGTCATCCTCGATGACGATTGTCAGCGTATCGGGATTATATTCCACCGTGACGGTCACCTTCTTTCGCGCATAGTCGACGGCGTTTTCGATGAGATTGCCAAGCCCGTACATGATGCCGGCGTTGCGGTTCAGCACGGGTTCGCCGAGGCGCGGGCTCTTTTCGATCAGCTCCAGCTTGATGCCGAATTCCCGATGCGGTGCGATGATCTCCTCCATCATCGACGACAGCGTCAGCCGCCGCATATGCGCCTCGTCCTCGGAGGAGAGCGTCGTCAGCCGCCGCAGGATGTCGCGGCATCGTTCGCTCTGGCTACGCAGCAGCGCCACATCCTCGCGGAAGCGGTCGTCCTGGCTGAGCTCGCGCTCCATCTCCTTGGCGACGACGCTGATCGTTGCCAGCGGCGTGCCGAGTTCATGAGCCGCGGCGGCGGCCAGCCCGTCGAGTTGCGACAGGTGCTTTTCCCGCTGCAGCACCAGTTCCGTCGCCGATAACGCATCGGCAAGCTGCGTCGCCTCCATGGAGACGCGGTAGGCATAGAAGGCGGCAAAGGCCATGGTCGAGGCGATCGAGCACCAGACGCCGAGCTGCATTACGCTATGAACGTTGATCTCGATGCCATCGTACCAGGGCAGCGGAAAAGGCGAGAAGGCAAGGCCCGTGATGCAGATCATCGCCAGCACGATCAGCGCCATGCTGTAGCGGATCGGCTGCGAGGCGAAGGAGATGATGACGGGAACGCAGACCAGGGCGGAAAAGGGATTGGCGAGCCCGCCGGTGATCAAGAGCAGCCCGCAGAGCTGCAGGAGATCGAGGCCGAGCAGCGCAAAGGCAGCCGGCGGCTCCAGGCGGTGCGTTGGCGGATAGCGCAGCGTCAGGAAGAAGTTGATCCAGGCGAGGCAGGCGATCAACACGCAGCAGGCCAGCAGCGGCACGGCAAATTTCAGCCAGAAGGCGACGATCATCACCGTCACCGTCTGGCCGCCGACCGCGAGCCAACGCAGCCGCACCAGCGTCTGCAGCCTGAGCCGCCGGCTGGTGTGGTGATCGTCCTGCGGCTTGGCGTCCGCGTCCGCCATTTTGTCCAATCCTCTGAAGAAACGGGCCATTCTCAGGTACCACGCGGCTTGGCTCTTGTCGTCGGCAAAGCATCAGCCGGATCCTCCGGCCAGGGATGCCTGGGGTAACGCCCGCGCATATCGGCGCGCACGTCTTTCCACGATCCTGCCCAGAAGCCGGGCAGATCACGCGTCGTCTGGATTGGCCGGTGCGCCGGCGACGTCAGTTCCAGCACCAGCGGCAGCCGCCCACCGCCGACGGCCGGATGCTGCTTCAGGCCGAAAAGCTCCTGAACGCGGATCGTCAGCAGCGGTTCTTCGCCTTCATATTGGATCGGATGACGCTGGCCCGTCGGCGCTTCGAAATGCGTCGGCGCCATCCGGCCAAGGTCGCGTTGCAGCTCATGCGGCACCAGCGACATCAACCCGTTGGAAAGCCCGCCGGCCGAGATGTCGGAGAGGCCGCGTGCCTCGGTCTGGAATGGCGTGAACCATTCGTCGAGCCGCGAAAGCAGGGCATCGTCGCTCATATCGGGCCATGGCTCCCCGATCGTCCGGTGCAGGAAGCCGATCCGTTCACGCAATTGCGTCGCCTCTTTTGAAAAGGGCAGGACGGCGAGCCCCAGCTCGCGGATGCCGTCGGCCAGCGCCTTCGCCGCCCGCTCGCCCGATGGTCGAGGCAAGGGGGTCTCCTCGAAGATGATGGCCCCGAGCCGCGTCACGCGCCGCGCCCGCACTTGCCGGCTGGTCTTGTCGAATAGGCTCTGGTCCTCGGTGCGGATCTCTCCCGGCAGATGCTCCTCGACATCAGCACGCGCAATTTCCGCCGCTGCCAAGATACGGCCTTGCGCCGCCCGGCCCGTCAGGTCGGCAATGACAAGCATTTGCGAACCGGCGAGGCGCTCCGTCTCCGGCAATTCGGCGCCGCGCCCGTTCGCCATGACGAAGCGTCCGCGGCCGCCGCGCTGCAGGGCGATGCGATCGGGGAAGGCATGCAGCAGCAATGAACCGGCCAGGACCTGTACTCCTGCGTCCGCAGCCTTGCTGTCGCCTGCCGCTGTCGCCAACCGCCCTGCTAGCCGGCGCGACGCCTCCGCGCGTTCACCCTTTTCCGTCTTGAACCGCCGCAGGCGCTCTTCCAGATCGATGCTTTGCCCGCCGAGCCCCTGTTCCGTCAGCAATACGGCGAGCATCGCCGCCTCGCGTGCCTGGCCGAACTCCGCTGCTGAAATCACCATGGCCGCTAGCCGCGGCGGCAGAGCCAGATCGCGCATCAGCCTGCCGTGTGCCGTCAGCCCGTTCTCCGTGTCCAGCGCCCCCAATTGCCGCAGCAATGCCCGCGCTTCGCCCAGTGTCGTCGCCGGCGGCTGATCGACAAAGGCAAGTGCGGCTGGGTCCTGCACGCCCCAATGGGCAAGATCAAGCGCCAGCCCGGAAAGATCGCTGGACAGAATCTGCGGCGGCGTGAAGGCCGGCAGTGCCGCCGTCTGGCCTGGATGCCAAAGCCGGATCGCAATACCAGGCTCGGTTCGCCCCGCACGGCCAGCGCGCTGATCGGCGGAAGCCCGCGATACCCGCACCGTCTCCAGCCGAGTGATCCCGGTCGACGCTTCGAAAACCGGCAGCCGCTGCAGGCCGCTGTCGATGACGATGCGCACGCCGTCGATGGTGATCGACGTCTCGGCGATCGATGTCGCCAGCACGATCTTGCGCGTGCCTTTCGGCGCCGGCCGGATCGCCGCATCCTGTTCCTTTTGACCGAGATTGCCGTAAAGTGGCGCGATCACTGTCTCCGGCGACAATCGGCCTTCGAGTCTTTCCACCGTGCGGGTGATTTCCGCCTGGCCG
>NZ_CP024311.1:72500-157500 GCF_002944315.1 Rhizobium sp. NXC24
GAGAAACTATTGCCTACTGCCTAAGACCTATTGCCTGGAAGCGCGTCGAAGACGCGCTTGGTTTCTAAGCATTGTTATGAGGTATCTTCACCTGAATAAAATAGGGTGTAAGAAGCGAACGCAGGGAACTGAAACATCTAAGTACCTGCAGGAAAGGACATCAACCGAGACTCCGCAAGTAGTGGCGAGCGAACGCGGACCAGGCCAGTGGCAATGAGTGTTAAAGTGGAAGAACCTGGAAAGGTTTGCCGTAGAGGGTGACAGCCCCGTACGCGTAGATACATTCATTGTCCTAGAGTAGGGCGGGACACGAGAAATCCTGTCTGAACATGGGGAGACCACTCTCCAAGCCTAAGTACTCGTGCATGACCGATAGCGAACCAGTACCGTGAGGGAAAGGTGAAAAGCACCCCGACAAGGGGAGTGAAATAGAACCTGAAACTGGATGCCTACAAACAGTCGGAGCCCGCAAGGGTGACGGCGTACCTTTTGTATAATGGGTCAACGACTTAGTGTAACAAGCAAGCTTAAGCCGGTAGGTGTAGGCGAAGCGAAAGCGAGTCTGAATAGGGCGATATAGTTTGTTGCATTAGACCCGAAACCGAGTGATCTAGCCATGAGCAGGTTGAAGGTTGGGTAACACCAACTGGAGGACCGAACCCGCATCTGTTGCAATAGATTGGGATGACTTGTGGCTAGGGGTGAAAGGCCAATCAAACTCGGAAATAGCTGGTTCTCCGCGAAATCTATTTAGGTAGAGCGTCGAGCGAATACTCCCGGGGGTAGAGCACTGGATGGGCTATGGGGACTCACCGTCTTACTGATCCTAACCAAACTCCGAATACCGGGAAGTACTACTCGGCAGACACACGGCGGGTGCTAACGTCCGTCGTGAAAAGGGCAACAACCCTAACCTCCAGCTAAGGTCCCCAAGTCATGGCTAAGTGGGAAAGGATGTGAGGATCCCAAAACAACCAGGATGTTGGCTTAGAAGCAGCCATCATTTAAAGAAAGCGTAACAGCTCACTGGTCTAGTCAAGGGTCTTTGCGCCGAAAATGTAACGGGGCTAAAGCCATGCACCGAAGCTGAGGATTCCTCTTTGAGGAGTGGTAGCGGAGCGTTCCGTAAGCCTGTGAAGGGACAGCCGTGAGGCATCCTGGAGGTATCGGAAGTGCGAATGTTGACATGAGTAACGATAAAGAGGGTGAGAGACCCTCTCGCCGAAAGACCAAGGGTTCCTGCTTAAAGTTAATCTGAGCAGGGTTAGCCGGCCCCTAAGACGAGGCGGACACGCGTAGTCGATGGGAACCACGTTAATATTCGTGGGCCTGGTGGTAGTGACGGATTGCTTAACTTGTAAGGTCTTATTGGATTGATCTTGCAGGGACGCGGTTCCAGGAAATAGCTCCACCGTATAGACCGTACCCGAAACCGACACAGGTGGTCAGGTAGAGTATACCAAGGCGCTTGAGAGAACTATGTTGAAGGAACTCGGCAAATTGCACGCGTAACTTCGGAAGAAGCGTGACCCTTATGTGCGCAAGCATGTGAGGGTGGCACAGACCAGGGGGTAGCGACTGTTTACCAAAAACACAGGGCTCTGCGAAGTCGCAAGACGACGTATAGGGTCTGACGCCTGCCCGGTGCTGGAAGGTTAAGAGGAGGGGTGCAAGCTCTGAATCGAAGCCCCAGTAAACGGCGGCCGTAACTATAACGGTCCTAAGGTAGCGAAATTCCTTGTCGGGTAAGTTCCGACCTGCACGAATGGCGTAACGACTTCCCCGCTGTCTCCAACATAGACTCAGTGAAATTGAATTCCCCGTGAAGATGCGGGGTTCCTGCGGTCAGACGGAAAGACCCCGTGCACCTTTACTATAGCTTTACACTGGCATTCGTGTCGGCATGTGTAGGATAGGTGGTAGGCTTTGAAGCAGGGACGCCAGTTCTTGTGGAGCCATCCTTGAAATACCACCCTTATCGTCATGGATGTCTAACCGCGGTCCGTCATCCGGATCCGGGACAGTGTATGGTGGGTAGTTTGACTGGGGCGGTCGCCTCCGAAAGAGTAACGGAGGCGCGCGATGGTGGGCTCAGACCGGTCGGAAATCGGTCGTCGAGTGCAATGGCATAAGCCCGCCTGACTGCGAGACTGACAAGTCGAGCAGAGACGAAAGTCGGTCATAGTGATCCGGTGGTCCCGCGTGGAAGGGCCATCGCTCAACGGATAAAAGGTACGCCGGGGATAACAGGCTGATGACCCCCAAGAGTCCATATCGACGGGGTTGTTTGGCACCTCGATGTCGGCTCATCGCATCCTGGGGCTGGAGCAGGTCCCAAGGGTTTGGCTGTTCGCCAATTAAAGCGGTACGTGAGCTGGGTTCAGAACGTCGTGAGACAGTTCGGTCCCTATCTGCCGTGGGTGTAGGAATATTGACAGGATCTGTCCCTAGTACGAGAGGACCGGGATGGACATATCTCTGGTGGACCTGTTGTCCTGCCAAGGGCATAGCAGGGTAGCTATATATGGAAGGGATAACCGCTGAAGGCATCTAAGCGGGAAACCCACCTGAAAACGAGTGTTCCCTATCAGAGCCGTGGTAGACGACCACGTTGATAGGCCGGGTGTGGAAGTGCGGCAACGCATGAAGCTTACCGGTACTAATAGCTCGATTGGCTTGATCGTTCCCATTGCTCGTGTTCATCACACGATGCATCTGACGTGTTCAAAAAAAGACAAGAGACATGAAGGCTATTGCCTCCATCCTCTCTTCACCAGCTTCTCAACGTTGCGCTTCGCTGACCTGGTGGTTATGGCGGGGTGGCTGCACCCGTTCCCTTTCCGAACACGGCCGTGAAACGCCCCTGCGCCCATGGTACTTCGTCTCAAGACGCGGGAGAGTAGGTCGCTGCCAGGTCTGCAAAACGCAACGCCGGATAAACCCATCTGGGTTTGTCCGATGATTTAAATCTTCTCGACACAAAAACGGCTAAGCCGTGTTACAATAGGCCGCTCAAAAGCGGCCTTTGTCGCTTCTAAAGGCATACAGTTATACGCCCGGCTCCGAAATAAGGTGCCACGGGAACACGGGACAAATCCTTCGGATTTGCCCGGATCACGCAAGCCGCAACGCGGCTTGCTCAAGCTCCGACGAACCCCAACGGTTCGCTCAGGGCGGACAAACCGCAACGCGGTTTGCTCGGATAGCGCGGGGTGGAGCAGCCCGGTAGCTCGTCAGGCTCATAACCTGAAGGCCGCAGGTTCAAATCCTGCCCCCGCAACCAACTTCCCACATAACATTCCAATATCAATACCCCAAAGCATTCCGCTTCGCTGGCGATACCGCCGCAGCCGACGGACCATAACCGGAAAGCCCAAGCTTCATAGCCTCCCACCGATACAAAGCTCCCCGCACAACATCGCTATCGCTGGCGCGAAGTCTCCACCTGCATTCGCGATACCGCCGCCGCAGACGCATCATAACATCATGGCTCATCCGCTTCGGAAATATTGTGCCTGTGCCCTGCAAAAGTGCTTTTCGGGTGGGCTGCGGCCGATAATTGAGGTCATATGTATCCCTTGTCAGCGGTGAAGAGGATTCGCCGCGATCGGAGGGATAGAGGCGGCGCGTTATCGTTCTGCCGATCCCGACCCGAGCCGCAGTGAGAGGATATTGCCATGGCTATGACGGCGCGAGTTGCGCAGAAAGACTGTGTCTATAAAATCGTCAATTCGCCTGTCGGCAGGCTGAAGCTCGTTGCCAAGCGCGATGGCTTAGCGGCGATCCTTTGGGATATCGACCGGCCGAACCGCGTCCGCCTGAACATCGTTGCAGAGGATGAGAACCATCCCGTCCTCATCGAAACGGAGCGGCAGTTGCGGGAATATTTTGCCGGGGAACGGCAGGTTTTTGATCTGCCGCTGGATTTCTCCGGCACCGATTTTCAAAAGAAGGTCTGGCAGGCGCTGCTCAGTATCCCCTTCGGAGAAACGCGCTCCTATGCCGAGATCGCCGAACAGATCGGGGCTCGTCAAGCGATACGCGCGGTAGGCGCCGCCAATGGCAGGAACCCGATCTCCATCATCGCGCCGTGCCATCGGGTAATCGGATCGGCGGGAGACCTCAGGGGATTTGCCGGTGGTCTGGAGCGGAAGACCTACCTTCTGGAGTTTGAAGGCGCAAAGACCAAGGCGTTCAATTTCGCCGCCTGACGGTTACACGCGCTCGTCTGAGAAGAGATCCCCTTGTAGCAATGACAAAACAGCCCGCTTGGTGGACAAGCGGGCTATTTTTGTTTTCGGCATCAGCCACTATGCGAAACAGCCGGTTCGATTTTTATCAAGCCAGCCTTAGGCTCGCATCAGCCCTCAAGCCACTTCACCTGTTCCGGCGTCAGCTTGATGTCGAGTGCCGACAGGCTGTCTTCCAGCTCGGCGATCGTGCGCGGGCCGATCAGCGGGATGACCGGGAAGGGCTGGGCGACGACATAGGCAAGCGCGATATGGATCGGGTTGCGGCCGAGCTTCTGCGCCAGTTCGACCGCCCGGTCGCGGCGGCCGAAATTGCGCTCGGAATACCAAACGCGTACCAACTCCTCGTCGTCGCGCTTGTCACGGCCGGCGCGATCGGTGAAAAAGCCTCGGCCTTGGCTCGACCAGGCGAAGTTCGGGATTTGCTTGGCGTTCAGCCAGGCCTTCCATTCGTCGTCGGAGGCGGCGATGCACCCGGCCCAGATCGGATCCAGCATCTCCGCCAGCGAGAAATTGTTGGAAAGAGCTGCTGGCGCCGCCTTGCCGTTCCTTTCGGCATAGGCGATCGCCTCGTCAAAACGAGCACGCGTCCAGTTGGAGCCGCCGAAGATGCCGCGGATGCGGCCAGCTTTGACCTCGGCATCCATGGCATCGACGAATTCGCCGACCGGAATAGCCGGATTGTCGCGGTGCATGAAATAGATATCGACATAATCGGTCTTCAGGCGGTTCAGCGACTGGTCGAGCTGCTTGGCGATCATGTCCGGATAGCAGAGCGGCGAATGCGCCCCCTTGCCGATCAGCACGATCTCCTCGCGCGGAACCTTGCGGCTGGTGTGCCAGTCGCCGAATATGCTTTCCGTCTTGCCGGCGCCATAGACATAGGCCGTATCGAAGGCGTTACCGCCGGCTTCGTAGAAGGCGTCGAGCGTCAGCGAGGCGGCTGCGAAATTCGGGAAGAATTCGAAGCCGAGCGTGACGATCGAAGCCGGCTTGGCAATGCCGGGGATGGTGCGTTTCGGAATGCTGTTGCCCATGGTGACAGGTGAGCCGACGATGTTCGTCGTCCGCCGCGTCGCCTTCTCCACCTCATATTCGAGGCCAACGGAGGCACGCCATTGGTCGAGAACACGTAGGTTTCCGATCGAATCGGCCCAGTTGATGCCCGGGTAGGCGAATTCCGTTTGACCGGCGCGAATGGCGTCGCCAGCGGCGTCGACTTCGAAGGAATAGAGCCAACGATCTTCCTTGACCTCGACGATCTGTGTTTCCGCGCCCTTGATGAGCTCGATCTTGCCGATGCCACCCTTATGCCCGGAGGCGAACCAGAAATCCTTGACTTCCAGGCGACCGTCCGAGCCGATGATACGCAGCGTATTGTCCTGATTTGCCATGATCGAGCAGGAGACTTCGGCGATGATGTTGTTCGGGAATTTCAGCACCGCCGAGGCCCATTCGTCGACGCCGGTCTGGCCAAGATGAGCAACGCCTGAGACCTTTTCCGGGTCGAGGAACGGCTTGCCGTCAACGGCACCGGCAACCAGCCGCGCCATCGATACCGGATAGCCGCCGACATCCAGAATGCCTCCGCCGGCGGTGTCGTTGGCAAAAAGCCGGTGTTCGGGCTTGACCGTGCCCATGTTGAAGCCGAACGACGAGCGGATGATGCGGACCTCGCCGATCACGCCGCTTTTCACCAGTTCGATCAGCTTCGCCGTTTGCGGATGCACGCGGTACATGAAGGCTTCGCCGGCGAAGACGCCAGCCTTCTTGGCTTCGTAATAGATCGCCTCGGCATCATAAGCAGACAGCGCGATCGGCTTTTCGACGAGGACATGCTTGCCGGCGCGGATCGCCTTGATGGCCCATTCGGCGTGGCCGGTATGGGGGGTGGCGATATAGATGGCGTCGATTTCCTGGTCCGCCAGCAGCGCCTCATAGCCGGTGACGATGCGCGCACCGGGAAAATTGTCGCCGAGACCCGGCTTGTTGGGATTGCGGCTGGCGATGGCCACCAGTTTGCCGCTACGGGAGTGAGCGACGCCTTCGGCAAAAGTCTGTGCGATCCTGCCGGGGCCGATGATGCCCCAGCGGATGGATGTCTCAGTAGTCATGAATTGGTCCTTTCCTAAATCTGCAGGCTGTCTTGGGAGTGGTAGGAAAAGGGCGCCTATCGCAATCGATTGCCGGCGCCGTCGAACAGGAATGTCTTGGCTGCGGAGAGCGCGACGGTCAGCGTGTCGCGGTTGTTGGCGTTGCGGGATTCTTCCCGCTCAATGACGATCTGCTCGCCGCCGGCAATGTTGGCGTAGATGTAGCTGGTATTGCCGAGATGTTCGGCAACGTCGACATCGACGATCACATCGATATCGCCGCGGCCGGCCTCGAGAAAATGTTCAGGCCGCACACCGAGCGTCACCGCCTGGCCGGTTTCAACCTGAGCTGTCGTAATCGGCAGCGTCAGACGGACTTCGCGCTGATTCTGCAGGGCCACGGTCACGCGGCCATCCTGCTTGTCAACGATCTCGGCTGGCAGGAAGTTCATCTTCGGCGATCCGACGAAGCCGGCGACGAACTGGTTGGCGGGATCGTCGTAGAGGTCGAGCGGCGCGCCGACCTGCTCGATATTGCCGCCGCGCAGCACGACGATCTTGTCGGCCAGCGTCATCGCTTCCGTCTGGTCGTGCGTCACATAGATCATCGTCGTGCCGAGCTTCTTGTGGAGGCGCGAGATTTCGACGCGCATCTGTACGCGGAGCTCCGCGTCAAGATTGGAGAGCGGCTCGTCGAACAGGAAGATTTGCGGTTCGCGCACGATGGCGCGACCGATGGCGACGCGCTGGCGCTGGCCGCCGGAGAGCTGCTTCGGCCGGCGGTGCATCAACTCGGTGATCTTCAGGATCTCGGCTGCTTGTTTGACGCGGCGTTCGGTATCGGCCTTGGGATTGCCGTTCATGCGCAGCCCGAAGCTGAGATTCTGTTCGACGGTGAGGTGCGGATAAAGCGCGTAGGACTGGAACACCATGGCGATGCCGCGATCGGCCGGCTCCATGTCATTGACGACGCGGCCGCCGATCTTCAGTTCGCCGCCGGTGATGTCTTCCAGACCGGCGATCATGCGCAGCAGCGTGGACTTGCCGCAGCCGGATGGGCCGACGAAGACGACGAATTCGCCGTCCTTCACGTCGAGATTGGCGCCGTGGATGATTTCAAGAGTACCGTAGCGTTTGACGATATTGGTAAGGGACAGTTCGGCCATACGGATCTCCCGGAATTATTTGATTGCGCCGGCGGCGATGCCGGCGATGAAGTGGCGTTGCAGGAGAACGAAGACGATGAGGATCGGCGCCGTCAGCATCACGGCACCCGCCATGATGCCGCCCCAGGATACCCTGGTGAGGCCGATCAGCGTCCCGAGCGCCACCGGTGCCGTCATCATTCCCGGCCGGGAATTGATGAGCAGCGGCCAGAGATAGTTGTTCCACGAGGCCAGGAACAGGATGATGGCGAGCGCCGCCATGGTCGGCCTTGCGAGCGGCAGGGCGATGCGCAGAAAGATCTGCCATTCCTTGACGCCCTCGACGCGGGCGGCGTCAAAGAGTTCGCCCGGCATCATCGAGAAGGCCTGGCGCATGAACAGCACCCCGAGCGAATTGAAGAGCGGCGGTACGATCAGCGCGACCCATGAATTGGCCAGCCCGAAATCGCGCGCCACCATGATGAATTGCGGGATGACGACGACGGAGTAGGGCAGCGTGATCGTGCCGAGGATGATGCCTATGACGCCAGAGCGGCCGGCGAACTGGTAGCGGGCCAGCGCCCATCCGGCCATCGAGGTCAGCAGCACCGACAGGAAGGTATAGGTGACGGCAACGACGATGGAGATCGTCATCGCGCCCACGAAGTTGGTGTCGGCCTGCAGGTTCCGGACGTTGTCCATGAAACCCGTCGACGGTGTCAGGATGATGCCGGGGCTGAAGATGCCGTAATCGGGCATGGTCGAGAAGACGAACATCATCCAGAGCGGAAACAGCCAGATGATGGCGAGCGGCACCAGCAAGCCATGCAGCGCGATCGACCTAATCAGATTGGATTTGGACTTCGATTTCATTTCGGTTCGCGCCCCACCCAGAGATTGAGAAGAGAAATGACCACGGCAAGCGCTGCCATCGTGTAGGCGATCGCGGAGGCATAGCCGAAGTTGGTCGACTGGAAGGCCTGGCGATAGAGCAGGAGGCCGAGCGTCTCCGTCCCGCCGCCGGGACCACCCCTGTTGGTGATCAGATATGGTTCGGTGAAGAGCTGCATGGTGCCGATGACGGAGAGGACCACGCAGAACAGAATGATCGGTTTCAGCAGGGGCAGGGTGATATGGATGAACTGCTGGAAGCGGTTGACGCGGTCGAGGGTCGCAGCCTCGTAAACATCCTCAGGGATCGATTGTAGCCCGGACAGGATGATGATGGCGTTGTAACCCGCCCAGCGCCAGGTGACGGCGATGATGATGAGCACCATTGCGGCATGCGATTCGGCAAACCACGACACCGGTGCGAAGCCGACCGTGCCGAGTAGCTTGTTGACGATGCCGAAATCGACGTTGAACATAAGGCGGAAGACAGCGGCATAGGCCACCTCTCCAACAACGACGGGTGCGAAGAAAGCAAAGCGAAAAATGCCACGCGCCTTCAACAGCGGTGAATTCAGCAGCACCGCCATGACAGTGGCGAGCGTGATCATGACAGGTACCTGGACGATCAGGATGATCAGCGTGTTTTCAAGCGCGTTGTAGAAGGCCGGGTCACCGAACAGTCGCCCCCAGTTGAACGACAGATTGTAGGCCCACGGATTAACTCGGGTGTTCTGGAACGAGATCAGGAACGAATCGATGATCGGCCAGACCCAGAAAGCGGCGAACACCAGAAGATAGGGTGCAAGGAACGCATAGGCGCTCCGGTTTCGCAACCGCATGGAAGCCTTCTCCTTTATGCGCAGTGAAATGATGCGTGACGTCGCATCCCCGCCGCCCTGAGGGCGGCGGGGATGCCGAGCGCGGCTTGGGATGCGCGCCCGGCAGTGTCACTCACTTCGCAAGCGGCAGACCTGTCGCCGAGGCGATCTGCTGGGCCGCATCGTCAAGCGCGGCCTTGCCGTTTGGATAGCCACCAGCGAGGTATTTCGTCTGGACGGCCTTTATGACCTCATCCGCGTCGCTGAAATACTGGGTGCCGGGGCTCGGGCGAATCTTCGGCAGGGTGGCGAGGATATCGGCCCAGACCTTCTGCCCACCCCAATAGGGCTGCGGCTGGTTGACGAAGGGATCCTGAACCGCCGTCAGAAGCGACGGTACGAGCCCGAAGGACTTCAGCATGGTAACCTGGCCCTCATTGGTGCCAAGCGTGTATTCGAGGAATTTCCAGGCGGCTTCCTTGTTCTTGGAACCGCTGGCAATTGCGAGCGACGAGCCACCGAGATTGGCCGCATGCTGGCCGTCGGCCGTCATGCTCGGCATCGGGTAGACGCCCCATTTGCCGGCGAGATCCGGCGAGGTGGAGCGGACGGTGCCTTCATACCAGCCGCCATAGAGCTGCGACGCCACTTTGCCGGCAGTGTTCGCCTGAATTTTCTCGTTCCAGTTCGCGGCGCTCATCAAGCCCGCGTCCTTGATCTCCTTCACCTTGTCCAGGGCTTTCACACAGGCCGGCTGGTTGACGGTGATGCTCTGGCTGTCATACGAGAAATAGCCGCAGCCCTGTTCGTTGGCGAGCATGCGGAACCATTCGGTATCGCCGTTGAGATCGGCCTGCGTCATGATGACGCCCGGATTGGCGGCGGAGATCTTCTTGCCGGCGGCAATGAAATCGTCCCAGGTCTTGATCGTTGCCGGATCGACGCCAGCCTTTTCATAGAAATCGCGGCGGTAGAACATGGTGACCGGGCCGGAATCCCACGGCATGGCGTAGGCGGCATCGCCGACTTCCAGTTCCGCACGCTTGAAGTCCGGAAACTGCTTCTTGAGCGCGTCCGTGTAGCCGAGCTTCGTCAGATCGGTCAGGCAGTCCGGAAAGCGGTTCCAGAAGATCGAAGCCTTGTGATTTTCGATCGACATGACGTCCGGCAGACCGTCGCCGCCGGCGGCACAAGCGGCCAGCATCTTGTCGAAGACCTGCGGGTTGCCGATGTCCTGAACTTCGACCTTGATGTCGGGATATTTCTTATTGAACCCCTCGACCGTGGATTTCAGCGCCGACGCGGCGATGTTCCAGCTCCAGACAGTAATGGTGGTTTGTGCTGCATAGGCAGAACCGGAAGCGAGCAAGGCAGCAAGTGCCGTCGCTCCCGCGAGTTTAAAACGCATTGAAAATCCTCCCTTTTCAATTGCCGTCCTCTAGCGAACACGCTTAAACTAGCTCCCGGTACGCTTCTGTCTCCTAAAAAAGGAACATGGACTTGGCGGAAAGTAAGGTGGGTCATCGAGCGGTTTATCAGCCGGGTGCAAGCAGCATCGAGGGGCTGCCGACGACTCTGCAAATGTTTCATACCCATCCGCCCCTGATGGCGATGCCGCATTGGCATGCGCAGGTCGAGGTGAATTACCTTATACGCGGCACGGTTCACTACCGTATGAACGACCATGAAATTCAGCTCCGCGCTGGCGATATCTGTCTGTTCTGGGGCGGGCAGCCGCATCAGATGGATGATTCCTCGGAAGATTCGATCTATGCCGGCGCGCATTTGCCGCTGGTGCATTTCTTCCGCATGCGCCTGCCGCTCGATATTTCCGGCCGGTTGATGCGAGGAGAGACGCTGGTCACCTCCGCGACGGATGCCGCCGATAACGAGAATTTTGCCCGCTGGTATCGCTATGTCCGCTCCGGCGATCCGGCCAAGGCCGAGCACGCGGTCGCCGAACTTCTGCTGCGCCTGGAGCGCATCGCCTTCGAACCCTATCGCATGCTGCCGGAAAAGCGCGAGCATCAGTCGAACGAACAGGTCCACCCGCAATCGTCGCGCAGCCTGGCACGGATGTGCGATTTCATTGCCGGCAATTTCCTGCACGATATCGATACTGTGGATATCGCCAAGGCGGCGGATCTGCATCCGAAATATGCGATGAACCTTTTCAAGAAATGCACCGGCATGACGCTCAGCAAATATGTCAACCTGCTGCGCCTGTCGCGCGCCCAGGCGATGCTGATGCGCGACGGCGCCAATGTGCTGCAGGTGGCGATGGACAGCGGCTTCGGCTCGATCAGCGCCTTCAACAAATCCTTCCGCCACATTGCCGGCATGTCCCCTTCGGATTTCCGTAGGGACATGCGCATGGTTACGGCAATGAGCGTCGAAGGCGCCCAGCCTGCTCTGCGCCGGTCCGCCTCGCAATTCTAGCCACCGGCCTCTTGCCGTCGCTGCCGATAGGGCGCACTCCTTGCGGCATAGTCTTTGGAGGAAGATTTTCATGCGGCAGTTTTCGGCATGTATCGAATGGTTGTTTGCCCGCGAGGGCGATGATTTTGCCGATCGTATCCGGCTGGCGCATCGGGCGGGATTGAGTGCGGTCGAGTTCTGGCGCTGGACGGACAAGGACCTCGACGCGATCGCATCCGTGGTCGCCGAGACTGGAATTGCCGTGTCGGGCATGGTCGCCGAGCCGATGATCGCGCTGACGAATCCGGCGAACAAGGAGGCCTGGCTGGAGGGATTGGAGATGTCTGTCAGCGTCGCGCAGGGCCTGGGTGTCCCGGTTTTGATCGCGCAGGCGGGGGATGATTTGCCGGAATTTACACGCGCCGAACAACGGGATGCCTTGATCTCCGCCTTGAGCGCCGGCGCCGATATCCTGAGCGGCTCTGGCGTACGCCTCGGCCTCGAACCGCTGAACACCAGGATCGATCATGTCGGCTACTATTTGTCCTCTACCACAGAGGGCCTGGATATTATCGACGAGGTGGGACGGCCGGAAATCGGTATCGTCTACGATATCTACCATTCGGCTGTCATGGGCGAGCGAACGGAAGAGGTCGTCGGCGAGCGGGCCGATCGCATCGTGCATGTCCATGTCGCCGATCATCCGGGCCGCAACGATCCCGGCACCGGCGGGATCGATCTGCTCAATCGCCTGAATTGGCTGTTTGCCCACGGCTATAGCGGCAGGATCGGTCTCGAATACAGGCCGAGGACGGAGGATGCCGCGGCGGTTCGTGCGGTGGTGAGGTCGCTGTCGGCTTGACGCTCAGACGGGCTCCAATACGCCGAAGACGGCGACCAGCGCGATGACGGCGATACCAAGGATGATCTCGGCAATGCTGCTGCGACGGATGGCGTTCAAAGACCGAACCCGATCGCGTCGTATCCTGGGCACGAGAATGTAGCGATTGACGATCGCCAGCAGGCTCATGCACGCGACAAGCGCGATCTTGACGGCAAGCAGCGTCTGATAGGGAGATGACCAGTCGGTCGGCAGGCGCTGGAGGACCAGCATCGTATTGACGAAGCCGGAGGCGATGACCAGCGCCACGGCGCCGTGCCCGGCGGTGGAGAAGCGCCGAAGCGCCGACAGCGCCTCCGCCCGCCATTCGGGCGTGTTCAAAAGCCGGAGGATCGGAACCATCGGCACCAAGGCGCCGAGCCAGCCGCCGCCGGCAAGCACATGAAGCATGTCATTGGCGCGATGGGCCAGCTTCAGCCAGCCTTCATGCATCGAGGCGTGACCGGTGAGCATGAGGGCGGCAAGGCCGAGGCCAGAACCCAGCGCTACGCCCGGACGACGCCATTGCCCTGGCGGCAGAAAGGCAAGAACGAGGATGAGTGCAGCGGCGGCTTGGGCCAGCCAGGCTTGTCCGACTGTCGTATCGAGCAGGACGTCGCGGATCGTGCCGGTATTGAGGGCATCGCTCCAGCCATTGCCGATGGTGGCGCTTGCAAGCGGCAGCCGGGCGAGGGCCGTGAGCCCGGCGATCAGCGCCGCAACGAACGGCGCGACGCCGAACATGCGCCAGACCTTCTCCGCCAGCGCTTTCGGCACCAGAAGGCAGAGAAAGACCGAGGCGCCCCACAGAAGCATCAGGGATACGTCGTGGAAGAAGCGGCACGCCTCGAGCGCTGTGTTGGGATCGATCAAGGTTTTACGGCGCTCGGCGTTTCGGAAACGGGACTATCAATACGCTCTGGGGTCACCGAGCGCGATAGAGTTGTGGACATGCTATGTCAATTTTCACCATGCGGAATGGCTATGTTCGGGACGCTTTGCCGCAAGGTAATTCTTTATTGATGGCTTCCGTCGACATAGACATCGGCCCGGAGCGTTTATTCCCGTACTCGGCAAAGAATTGTCGCTTTTCGATTATTTTTGCTTAGGAGGGTTAGAGCGCTCGGGATGGCGACATTTCGATGAGGGAGTTCCATGGCGGCAAATATCATACGCGAGAAAGTGACTCGCGGCTTCAGCCCGCGCCGGCGTCGGGAAAGCCTCGATAGGCTTGACAGGCCGACCTATGTGATCGGCGACGTCCATGGCTGCTACCACCTCCTGAGCGCGCTCGAACGCAAGATTTTCGCCGATGCCGCCATGCTGCCCGGCCCCAAACTGATCATCATGCTCGGTGATTTCATCGATCGTGGCCCGGCCTCGGCACAGGTTGTCAGCCGGCTGATGGCGCCGTTGCCGAATGGTTTCGACCGGATCTGCCTTACCGGCAATCATGAATTGGCCATGCTTGCCTATGCCGACGGTGAAATATCCCTGGACGACTGGGTGGGGCTCGGCGGCGAGGCAACGCTGAATTCCTACGGTTTGGATATCCAGGCTTTACGGAGGCAATATCCCCAGCAGAAAAAACTCGACACCTTCATCCGAACCTGGCTGCCGGATGATCATCTCAACTTTCTCCGCGGGCTGCCGATCCTGCTGGATACGCCGCAGGTGCTGTTCGTTCATGCCGGTATCGATCCGGAACGGCCGATTTCGGCGCAGGAGGATGATGATCTCGTTTTCATCCGCTCGCGCTTTTACGACAGCGCGCAGCCGCTGCCGAAACTGATCATTCATGGCCATACGCCGGTGAGACAAGCCGAAGCGCATGGGCTTCGGCTCAATATCGACACCGGCGCCTTTCGTTCCGGAAAGCTGACGGCGGCTCGTTTGTGGCAAGGCCGCATCCACATCACGTCGACTTGATGCTTTCTTTCAGAAGCCACCACGCCGCCGACATTTTAAGCCCGCGCAGTATCGTTATCTCCTTGCCTGTTCTATAGAACAGGACGAAAAAAGAATTGAGACGATAAGAGCCAGGAGAGCTTCATGGCCGCCACCATCCGTTATCACGAAGGCGATATTTCCGCGGCCGATGCCGCCCGCTACACCGGCGCCATAGCGATCGATACCGAAACGCTCGGCCTTATTCCGCGCCGCGACCGGCTCTGCGTGGTGCAGCTTTCGCCGGGTGACGGCACCGCTGATGTGATCCGCATCGCCTCCGGCCAGAAAGAGGCGCCGAACCTCGTCGCCATGCTGGCCGATCCCGCGCGCGAGAAGATCTTTCACTACGGCCGCTTCGATATCGCCGTGCTGTTCCACACGTTCGGTGTCACCACCACGCCGGTTTTCTGCACCAAGATCGCCTCGCGCCTCTGCCGCACCTATACGGACCGCCATGGCCTCAAGGACAATCTCAAGGAGATGCTGGAGGTCGATATTTCCAAGGCGCAGCAGTCTTCCGACTGGGCGGCTGAGACGCTCTCGCCGGCGCAGCTCGAATATGCCGCCTCTGATGTGCTTTACCTGCATGCGCTGCGCGACAAGTTGAAGGAACGCCTTGTGCGCGACGGTCGCATCGAGCATGCCAATGCCTGCTTCACCTTCCTGCCGACCCGGGCGAAGCTGGACCTCCTCGGCTGGGAAGAGACCGATATCTTCGCGCATAGCTGACCGGCTGCGCTAAAAGTGATGAAACGGGAAAGCCGGTGCCGCTGACGTTGCATCGGCTTTTATCGTTATGGTTAGCAATCTGTTAAGAGACGTCCTGCTATTCTATCCCTGATTTCAGGCATTCGACCGACGTTTTCCCGCGTCAATCAGCCGGTCAACCGGCCTTCGAATCGCTAGCGGCCGCATGAGCGGACCCTGATTGAACCTGCCTTCTGCTTCCGTCGTCGTCTTGCCAGACAAAGGAGCATCACATGTTGTCCCCCGTGAGTGCCGTGTCTGCTTTGGGTACAGCCCTTGAAAAACCAGTGGTTGCCACCCCGGAAACGTCCGGCGTCCAGACCGCCGCGACGCCGCTTGCCGTACTGTCGAGCACGGTGAACGCCAGCGTCGAGGGCAAGCTGAACATGCTGCTGGTGGCGGCGCGCGAGCGGATGTTCGACAGCCTGCTCTCCGCCATCGATGCTGCCAGCGTTGCGCTGAATGCTTCGCGCGAGCCGGATGAGAACAATGCAGCTTTGGCGCAGCGGCTGGCGGATACGATCCGCAGCCTGCCGCCCCAACAGCTTGCCGTTGCCCAGCAACTCCTGGACACGCAGACGGAAATGCCGATCTCCCTGCCTGTCCTTGCCGAGGCCTTGACCAATCCGGATGGACCGGAAGCGGTGCAAATCGCCATCAGCCTGGAAGCGGCGCTGACACAGGAGCCCGACGCGGTCCTCAAGGCCGTCGTCAATTCCTATGGTCAGAACGCGGGTGAAACGGAGACCGCCAAGCCGCAGACCCCGGTCCCGGCACAGACGGTGCTGAAGACTACAGACGCCGCTCCTATGGCGACATCGGCAGCCTCGCCGGCTTCGTCGGACAAGGCCGCAGCGCCTGCATCCGCGGCCGCGACGGCTGCAACTGCCGCGCAGGTTCCGGAGGAAACGCCGGCTGCGGCTGTGCGGAACCAGGCAGTTCTCTTTGCTGCGGCGATTTTGGGCCCGGAAATATCGCCTGACCTCGAAACTGTCTCGTCTCAGCAGGCCGTTCCGAACCAGCAATCCGCCCCGATTCCGCCAGCCGCAAGTGCGCTCGTCGTTGATACTGGCCTCGGCGAGATCGTTCATCCGCAAAATGCCATCCCCACCGAGGCCAACTTATCGTCCGCCGCAGTGGCATTGCTGGCCGCATCGGCCGAGGAACATCTCCCAACGGAAATCGCCCTGATCAGATCGCCGATCACGCCGCCGCCTGTGCCGCGGGATATCCAGCAGATCAGGGCCGACATCAAGGAAGGGCTGCAGGTGGTCATAGGCCGCGCCATCGACGTCGCTGGCCCGGAACTGCTGCAGATCATCCAGGATGATTCGACCTCGGCAGAAAGTGTCATCGCCCAAGCGCTTGCCGCCAATGCCGACGATCAGAAGGACGTGCCGTCGCTGCCGCAGACGGCCGGCAATGAGGGCACCCGGAATCTTGCCGCCGCCATGGCAAGCCAGAACGCGACCTCTCTCGATGAGATGCCGAATGCGCCAGCCGCACTTCTCGGTAAATCCTTGAGCGGCCCGCTGGTGGCGCCCGCCCCGGTCATGTCCGATGCTGCGGCGCAGATGGGAACACCGGCCCCGCTGCCGCAAGGCATTCCCTTTGCCATCGCACAATATTTGCCGGTGGATCTCCCCATTGACGACGAGGATCTGGAGAAGGTCAATCGTGTCGATCCCGCCGATGACGAGGAGGCCGAACAGGGGCAGGGCGGAGAAGCGCCACAGGACGAAGGTGAAGACGAATCCCAGCCCGAGGAAATGCATCATGCGCCTGCGGAAGCATCCGACGATGCCGAAGCAGCGTCCTCACAAGATAGCGTCGTTGCGCCCAAACCGCTCGCACTGCCCGCACCCGGGCTGAGGGATTCCCTGCATGATCATGCCTTCGATTTCTATCAACGCATGGTGGAATGGGAATAAGCGGACGGCATCAGAGCGCCGCTCCAATTCTTGAATCGTGAGCAAATAAAAAACCCGCCGGATCGCTCCGGCGGGTTTCTATCTCTGAGGCTTCGACCGAAGATTATTCGGCGTTGCGGTTCTTCAGAGCCGCACCCAGGATGTCACCGAGCGAAGCACCCGAGTCGGACGAACCGAACTGAGCGACTGCTTCCTTCTCTTCTGCGATTTCCAGAGCCTTGATGGACAGCATGATCTTGCGGTCCTTCTTGGAGAAGTTGGTGACGCGGGCGTCGACGGTCTGACCGACCGAGAAACGCTCCGGACGCTGCTCGTCGCGGTCACGCGACAGGTCGGCGCGGCGGATGAACGAGGTGATGTCGTCGTGGTTGACGAGCTTCACTTCGATGCCGCCATCGTTGATCGCGATGACTTCAGCCGAAACGACTGCATTCTTGCGCAGTTCGCCGGAAGCGGCGGCTTCGCCAACGCTGTCCTTGCCGAGCTGCTTGATGCCGAGCGAGATGCGTTCCTTGTCGACATCGACGTCGAGAACGACGGCCTTGACGACATCACCCTTGTTGTACTCCTCGATGACCTGCTCGCCCGGACGGTTCCAGTCGAGGTCGGAGAGGTGCACCATGCCGTCCACATCGCCGTCGAGGCCGATGAACAGGCCGAATTCGGTCTTGTTCTTGACTTCGCCTTCGACTTCGGTGCCAGCCGGATGGTTGCGGGCGAATGCTGCCCACGGATTTTCCAGCGTCTGCTTCAGGCCGAGCGAGATACGACGCTTGGTCGGATCGACTTCGAGAACGACGACTTCGACTTCCTGGCTCGTGGACAGGATCTTGCCGGGGTGAACGTTCTTCTTGGTCCAGGACATTTCCGAGATGTGGATCAGGCCTTCGATGCCCGGCTCCAGCTCGACGAACGCACCGTAGTCGGTGATGTTCGTAACGGTACCGGAGATCTTCTTGCCTTCCGGATACTTGGCCTGGATGCCATCCCACGGATCGCTCTCGAGCTGCTTCATGCCGAGCGAGATGCGGTGGGTTTCCTGGTTGATGCGGATGATCTGTACCTTGACCTGCTGGCCGATGGACAGGATTTCCGACGGATGGTTCACACGGCGCCATGCCATGTCGGTGACGTGCAGCAGGCCGTCGATGCCGCCGAGGTCAACGAACGCACCGTAATCGGTGATGTTCTTGACGACGCCGTCAACAACCTGGCCTTCTTCGAGGTTCTGAACGATTTCAGAACGCTGCTCGGCACGGGACTCTTCCAGAACCGTACGACGCGAAACGACGATGTTGCCGCGGCGCTTGTCCATCTTGAGGATTTCGAAGGGCTGCGGGTTGTGCATCAGGGGCGTAACGTCGCGGATCGGACGGATGTCGACCTGCGAACGCGGCAGGAAGGCGATAGCGCCGTCGAGGTCGACGGTGAAGCCGCCCTTGACCTGGTTGAAGATGACGCCTTCGACGCGCTCGCCAGCTTCGAACTTGGCTTCGAGCTTGATCCAGCTTTCTTCGCGGCGAGCCTTTTCGCGCGACAGAACAGCTTCGCCAAGCGCGTTTTCGATGCGCTCGACATAGACTTCGACTTCATCGCCAACCTTGAGCGTGCCGTCCTTGGCGCGTGCACCGAATTCCTTCAGCGCGATGCGGCCTTCGACCTTGAGGCCGACGTCGACAACGGCGACATCCTTTTCGATGCCGGTGATGATACCCTTGGTGACATAGCCTTCAGCCAGATCGTTCTTGGCAAAGGACTCTTCGAGAAGGGCTGCGAAATCTTCGCGAGAGGGGGAAGTTACAGACATAAAATCTCCTGGCGTGTCCTTATTGTGCATTCGGGACACTGATGCGCCGGTGGTTCGTGTTGAACAGGCCTGGATCCGTCCGCCTTCCCTTGGGGAAGGCTATCCGGCGCTTGGACGGAATGTCAGGCTTTCTAAAATAAGCGATTTCGTGCGCAAAGCACGCGAAAGCCGCTCGCATTTTTAGGCATTTCGGCTCAGACCGGCGTCGATGATCGATTTTGCCGCCTGAAACGCCGCTTCTATACTCATTTCCGAGGTATCAAGCAAGTGCGCGTCTTCCGCCGGCCGCAAAGGGCTGTCGGCGCGGCCCATGTCCCGCTCGTCGCGCCGTTTCACGTCCTCGAAAATCGCCGCATAATCGGCGCTGCCGCCGGCATTGACGATTTCGTCGTAACGTCGTTTCGCCCTGACTTCGGCCGAGGCCGTGACATAGATTTTCACCGGCGCATCGGGGCAGACGACGGTGCCGATGTCGCGTCCATCCAGAACCGTGCCCGGCTCCCTCCGTGAAAAAGCCCGCTGCGCCTCGACCAGCGCCCGGCGCACCGCCGGCATGACGGCAATCTTCGATGCCGCCTCGCCGATCTCATGCTTCGACAGGACCGCCCGGTCGAGCCCGGCAAGATCGATCTCGCGCGCCATCGTCTCTGCCACCGCCTCGTCGTCGAGCGGCAATCCGGCATCCAGCAGCGCTTTGGCGGTCGCCCGATAGGTCAGGCCGGTATCGAGATGGTGAAAACCAAATTCCTCGGCGATCCGGCGCGACAAGGTTCCCTTGCCTGCCGCAGCGGGTCCGTCGATGGCGATGATCATTCTTTTTATATCCCTGCCTTCGGTCCTGATATTATTTGTCGTATCGCCGCACCAGATCGGCCATTTCGGCGGCGTCGGTACGGTCGATTGCGTCGAGGCCTTGGGCGACGCCCTGGCGGTCGGCGGCCGGACGGTTCTGGCTGACCTTCCACTTGCCGTCAATTGTCTCGATGTCGATCTCGACACCGATAATGCCTTTCAACTGGGCACTGATGAACTCTGCCGGCGCATCGTCGACCGCCCAGGGCTCTGCACGGCCGCTCTCATTCTCGCCGGTCAGCATGCCGATCTGCTCGCGCAGCCAGGCGGGATCTTCGATGACGCGCGCATTGCCGCGAACCTGCACGACCGCATAGTTCCAGGTCGGCACAACCTTGCCCGTCTCCTGCTTGGTCGCATACCAGGACGGCGTGATGTAGCTTTCGGCACCCTGGAAGACGACGAGGACCGGCGCTCCCGCCTGGATTTCCCGCCATTGGCCGTTCGCTCTGGCGAGATGCGCCTGCAGCGTGCCCTTGGACGAAAGGCCGGTCCTGAGATGGAATGGCAAAGGATTGGCGATCAGCCCACCATTGCCGGCGGTGATCAGCAATCCCAGCGGATGCGCGCGGATTAGCGCGTGCTGCGTGCCGAGATCGTCTTCGCGGTGATGGGGCGGCTGATACATGGTCTGGAGCCATCTGATATTGTCGGGCGCATCATGCCGGCGGCCCCGAATGGCCATCGGCTGCTTCCGATTTGGGGTTGCGTTGCGCCTGCGGGCGCTTTCACCCGCAGGCCAGCACGATTTTATCAGCCCTCGACCTCGATCGTCGCACCCAATCTTGTCATGAGGTCAAAAAACTCCGGGAAGCTGGTGGCGATCATGGTGGAATCATCGACCTTGACCGGATGGTCCGAGGCAAGCCCCATCACGAGAAAGCTCATAGCAATGCGATGGTCGAGATGGGTCCTGACCTCGCCGCCGTCCGCACGGCCGAGACCTTTTCCATCCGGCCTTCCCCGAACCGTCAGCGAATCCGCGCCTTCGGTGCAATCGACGCCGTTCAGCATCAGCCCTTCAGCGACGGCCGAAAGCCGGTCGGATTCCTTGACTCGCAACTCTTCCAGCCCGAGCATGACCGTCGTCCCCTCGGCAAAAGCGGCAGCGACAGCGAGCACTGGATATTCGTCGATCATCCGAGGCGCCCGCTCGGCCGGGACGGTGACGCCCTTGAGCGGGGAGGAGCGCACACGCAGATCGGCGACATCCTCGCCGCCGGCAAGGCGCCTGTCGAGAATTTCGATGTCGGCGCCCATCTCCTGCAGCGTCAGAATCAGCCCGGTGCGGGTCGGGTTCATCAGTACGTTGCGGATGGTGATATCAGAGCCGGGAACGATCAGCGCCGCGACCAGCGGAAAGGCCGTCGAGGAGGGGTCGCCGGGAACGTCGATGATCTGGCCGGAAAGCTTGCCCTGGCCCTGAAGGCGGATGGTGCGCACGCCGTCCCGATCGGTCTCGACCGAAAGCTCGGCGCCGAAGCCGACCAGCATCTTTTCGGTATGGTCGCGGGTCATGACCGGCTCGATGACGGTGGTGATGCCAGGCGCATTGAGGCCGGCGAGCAGTACGGCGGATTTGACCTGCGCCGAGGCCATCGGCACGCGATAGGTGATCGGACTGGCCGTTTCCGGCCCGTGCAGCGTCACCGGCAGCCGGTCGCCTTCGCTGGACTGGACCTGCACGCCCATCCGCCGCAGCGGATCGAGGATGCGCCCCATCGGCCGCTTGGAAAGCGAGGCGTCGCCGATGAAGGTGGTCTCGAAGTCATAGACGCCGACAAGGCCCATGGTCAGGCGGCTGCCGGTGCCGGCATTGCCGAAATCGAGCGGCGCTTGCGGGGCGAGCAGTGCGCCGTTGCCGACGCCCTTGATGATCCATTCGGCCCCGACCTTTTCGATCGCAGCGCCCATGGCCTGCATGGCCTTGCCCGTATTGAGCACATCCTCGCCTTCGAGCAGGCCGGTGATGCGGGTTTCGCCGGCGGCGAGGCCACCGAACATGAGGGCGCGATGCGAAATGGATTTATCACCGGGAACGCGGATGGTACCGGAAAGATTGGTCGAGCGGCGCGCTGTCGCGGGCCGCGGATGAATGTCGTGCGGCATGGGCATTCCTTTGCGATGCCGTTATTTACGCCGCATTATCGCTGGCTTAGCTCCTGTTGCGCCAACTGACCTGCGGTTCACGCCGGCTCGTTACCATAGACCCGTTGCCCGGTCATCCCGGAATGCCGGGAAAACCCGTCTCGGCGTATATAAAGTTTAGCTTTGACAGAGAGAGCCGCAACGATTAAGGGGACCGGCTGATAATTTCCCTTAAAACGCCGGCTTCCCCGGCATTGCCGAATCTTTATTCGGCCATTCATGAGGCTTTGACAGTGGCGAAAGCGGAACTTGGAACAAAACGTACCGATCCAGATACCGGCAAGAAGTTCTATGACTTGAACCGGGACCCGGTCGTCTCGCCCTATACCGGCAAGTCCTGGCCCTTGTCCTTCTTCGAGGAAACCTCCGCTTCGAAGGAAGTTCCGGAAGAAGACGAAGTGGCCGAAGTGGATACCGAAAACACGGAAGTCGAACTGGTGTCGCTCGAAGACGCCGACGAAGCGGCAACCGGCGACGATATTCCGGATATCGGCGATGACGATGTCGAAATCGGCGACGATGACGACGATACCTTCCTCGAAGCCGACGAAGATGAAGATGATGACGATATGAGCGACATCATCGGCGTTACCGGCGACGACGACGACGTTTGATCTTTGAACAATCGGCCCGGTGAACAAGAAAAGTTTTCCGGGCCGAAAATTTCGGCTTGCTATCTGCAAAAACCAGAAGTAATAAGCCGCCACCCCGACGGGCGAAGCGCTCGGAAGGGACCCAGGGCCGGTCAAACGGCACCACCTTGATGGGGCTATAGCTCAGCTGGGAGAGCGCTTGCATGGCATGCAAGAGGTCAGCGGTTCGATCCCGCTTAGCTCCACCAACCTTCGCTTAAAAGGCACTTACTTGGCGGACCAGTTCGGTCTAGTTGATGTTGACTTGTCGCCAACATGGTCGAATTCGGTAACCCTTCGTTCAACCATTTATTGTAAATTGACACGGTGATTACCACATGGTAACGGCGGCGCCTAGCGCCAGGTCGTGGAACGAATCGACGCAGCAATAGTTGCGTCTTGAGTCAAGCGTTTCTTGTAGTACACTCAACTGAATTCGATTCGGGGGGAAGTCATGATAATGAATCTTATCCTCGCCGTGGCGTCGGGCGCCATCGGTCTATCCCTGATTCGCTTCGCAATCAAACTCGCGAAGTTTGATAGGATTGAATATCAGAAGTCTCGAGCTCGATATCCATCCTTGATGGCGGCGATTTCCGGCAAGGCCACTGTTCGATACAACGGAACTCCGGATGGTCGCGTTCGGGCCGGTATCGTTTATAATACCAAAAAAAAGCGCATCGAGCCCAATGGCAAGCTTCGTAACGATGTGGTCGATCAGGTGTTGTAACGAAAAATGTTCTATAAAGGCTGGGTGCCGACGGTAAATGGCCCGGCTTTCGTACAAGCTTATCGGCGAGACGCGGTATCCCAGTAACCCGGAATATGTGAACTCATCTGATGGGTCTCATTTGTACGTGGCCGCAGCGCAATCTCGTCAGCTAAGTGATGTTTTGTTTGAGCCTTTTATCGGAAGGCTATTCGGATATAGCGGTCGTTTCGAATTTGTTTTTTGCGCCAGATCCCGGCGCACCCTGCCTTCTCCCGACTCTAAGCTCATCGGCAAGGTCTTCGTCTTTCATCAGGAAACGTTCTCCAAAAGCGGCGCTCGTGAGAGCTTCCGGAGTTCTGTACAGTCGATGCGGACCTTGGATCCGGGTGCGATGAACGTGGGGCTCAAACAACAGTATCTTGAGCTAAGTCAATCGATGCTAGCACGATGCGACTTCCACATGGATGTCGTCTTGAATCGCGATGGCGTCATAACGCTTTCGAAATTAAAATGGTCTGACTCCGAACTGCGGAGAAATACCGAGGAATATACCGACACCATAGAATTTGATTTGGAACATGGCATAGCTGACCAAATCTATTTTTTTGTTCGCGACTTGACGCACCAGCACCAACACCACGGAAATGATGCCGATACGATAATCACTACGCAGCGTCAGGCCAAATCAGATGATTTGCGTTGGTGCCTTGAGATCATGTACAGCCTTTATTTTCACATCATCACCGTGAAGAGAAAGGAAAACCCGTCAGAACATGTCAGGGCTCTAGGTGTCTTGGCCTATCTTCAATCTTACAAGACCATAATCCAGCGCCGCATTGATTCCGTTGGATACCCTTTGGTGCTACCTGAGTTTGACGACGCCTCATCAAAAGAATCTATCAAAGCGACAAAAGACTACATCGACTTCAAGCTAAATGAACAAAAGCGTAACAGCGAAATCCAGCGATCGTTTCTTCTCTGGGTAGTTGCCATTGCGATAACAGTGATGAATTTCACCATCAGCTTCGCGGATAAAAGTTTGCCTACGAATCCGTTTATACTTTCGATGGCAAACTTCTTGAAGACGAACGCCTTTGTAATCCCAGCGCTGGCCATCATTGCGCTGATCTACTACGCAAGCAACCTGATCGTGAAACCGCGTTACGACTTTAAACGTGATGTCGTGCGATTATCGATAGCTGGTCGAGGCGTTGCCATACCAATCCTCTCTTTACTGGGCGCCGCATTGCTTTTCACTGCCGGTATTTTTGTTCGTAATCTTCTGTTCGGCTGAATGCTATTCGCTAATCCGCTGGTGACATGCAAGTGTTAGCATCGTCCTGCCCTCCGCCCACTCCTTTCCCTCACCCACCAACCAAAATCGCCACATTGCAGCGCACAAATATCTGCTAGGAAAAAACGAATCGTTTTCTGCCGGCGCTCTCAAGAGCCCCGGCTCGACACGCCCGAGGATGTATCTTGTTCGTTTTTTCCAAACTTGTCTGGATTTTTGGTCAGCCGCTGTCTTTGGCTTTTTTCTTCGGCGTATTGGCCCTGATCGGCAGCCTGGTTGGCCGGCGCGTTGTCGTGGTCATCTCGACGCTGTTGTCGACCCTGATCCTGTTCGTCGCGCTTTACACGACCGCTGGCGCCTATATCGTCCAGGGGCTGGAAGAACGCTTTCCGCGTCCGACCTCCGATCCCGCGGATCTCAAATGCATGATCGTTCTCGGCGGCGCTACGCAGAATGAGGTGACGACGGCGCGGGGTGGGTATGAGCTCGATTCGGCTGGCGATCGTCTTGTCGAGACGTTGCGGCTGGCGCAGAAGTTTCCGCAGGCGCGCGTCGTCGTTTCCGGTGGCGACGGATCGATCAGCGGCAAGTATGAGGGGGATGCCGTCATTTCCGAGCGCTTCTTTGTTGCGCTCGGCCTTCCGAAGGACCGCCTGGTCGAGGATGCGACGTCGCGCACCACCTATGAAAATGCCGTCAACACGAAGGAGCTGCTGGCGCAGAACGGGTTGTCCGGCTGCCTGCTGATCACCTCCGGCTTCCATATGCCACGTTCGATGGGCCTTTTCCGCAAGCAGGGCATCGATGTCGTTCCCTGGCCGGTCGATTATCGCAGCACGGGTAAGGAAACGCTTGAGCTCGATTTCACCCAGCCGTCATTGAACGCGCAATTGCTGGCGACCGGCATCCGCGAATGGATCGGCCTCGTCGGCTATTACGCCGCCGGCCGCACCTCGGCGCTTTATCCCGGCCCCTAACCAGGTGGCCCGGCCCCTAACTAGGTGGCCCGGCCCGTAACCACGCGGCACTGGCCCTGAGATGCTCGGCTGACAGCTACTTTTTTGCGACGGTGACGAATTTGACGCCGCGAACGCGGACGGTGATTTCACAAGGATCGCCCTCGGTGCGGTCGCAGAAGCGCGGGTGCATCTTCATGACCAGCACCATGTTGCCGAAGCGCTGGATGAAATCGTAGCCGTAGATCCGTGCCGTGGCGACGAGAATATAGCCGCCTTCGGCGACATGGATATAGAAGTTGTAGGGGCAGCCCTCGTCGGTGCAGTCGGGCCCCTTTTCCCCTTTGCAGGTGATCTCGCCCTCGTTGACGACAAGGTCGGTCAGCGAGTCGTTGTTGATATCCCGCTCCGTGGCGAAGCCGTCACCGAAGCTTGCCTGTCCCTCGCAGCGCTTGGTGAAATGTTCCTTCTCGAAGGCCACCGGATCTTGCACCAGCGATTGCTGCGCTTGCGCCACGACGGGCATGATCACGAGCGCGATGAGATTCAGGATCACGATCAGCAGGGATTTCACCGGGATTTCCTCTTGAATGCGCAGGGCCGGCCGCAGGGGGTGCCGTGGCCGCTCGGATATCTTTACGCCTGCCTGCTTGCGTGGCCCTTGCCGCCGTGATTCACTTTGCCGAAAATCGCGCCGGCACTCTCCTGGAGCCTTAAATGTCGCTTCTTTCGTTTCTCGACTATGCCGGCGTCGCCCTCTTTGCCGCGACCGGCGCGCTCGCTGCCTCGCGCAAGCAGCTCGATCCGATCGGTTTCCTGTTTTTTGCGGCGGTCACCGGTATCGGCGGCGGCACCCTCAGGGATATCGTCCTCGGCCGGGTGCCGGTCTTCTGGGTGTCGAACCCGACCTATATCATCATTTGCGCCATCGTCGGCGTGCTGGTCTTCTTCACGGCACATCTGTTCGAATCGCGCTATCGGCTGCTGATCTGGCTCGATGCGGTCGGCCTGTCCGCCTATTGCGTCATGGGCGCGGCCAAGGGCATGGCGGCGACCGGCTCGCCGACGGTTGCCATCGTCACCGGCGCGCTGACGGCGACCTTCGGAGGCATCCTGCGCGATCTCTTGGCAAATGAGCCCTCGGTGCTGCTGCGGCCGGAAATCTACGTGACCGCGGCGCTGGTGGGGGCAGGCGCCTTCACCGCTGCCAATGCCACCACGATGCCGCTCTATGCCTCGGCGGCACTCGGCATCGCCGCAGCCTTCGCGGTGCGCGGTGGTGCGCTCTGGTTTGGCTGGACCTTCCCGACCTACCATCATAAGCCCGGCCGGCATCCCGACGATGTGATGTAATCGGAGGCAGCAGGAATTAGGCGGTAGGCAATAGTGAATGGCTCGAAGGCAATTCTATTGCTTATTGCCTATTGCCTAGCCTTACCGCTGCTTGCGGCGCAGGCGGATGACGACGTCGACATGGGCGATTTCCATGCCCCTTGGCGGTTCCGGCAGGTTGCCGATCGTCAGATTGCTGATCGGAATATCCAGAACTTCGTTCTGGCCTTCGATGAAGAAGTGGTGATGGTCGGACACGTTGGTGTCGAAATAGGTCTTGGTGCTTTCGACGGCGAGAACGCGGATCAGGCCGGCCTCGGTGAACTGATGCAGCGTGTTGTAGACGGTGGCGAGCGAAACCGGCACACCGGCGGTGACCGCCTCTTCGTGCAGTTCCTCGACGGTTAAGTGACGGTCGCCCTTGGCGAAGAGAAGGTCGCCAAGGGCGACGCGTTGCCGGGTCGGTCTCAGGCCTGCGCTGCGCAGCCTGGTTTCGATCGCGATTTCGGCCTCTTCCGCCATTCAGGGAACTCCGGATTCCTGATCTCTATAAATCTTTACTAAGCCATATAACTTTTGCACGAATTGCTTTCAATAGTTTCAATAGGGTGGGAAGGCGGTCAAAAGCCGTAAAAATAGGGTTTTTGACGCATTTGCCTCTGGCCGCAGCCCTGGCCTTCCTGTATGCGACCACCACATAACAGTGAAGTGTGTTCGATCGAACGGTGGAATGCGAGCGTCATGCTTGCGCTTCATTTTCTGTCGATCTTACACTAAAGCTTCACATCAATCGGCATTCACCGGGGGAAACGGAACTTTATGACGACGAGACAATCCAGCTTCAACTATGAGGAAATCCTGGCCTGCGGCCGCGGCGAACTGTTCGGCCCGGGCAATGCGCAGCTTCCCCTGCCGCCGATGCTGATGGTCCATCGCATTACAGATATTTCCGAAACCGGTGGCGCCTTCGACAAGGGCTATATCCGCGCCGAATACGACGTGCGTCCCGACGACTGGTACTTCCCTTGCCATTTTGCCGGCAATCCGATCATGCCGGGCTGCCTCGGCCTGGACGGCATGTGGCAGCTCACCGGCTTCTTCCTCGGCTGGCTCGGCGAGCCCGGCCGCGGCATGGCGCTTTCCACCGGCGAAGTGAAGTTCAAGGGCATGGTTCGTCCGGATACCAAGCTTCTCGAATACGGCATCGACTTCAAGCGCGTCATGCGCGGCCGCCTCGTTCTCGGCACCGCCGATGGCTGGCTGAAAGCGGATGGCGAAGTCATTTATCAGGCGACAGACCTGCGTGTAGGCCTGTCAAAAGACAAGACTGCCTGAGCTGCGGCACCGCCGCCCCACAAAGACAGAGCTTTTAGAAAAGGTCATCGACATGAGACGGGTAGTAGTTACGGGTCTGGGTATTGTCTCTTCGATTGGAAACGATGCGCAGGAAGTCACCGCCTCGCTGCGCGAAGCCAAGTCGGGCATTTCTTTTTCCTCCGATTTCGCCGAACACGGTTTCAAGTGCCAGGTCTGGGGTTCGCCGAAGATCGACACGACGGATCTGGTCGACCGCCGCGCCATGCGCTTCCTGTCGCAGGGCGGCGCGTGGAATCATGTCGCGATGAAGCAGGCGATTGCCGACAGCGGCCTCGAAGAAAGCGACATCAGCAATGAGCGCACCGGCATCATCATGGGCTCGGGCGGCCCGTCCACCCGCACGCTGATCGAAGCCGCCGATATCACCCGCAAGAACAACAGCCCGAAGCGCATCGGCCCCTTCGCCGTTCCGAAGTCGATGTCGTCGACCGCCTCGGCAACGCTCGCCACCTGGTTCAAGATCCACGGTGTCAACTATTCCATCTCGTCTGCCTGCTCGACCTCGGCGCACTGCATCGGCAATGCCGCCGAGATGATCCAATGGGGCAAGCAGGACGTCATGTTCGCCGGCGGCCACGAGGATCTCGACTGGACCATGTCGAACCTCTTCGACGCCATGGGCGCCATGTCCTCTGACTTCAACGAGAATCACCCGGAAACCGCCTCGCGCGCCTATGATGCCAAGCGTGACGGCTTCGTCATCGCCGGCGGTGCCGGCGTGCTGGTCCTGGAAGAGCTGGAACATGCCAAGGCGCGCGGCGCTAAGATCTATGCGGAAATCGTCGGCTATGGCGCCACCTCTGATGGTTACGACATGGTCGCTCCATCGGGCGAGGGGGCTGTGCGCTGCATGCGTCAGGCACTTGCGACCGTAAAGGGCGACATCGATTACATCAACACCCACGGCACCTCGACGCCAGTCGGCGACAGCAAGGAAATCGGCGCCATCCGCGAGGTTTTCGGCAGCAACATCCCGCCGATCCAGTCGACCAAATCGCTGACGGGCCATTCGCTCGGTGCAGCTGGCGTGCAGGAATCGATCTATTCGATCCTGATGATGCAGGAGCGCTTCATCGGCGAAAGCGCTCATATCACCGAACTCGACCCGGAATTCGAAGGTGTGCCGATCGTGCGCAAGCGCATCGACAATGCCAAGATCGACACGGCTCTTTCCAATTCCTTCGGCTTCGGTGGCACCAACGCCACGCTCGTATTCCAGCGCTATAACGGATAAAGCAATGACGGGAATCATGCAGGGTAAGCGCGGCCTCATCATGGGCGTCGCAAACAATCATTCCATTGCCTGGGGTATTTCGAAGGCTCTTGCGGCCGAAGGCGCGAGCCTTGCCTTTACGTTCCAGGGCGAGGCGCTCGGCAAGCGCGTCAAGCCGCTCGCCGCCGAAGTCGGCTCCGATTTCCTTCTGCCTTGCGATGTCGAGGATATCGCCTCCGTCGATTCCGTTTTCGAGGAGATCAAGGAGCGCTGGGGCAGGCTGGATTTCATCGTCCACGCCATCGGCTTTTCCGACAAGAACGAGCTGAAGGGGCTCTATGCCAATACCACGCGTGATAATTTCACGCGCACCATGGTGATCTCCTGCTTCTCCTTCACCGAGATCGCCAAGCGCGCCGCCGACCTGATGGTCGAAGGCGGCAGCATGTTGACTTTGACCTATAATGGCTCGACGCGGGTTATCCCGAACTATAACGTCATGGGCGTCGCCAAGGCGGCTCTGGAAGCCTCCGTGCGCTATCTCGCCGCCGACTACGGCCCGCGCGGCATCCGCGTCAACGCTATCTCGGCCGGCCCGATCCGCACGCTCGCCGGCGCCGGCATTTCCGACGCTCGCGCCATTCTCTCGTGGAACCAGCGCAACGCGCCGCTGCGCAAGTCGGTCACCATCGACAATGTCGGCTCCTCGTCGCTTTACCTGCTTTCCGAGCTTTCGGCGGGCGTCACCGGCGAAATTCATTTTGTCGATGCCGGCTACAACATCACCTCGATGCCGACGCTGGAAACGCTGTCGAGCGCGGACGCCGAATAATTTCCGCTCGGAATTGTCCCCCGCCGCCATCGGCTGTGGGGGATAGGTTTCTCGGGAATGTTGTCACCGGGATCCGCAATGACGTTCAACAAGGCTGAACCCCTCGCATCCACCGAACGTCTCATTCTCCGCAGCTTCGTGCCGGAGGATTTCGAGGCTTACAGCGCCTATCGTTCCCAGCCAGCCATCTACCGCTTCCTCTACAGCGACCCGCCATCCGCGCAGGAGATGCGGGAGCGTTTCGACGCCAGCCTTAACACGCGCCTGTCGGAAGATGGCGATATCCTGCGCTGTGCCGTCATGAGAAGCGAGGATGATGCCCTGCTGGGCCAGGTCAGCCTTAAGCTTGCCAGCAAAGCCGCCCTTCAGGCCGAGGTCGGCTATATCTTCAATCCGGCCTATGCCGGCAAAGGATATGCGACCGAGGCGGTGCGGGCCATCATCACGCTCGGCTTCGATAGATTCGGCTTCCACCGAATTTTTGCACGGCTGGACACGAAAAATACCGGCTCCGACGGCGTTGTCGAACGGCTCGGCCTGCGGCGCGAGGCGCATCTGATCGAAAACGATCGCTTCAACGGCGCCTGGGGTGACGAATATATTTATGCGGTTCTCCGCCGCGAATGGGCCTTAAGAGCGCCGAATCAGGCGCGTTAATCTCCATTCGATAAGATTTTACGAAAATTTTAGGTTAATTCTATCTTGCCGGGGATGGCCCGTTACGGCTGGCCGGAATTCCGATACAAGGCAGGCATTCAACAGTATTTCCTGCATGTCCATCGGTATTCACTAGCCATTTACGGGAACCCCAGCCGTGAACACCATAACTGTTGCCAGTTCCAAGCCGCTCGATCCATTGGACGAGAGGGCATCGCTCGAAGCCGCCGCCACCGCAAGGGCATTGGGGCCGGATATATTGCGTGCGCTTGCCATCCTGCTTGTCATGCTCGTGCATCTGCCGGCGGAAGCGACGCCACTGCCGCTCGCCGGGATCAGGCCCTATGGCTGGATTGGCGTCGACATATTCTTCGTGCTCAGCGGCTATCTCATCGGCACTCAGCTACTGACCGAAGTCGTGCGCGATGGTCGTGTGCACCTGAAATCCTTCTATCTGCGGCGTGCATTCCGGATCCTGCCGGCATTCTTCATGGTATTGGCCATCTACACCGTCTTCCCCATTCTGCGTGACGCGCCGACTATGCAACCGGCCTGGCGCTTTGCGACCTTTACCGTCAATTTCGGGCTTGATCCCCGATATGGTGGGGCGTTCACCGAGGCTTGGTCGCTGAGCGTCGAGGAGCATTTCTATCTCGCCCTGCCGGTTCTCATCATCTTGCTGAAGCGGCGCGCGACGGTGGTTTTCGTTGCTTTTCTGATTGCGACAATTTTGATGGCCGGCATGGGTCTGAGGTTTGCACTTTGGCAGAGTGACGTCGGCCCGGCTGCTGAAATGCAGGCCTACAGGGCGGCGCTGGCCGTCTATCTCAGGGATGTCTATTATCCGACTTACAATCGATTGGACGGACTGACCTTTGGCGTCGTTCTCGCAGCAATCCGGCTGTTCAAGCCGCTGCTTTGGGAAAGATATATGCCGCCATACATCGCGCTCGGTATAGGCAGCCTGTTCGTGATAGTGGCTCTCGTGATCTTTTCCGTCCGCGGGCCGTTTGCTGAAACCAATTTGCCGCTTGTACTTCAGCCTCTTCCAGGCGCGGTCGTCGGCTTTCCGCTTTTCTCGGCGGGAGTGGCGTTCATTCTCGGCGCACTGCTGGACCTGCAGCCCAGGATCGCGCGCTGGCATCTTCCGGCCATATCGGGTATCGCCACGCTCTCCTACAGCCTCTATCTGACCCATAAGGGCGTCTACCATCTCGACCAGATGGCGTTCGGCAAGGACAATCTTCAGGGGCTCTCGGGCTTCGTCATCTATTTCGCCACCTGTTTCATCGTGGCGGCGACGCTCTGGTTTCTCGTCGAAAGAAACTTCCTGACCCTGCGCGATCACCTGATGCCCCGCTCGAGCCGAACCGGCTAAATCCTTCGCATATAAAAAGGCGGCCGATTGGCCGCCTTTGTCGTTTACTTCTTCGCCCACAGCACCTTGAAGCGAGCATTGCGGCAGGTCTCGCCATGCTCGCGGAAATTCTCCGCCAGCACCGGCTCGTAGGGCAGGCCGCGATTGGCGACCAGCATCAGGCGGCCGCCGCCGCGCAGTGCCGAGGATGCCGCCTTGATCATCGCCTGGCCGAGCGAAGGCTCGGCAGCATGGCCCTCGTGAAAGGGCGGGTTCATGATCACCAGATCGTATTTGTCCTTGACCGGCTCGCTTGCCAGATCGTGCCAGAAGAAGCGCTGGGCGACCTTCGGGCAGTTTTCCAGGAGATTGGCGCGGGCGGCCTCCAGCGCTGCGTAGTGGGCCTCGTAGAGGTCCAGGCGCGCGATCCGCGGCGATCTGGTCGCCAGTTCCACCGAGAGATAGCCCCAGCCGGCGCCGAAATCGGCGGCGTCGCCGGAAAAATCGGTCGGCAGGCGCGATGCCAGCAATTCGGAGCCGGCGTCGATGCGATCATGCGAGAACATGCCGGCAGCGGTGGTGAACCGGCCTTCGATGCGTGTGGCGGGCTTTGCCAATTGCGCTGTCAGAGCAGCGGTGTCTGCCGGCCGCGTAAACCAGAACGCCACGCCATGATATTTCGGCATGTGCTCGACATCCAGGCCAAAACCTTCGATGCGCTTGCGCAGCGGCTGAATGCCGTCTTCCTTGCCACCGGCGACGACGATCAGCCCGCCCGCCTTCACGCGTTTCAGCGCTTCGGCGATATGGGCTTCGTTCTCGCCCTTGTGCTTGGTGCAGAGCACCAGCGCGCCATCATAATCCTCGTCCTCGATCTGCGGCGTCACATTGACGCGCTGCGCCTGAAGCTGGCGATAAAAGGGACGGAAACCTTGTACGGCGGAAAGCTCGGCGGCAAAGCCGTCGGGCAGCGAAAAGCCGGCCTCGGCGCCGAGAAACAGGATCCGCTTACCCTCGCCGGGCGCGTCGACAGTGCCGGAGGCAAAGGGATGGAACAGGGTCTTCAGGGCATCGCGGCTCATGGGCATGGTCTCGTCATGGGAGTGGGTTTCGTCTGTCGGATATGCGCGCAGTTCTCGACCTCATGCTTGCCCCTCACCCTAGCCCTCTCCCCGTTGGGACGGGGAGAGGAGACGACAGCGCAAGACTAGATGCCTCGGTTTGGTGGGAGGGTAGTCGTCGAGCACAGTCGCTATCCCCTCTCCCCGCGTGCGGGGAGAGGGCTAGGGTGAGGGGCCGGGCACTCAGTATCAGCAAGGGCGGCCGGCGGCATTCAATATAAAAAGGGCGCGGAAAAGATCCCGCGCCCCGGAACATGAGTGAAGGCGGGGCTTATTCGGCCGCGTCGTCCTTCTTCTTTTCAGCAGCGATTTCCTGGCCGGTCGCCTGGTCGACAACCTTCATGGACAGGCGGACTTTGCCGCGCTCGTCGAAGCCGAGCAGCTTGACCCAGACCTTGTCGCCTTCCTTGACGACATCGGTCGTCTTGGCAACGCGCTCGGAAGCGAGCTGCGAGATGTGGACGAGGCCGTCGCGGGCGCCGAAGAAGTTGACGAAAGCGCCGAAGTCGGCGGTCTTGACAACAGTACCTTCGTAGATCTGGCCGACTTCCGGTTCAGCGACGATCGAGTGGATCCACTTGCGGGCCGCTTCGATTTCCTTGCCGGAGGACGAGGCGATCTTGACGGTGCCGTCGTCTTCGATGTTGATCTTCGCGCCGGTCTTTTCGACGATTTCGCGGATGACCTTGCCGCCGGAGCCGATGACTTCGCGGATCTTGTCGACCGGGATGTTCATGACTTCGATGCGCGGTGCGAATTCGCCGAGCTGGCCGCGGCTTTCGGAGATGGCCTTGGACATTTCGCCGAGGATGTGCAAACGGCCGCTCTTCGCCTGGTTCAGGGCGACATTCATGATCTCTTCGGTGATGCCTTCGATCTTGATGTCCATTTGCAGCGCGGTGATGCCGGCTTCCGTGCCGGCGACCTTGAAGTCCATGTCGCCGAGGTGGTCTTCGTCACCGAGGATGTCGGAAAGGACGGCGAAACGCTCTTCTTCCTTGATCAAGCCCATGGCAATACCGGCGACCGGCTTTGCCAGCGGTACGCCGGCATCCATCAGCGCCAGCGAGGTGCCGCAAACGGTCGCCATCGAGGAGGAACCGTTGGATTCGGTGATTTCGGAAACGACGCGCAGCGTGTAGGGGAACTGCTCTGCCGTCGGCAGCATCGGATGGACAGCGCGCCAGGCGAGCTTGCCATGGCCGATTTCGCGGCGGCCCGGAGAACCCATGCGGCCGGTTTCGCCGACCGAGTAGGGCGGGAAGTTGTAGTGCAGCATGAAGTTTTCTTTGTACATGCCGGTCAGGCTGTCGACATACTGCTCGTCTTCGCCGGTGCCGAGCGTGGCAACGACGATCGCCTGCGTTTCACCGCGGGTGAAGAGGGCCGAGCCGTGCGTGCGCGGCAGCAGGCCGACTTCAGCGAGGATCGGGCGGACCGTCTGCAAGTCGCGGCCGTCGATGCGGCTGGACGTGTCGAGGATGTTCCAGCGAACGATCTTCGCCTGCAGATGCTTGAAGATGGCGCCGACTTCTTCAGCCGTGTACTTGGCTTCGCCTTCCTCGGGAAGGAAGTGTGCCTTCACCTTGGCCTTGACGGCGTCGACGGCGGCGTAACGATCGGCCTTCTGAGTGATCTTGTAGGCTTCGCGCAGTTCGGCTTCGGCAAGGCCCAGCATTTCGGTTTCGAGCGCGGAGAAATCGTCCGGCGTGAAATCGCGGGGTTCCTTGGCGGCAACTTCGGCGAGCTTGATGATCGCGTCGATCACCGGCTGGAAGCCGCGATGACCGAACATGACGGCGCCGAGCATGACGTCTTCCGGCAGTTCCTTGGCTTCGGACTCGACCATCAGAACGGCTTCCTGCGTGCCGGCGACGACGAGATCGAGGCTCGATTCCTCCATCTCGTCGAGATGCGGGTTGAGCACGTATTCGCCGTTGATGTAGCCGACGCGGGCGCCGCCGATCGGGCCCATGAACGGAACGCCGGAGAGCGTCAGCGCTGCCGAGGTGGCAACCATCGACAGGATATCTGGGTTGTTTTCGAGGTCATGCTGGATGACGGTGACGACAACCTGGGTGTCGTTCTTGTAGCCTTCCGGGAAGAGCGGGCGGATCGGACGGTCGATCAGGCGGGAAACGAGGGTTTCGTTTTCGCTCGGGCGTCCTTCGCGCTTGAAATAGCCGCCGGGGATCTTGCCGGCTGCATAGGTCTTTTCCTGGTAGTTGACGGTGAGCGGGAAGAAATCCTGGCCCGGCTTCGGCGACTTGGCGGAAACGACGGTGGCGAGAACGACGGTCTCGCCGTAGGTGGCGATGACGGCGCCATCGGCCTGGCGGGCGATCTTGCCGGTCTCGAGCTTCAGCGGGCGGCCGGCCCACTCGATTTCGACGGTATGGATATCGAACATATCTTGTCCTTGCGTAGTGCGGGAAAAGGCGCTGTCGTCCATCGATTGGCAAGGCGCATCTTCAACCGCACGAAATGTGACGCATCACGGGCAAGACAACGAGAGGCTTTCGAAGATCGGCCGAAGCATGAAGCTTCGGCTGAAAGCATCCGGCAATCCTGCCCCATGACAGGTCAACGGTTGGTGTTGGCAGAACCGGCCCATCCGGCCTGCCGGCTGTCTCACATCGCGCAAACGGAAGCGCGACGGAACACGTTTGATGGGTTTCAAACCCTTCATAAGCATCCGGCGGACGTTCACGCGAACGCCCGCCGGAAAATTCGATTAGCGACGGATACCGAGGCTGGAGATCAGCTTGGTATAACGGCCTTCGTCCTTCTTCTTGAGATAGTCAAGAAGCGAGCGCCGGCTGGAAACCATCGTCAGGAGGCCACGGCGGGAGTGATTATCCTTCTTGTGGTCCTTGAAGTGGTTGGTGAGGTTGTTGATGCGCTCGGTCAGGATCGCAACCTGGACTTCCGGAGAACCGGTGTCGCCTTCGGCGGTAGCGTATTCCTTGATCAGCGCAGCCTTGCGCTCAGCAGTAATCGACATCGGATGGTCCTTTCTATGAGAGGAAATATGTCGCCAAACGCCGGGATGTCGTCCAGCATTGGCCGCGAATGCAATCGGGCAGGCCCGATGCTGGCGCTGCCTATAAACCAAATGAGCGACAATGGAAAGAGGGTTCTCCCTGAGGCGCTTTTCAGCGCCCCGCCATGGCATTCCGGATCAGCGCATCGTAACCCTTGGGATCCTGCAGCATGGCGAAATGGCTGACGTCTTTCAGGATGACGAGCTTCGCTCCCGGAATCTCCTTCGCCATCATCTGCGTATGGTCTAGCTTGACCGCCTCGTCATGGTCGCCGATGGCAAGCGTGACCGGCACCGTGATCTTTCCAAGGTCGGCGGCCGTCCATGTCGGTTGCGTGGCCCACATCTGCGAGAGTTGCTTGACAAAGGCATCGTATTCGTTCGGCGTCGGTGACAGTTTCTTGTAATACTCGCCGGCGACATTGATGTATTCGTTGAACGTCTTGTTGCTCATGACGTCAGGCTTTACGCCGTCGGTGGTGACATTTGCCGCCTGAGCGATCACGCGTGTCAGCTTGTCGGGGTATTTCATCGCCATGTCGATGCCGATGATGCCGCCATCCGACCATCCGACCAGCGTCACCTTGCCAATCTTCAGATAGTCGAGCAGCGCGGCGTAGTCCGAGGTCATCAGGTCGTAGCCGAAGGGCTGCTGGCTGCGCGTTGAGCGGCCATGCCCGCGGCTGTCGGCAACGATGACCAGATGATCCCTCGCGAAATCGGCAACCTGATGGCCCCAGACGTCGGCGTTCCCAAGTCCGCCATGGATGAAGAGGATTGGGTCGCCCGCACCGTATTCGGCATAATACATCTTGATGTCATTGACATCGGCCATGCCGCTCGTCTTCGGCTGCGGCATTGGCGGAAAAGCCGGCAGCCCGGCCCAGCGCTCGGCGGAATTCGCGCTCGCTGCTGTGAGGAACAACGAAAGGACTGCCAGTATTCCGATGGTAATTCTGCGCATGTTCTCTCCCCTGAGGGCCGTTATGGCCCGTCGGGGAGCATATCGCATCGCCAATTACCCGCAATAGCTGTATCTTTCGGCTGGCCGAACGTCAGCCGAACACGCGCTTCGGCCGGAATTCGCCCTGTCCGATCTCGCCGATGGCGATCAGCTTGCCGCGCGCCGTCGCATAGGCCTCGCTCTCGGCCACCGGCGCATCGCGCCCACGCACGAGAATGGGATTGCCCATCTTCAGGCGATGCGCCTGGTCGTCGTTGATGACGAGATGCGGCAGTGCCGACAGCGCTTCCGCCGTATCGATCAACAGAGCATCGAGAGCGGCGAGCCGTTCGTCCGCATCCTCGATTGCCTCGAGCGCGACGAGATTAGCGAGCGGCACCATCGTCTCTTCGGCGAAGGGCGCGACGAAGCTGCGGCGCAGGCCGGAAATATGGCCATAGCAGCCTAGATCGCGGCCGAAATCGCGCGCGAGGGCCCGAACGTAAGTACCCTTGCCGCATTCCACTTCGAAATGCGCCGTGTTGGCATCGGGGCAGGCGAGCAGCGTCAGACGGAAAATTTCCACCTCGCGTGACGGAATCTCGACCGTTTCGCCATCGCGGGCCAGATCATAGGCGCGCTCGCCGGCGATCTTGATCGCCGAAAACTGCGGCGGGATCTGGTGGATGACGCCCGTATATTTCGGCAGCAGCGCGCGAATATTCTCTTCGCTCGGACGCTTGTCCGAAGTCTCGGTCACTTCGCCTTCGAGGTCGTCCGTGGCGCGTTCCTCGCCCCAGGTGACGGTGAATTCATAGATCTTGCGGCCGTCCATGACGTAGGGAACGGTCTTGGTGGCGTCGCCAAGCGCGATCGGCAGCATGCCGGAGGCGAGCGGATCGAGCGTGCCGGCATGGCCCGCCTTCTGCGCCTTGAACAGCCACTTGATCTTCGAAACGGCCTCTGTCGAGCCGAAGTCCACCGGCTTGTCGAGGATGAGCCAGCCGGAAATCGGACGGCCTTTGGGTTTGCGTGGTTTGGACATTCGCTGTCTCTGTTATTGATCTTGATCGTTATCGTCTTCGAGATCGCGGCTGACCTCGGGCGAGCGCAGCAGTTCGTCGATCTTCTTGTAATTGTCGAAGCTCGTATCATCGCGGAAGCGGACTTCCGGCATGTACTTCATCTGGCGAAGCTGCGGGCCGAGACGGCCGCGGATATATTTCGCGTGGCGGTTCAGCGCCTCGATGACGGCGCCGTGGTCGGAGACGCCGAGCGGGGTCACGAAGGCGGTGGCGATCTTCAGATCCGGCGACATCCGCACTTCGGAAATGGAGATCACGGTGCGCTCGATCAGGTCGTCGCGCACTTCGCCGCGCTGCAGAACCTGCGTGATCGCTGAGCGCACCTGCTCGCCGACGCGAAGCATGCGCTGCGAAGGCGCGGAAGAAGTTGGTCTGGTCATGGTTGTTCCGTTAGCAGCGTCCCTTGGACGCGATAAAGCGGGTCAAATGACTCGATCCGGCGCAAAGGTCAAGGCTGGACAGGGTTTGCGGCCCGCCAGAAGCCGAGAATCCTTGCGAAAGCGGCGTCCTGTTCGGCCTGATCGGCAAAAGCGGATACCGGGATATAGGTGACGAAGGATTCGAGGTCGAATTCGATACGGTCGTTTCGGCGCCCAATATCTTGGATCTCCGACCAGGCAAGCCACATCGATGAGGCCTGCGTGTTCCATGATGCGCCTTCAGGGGTGATGACTACGGTGATCGTGATGTTTGGGCGAATGCGCGATTGCATCGCTGCCAGGCGTCGAGCTGCCAGCCAGCGGAAATAAGGGACCAGGACGACATAGAGAATCAGGGTCGGCACCAACCAGATAAACGCGATGTCGCCCGTATCGATTGACGCTGGTAGCTCGAAAATAGGAATGAAAAGATCGTTGCGCAGGAAATAGAAGAGCGCCGGCACGCCAGCGCCGCAGCCGATCGCCAACAAGAGGGCCCAGCCCAATTTGCCGTAGCGGCTCACAGCGCGGCGAGCGGTAAAGCGGCGTCCAGTTTCCTGCATGACGGCGACATGATCGCTTGGCTGACGGACGAAGGATATAGCGATCCGGTCATCGCTTTCAGGCATTGCCGTCATCTCGACGCTTCTTCCTGTTCTTTGGTTCGTTCCAGGCACGGTGCACAGCGGCTTTACTTGCGAGGTCGTTTAAAACAAAAGACTTAGCCCTCAAAGAAAAACCGCCGGTTTCGGCCGGCGGTTTTGATATCTGGCAAATCGAAGATTGCTTAGAGCGTACGGGTAATATGCTCGACGCGGAAGCATTCAATCGTATCGCCAACGCGAATGTCTTCGTAGTTTTCGAACGCCATACCGCATTCCTGGCCGACATTGACTTCGGAGACTTCGTCCTTGAAGCGCTTGAGCGTCTTGAGCTTGCCTTCGTGGATGACGACGTTGTCGCGCACCAGACGAACGCCGACGCCACGCTCGACCTTGCCTTCGGTGACGCGGCAACCCGCGACCTTGCCGACCTTCGTGATGTTGAACACCTCGAGGATCTCGGCATTGCCGAGGAAGGTTTCGCGACGTTCCGGAGACAGGAGGCCCGACATCGCCGCCTTCACGTCATCGACGAGATCGTAGATGATGTTGTAGTAGCGGATTTCGATACCCTGACGTTCGGCGAACTGACGTGCCTGCGCATTGGCGCGGACGTTAAAGCCGATGATCGCCGCATTGGAGGCTTCGGCCAACGACACATCCGACTCTGTGATCCCGCCTGCGCCCGAATGGACGATCCGGGCACGAACTTCGTCGGTGCCAAGCTTGTCGAGTGCGCCAGCGATTGCTTCGATCGAGCCCTGCACGTCGCCTTTGATGACCAGCGGGAATTCCTTCACGCCAACAGCCTGGAGCTGGGTCATCATCTGTTCGAGCGAGCCGCGCTGACCGGACTGGCGGGCAGCCGCCTTGTCGCGCGCCAGACGCTGGCGGTATTCGGAAATCTCGCGAGCGCGGCTTTCGCTTTCGACGACCGCGAACTTGTCGCCTGCCGCCGGTGTGCCCGACAGACCGAGAACCTCGACCGGCGTTGCCGGCGTTGCTTCCTTCACATGCTCGCCCTTGTCGTTGACCAGAGCGCGTACGCGGCCCCACTGATCGCCGGCAACGACGATCTGGCCCGGACGCAGCGTGCCCTTCTGCACGAGGACGGTGGCGACGGAGCCGCGGCCACGGTCGAGCTGGGCTTCGATGACGGTGCCTTCCGCCGTGCGGTTCGGATTGGCCTTGAGATCAAGGATTTCTGCCTGCAGCAGGATGGCTTCCAGCAGCTTGTCGAGGTTGGTGCGGTTCTTCGCGGAAACTTCCACGTCGAGCACTTCACCGCCCATGGATTCGACGAAGACTTCGTGCTGCAGCAGTTCCGTGCGGACCTTCTGCGGATTGGCTTCGTGCTTGTCGATCTTGTTGATCGCCACGATGATCGGAACACCCGCCGCTTTGGCGTGGTTGATCGATTCGATCGTCTGCGGCATCACGCTGTCGTCGGCTGCCACCACCAGGATGGCGATGTCGGTCGCCTGGGCACCGCGGGCACGCATTGCCGTGAAGGCGGCGTGGCCGGGGGTGTCGATGAAGGTGATCTTCTGACCGTTCTGCTCGACCTGATAGGCGCCGATATGCTGGGTGATGCCACCGGCTTCGCCGGCCACCACGTTGGCGTGGCGGATGGCGTCGAGCAGCGAGGTCTTGCCGTGGTCGACGTGGCCCATGATGGTGACGACGGGAGGACGGGAAATCAGTTCGCCATCCTCGTCGGCAACATTGAAGATGCCCTGTTCGATATCGGATTCCGAGACGCGCTTGACCGTATGGCCGAATTCGCCGGCGATGAGCTCGGCCAGGTCGGCGTCGATAACGTCGCCCGGCTTCATCATCTGGCCTTCCTTCATCAGGAACTTGATGACGTCGACGGCGCGTTCGGACATGCGCTGCGACAGTTCCTGAATGGTGATGGTCTCCGGCAGCACGACTTCACGCGAGATCTTCTCGCGCGTTTCCTGCATCTGGCTGCGGCGGAACTTTTCCTGGCGGCGGCGCATGGCCGAAAGCGAGCGGCCACGGGCATTGCCGTCTTCGTCGACATCGGCCGTCGTCACCGTCAGCTTGCCGCGGCGGCGGTCATCGTCGGTCTTCGGACGCGTGGTGACAGGCTTTGCCGGTTCAGGGCGCACGAGCTTCCCGCGTACCGGGCCGCCACGCGACGGGCCGCGATCGTCTTCCTCTTCATTGACCCGGCGGCGGCTGACCGGTGTTTCCGTGGCAGCAGCGCCGGGGCGCGCAGCCTGGGGAGCCGCATCCGGGCGACGAGCAACGACAGGGGCTGCGGCCGGCTGAACCGCCGGCTTCGGTGCTTCCACCTTAGCTTCGACCGGCGCGGGCGCCTCGACCTTGGCTTCGGCGGCGCGGGCAGCCTCTTCGGCGGCGCGGCGGGCAGCTTCGGCCTGTTCGGCGATGCGACGTGCTTCTTCTTCCTGCTGGCGGCGAGCCTCTTCCTCAGCACGGCGGACCGCATCGGCGGCATCGCGAGCCTGGGCTTCGGCCAGTGCGCGGCGCCGCGCATCCATTTCGCCGGCCGACAGATGGTTCAGAACCACCGGACGCGACGAACGATCCTGCTGCGGGCGCTGCTGGTTGTTCTGGTTGGATTGCTGCGGCCGCTGCTGCTGGCCACCCGGCTGATGAATGCGCGGAGCCGGCTGCGGCGGGCGTGGCGGCTGCGGTGTCGGTTCCGCGACGCGCGTCACGGATGCCGTTGCGGCGGCCGTTGTCGTCGTCGGGGTGATCATTGGCTTTTCATCTTCAGGGCGTAGCGGGCGACGCTTGCGAGTCTCGACCACGACCGCCTTGGTGCGACCGCGGCCCATGTCCTGGCGCACGGTCCCCTGGTTCACGCCTGAAGGCTTCAGGGTGAGGGTCTTCTTACCCGAAACACTCAGCGTCTTGTCGTCTTTATTGTCGGTCATTCCGTTCCCGTTCCTTCGGACAGGGTACGGAATCGTCCGTCACACCCTGTCGTTCAATGCATGTACCTTAATGAGGCGTCCGGCATCGGCCGGTGACCGCGTCATTGTTTTCGCCGGCCAGCGCCGCCCGTTGCCCGGGACTGACCGCCGTTGCGGTACCGTTCGAGCAGGTTTGCGCGCTTCACTACACCCTCACCTGCCTGCCCTGCAAGCGCTGCGGCATGGATAAAAGCGTTCTGGCCCATCAGTTCTTCCATTTCCGCCTCCGTGAAGACACGGAATGACGGTATTTCTTCTTCAGTCTCCATGCCAAGATGCCAGGCCTTGCGTGCCTGGTCGATCTTGCGAACGCCGTCGGCAGCGGCATCCATCGCATGGAACACGGCACGTGCCGAGCCGTTGCGAACGGCGCCATCAACCTTCGACGAGCCGCTTACGAACTGGCCCGCCTTGCGCGCCATGTGCATCATCCCGGCAAGTTGCGCCGCAAGAAGGCGGTCGACGGTGGCGCCGAGATCGCTCGGTGCCGTCACCTCCGCCTTCAGGGCGCGGGAGAACATTTTCTTCGCCACTGCCTTGTCCACCAGCGCCCGGTCGAGTTTGACCCAGCATCCGCGTCCCGGCAGTTGCCGCTTCAGATCGGGAACCACGGTCCCATCCGGAGCGGCCACGAAGCGGATCAGCTCGTCCGGCGATCCGCTTTCGCGTGTTACGATGCACATACGGCCATTTGTGCCGTCGCCCGAGAGATCGTCGTCTTCCGGCGGAGCCTTCGGCCCATCTGCGTTTATCATGCTTCCTGCTCGGCCTCGTCCTCCGATGCCTCTTCGGCCTCGGCAGCGAGATCGGCTTCCGTGATCCAACCGGCCAGCAGACGGGCCTGCACGACCATCTGCTCGGCTTCGACGCGCGACACTTCGAGCTTGGAGAACAGGCCTTCGAACTTCTTCGTTTCGCCGTTCTTGCGCTCGGTCCAGCCGACGAGATCGTCAGCGGCGCAGCCGGCGAAGTCCTCGATCGTCTTGATGCCGTCCTCACCGAGGGCGACCATCATCTGTGCGGTCATGCCGTTGATCTGGCGCAGCTCGTCGGAAACGCCGAGCGCCTTGCGCTTCTCGTCCATTTCGGCTTCCAGGCGCTCCAGATATTCGCGGGCGCGATCCTGGATTTCCTGGGCGGTCTCTTCGTCGAAACCGTCGATGGACGAAATTTCGTCGAGATCGACATAAGCCAGTTCCTCGACGGCGGCAAAGCCTTCCGAAGCCAGAACCTGGCCGACCATTTCGTCAACGTCGAGTGCATCCATGAACAGGTTGGTGCGCTCGTTGAATTCCTTCTGACGGCGTTCCGATTCCTCGGCTTCCGTCATGATGTCGATGTCCCAGCCGGTGAGCTGCGAAGCGAGGCGGACGTTCTGGCCGCGGCGGCCGATGGCGAGCGAAAGCTGCTCGTCCGGAACCACGACTTCGATGCGCTCGGCGTCCTCATCGAGAACGACCTTGGCGACTTCGGCCGGCTGCAGCGCGTTGACGACGAAGTTGGCCGGTTCGTTGGACCAGGGAATGATGTCGATCTTTTCGCCCTGCAGTTCGCCAACCACGGCCTGGACGCGCGAACCACGCATACCAACGCAGGCGCCGACCGGATCGATCGACGAGTCGTTCGAAATGACGGCGATCTTGGCGCGCGAGCCCGGATCGCGGGCAACCGACTTCACCTGGATGATGCCGTCGTAGATTTCCGGCACTTCCATGGTGAAGAGCTTGACCATGAACTGCGGATGCGTGCGCGACAGGAAGATCTGTGGGCCGCGCTGTTCGCGGCGGACGTCGTAGACATAGGCGCGAACGCGGTCGCCATAGCGGAAGTTTTCGCGCGGGATCATTTCGTCGCGGCGGATGATGCCTTCGCCGCGGCCGAGGTCGACGATGACGTTGCCGTATTCGACGCGCTTGACGGTGCCGTTGACGATTTCGCCGACGCGATCCTTGAATTCGTCGAACTGGCGGTCACGCTCGGCTTCGCGCACCTTCTGCACGATGACCTGCTTGGCCGACTGCGCGGCAATGCGGCCGAAATCCATCGGCGGCAGCGGATCGGCGATGAAGTCGCCGAGGGCGGCGTCGGGGTTGCGGTCGCGGGCCAGTTCCAGCGGGATCTGCGTGGAATAGTCCTCGGCCTTTTCGACGACTTCGAGCAGGCGCTGCAGGCGGATTTCGCCGGTCTTCGGGTTGATGTCGGCGCGGATGTTCGACTCCGTGCCATAACGCGAACGCGCGGCCTTCTGAATCGCGTCCGCCATTGCGGCAAGCACGATCTCGCGGTCGATGACCTTTTCGCGCGCCACTGCATCTGCGATCTGCAGAAGTTCTAGCCGGTTCGCACTGACTGCCATTGTCTTTAGTCTCCGTCTTCCTGCCCTGGGGTTCCCGTCCCGTGAGCGGTTCGTTGATCGGTTATTCTTCTTCGTCCGCTTCGTTCTGGTTCGCAGCCTCGGCTTTCGCCAGCTTGTCGGCGCGCAGCGCATCGCGGATGAGATCGTCCGTCAGGATCAGCTTGGCGTCGGCCAGCGTGCTGAACGGAATGGTCACCTTCGGCTCTTCGCCGTAAGCAACCTGGTCGCGCTCGATCGTAAAACCATCGGCGCTGACATCGGCGATCTTGCCACGGAACCGCTTGCGGTTATCCACCAGGATCGAGGTCTCGCACTTGATGAGATGGCCGATCCAGCGGCTGAAATCCGACTTGCGCACCATCGGGCGGTCGATGCCGGGCGAAGACACTTCCAGATGATACGCTTTATCGATCGGATCTTCCACATCCAGCACCGGCGAAATCGCCGTCGAGACCTCTTCGCAATCCTCGACGGTCATGGTGCCGTCGTTGCGCTCGGTCATGATCTGCAATGTCAGGCCGTTCTGATTGAGGAGGCGCGCGCGCACTAGGCGGAAGCCCATGCCGACGAGCACGGGCTCGATGATGGCGGCGATGCGCTGGTCAAGGCCGGTTTCGACGATCAGCCGCGGTTCATTGACATTGTCTGCGTTTGTCTCTTCCGACAAGCGTTCACTCCTGCATTGTCCATGCATTTGGAGATCGAGCTAATAAAAAAGAGCGGGTCCTTGCGGCCCACTCTTCATCACACGATCAAGAATTTGATGCCGATATAAGCCCGTTCCCGTCAAATTGCAAGGTCTTCGCAGCGAAACCCGGCTTTCGCGGTTATTTGCGGAATTCTCCAGTAAATACCGCGAAACCTTCCGAACCCAGCGTATAACGCCATGGCTTGATTCTTTGGCGCAATGATCCGCAAGTGCGCGCCATCAGTAGTAAGGCGAGATGCACAACCGTCGTGGACCGTAAACGCGCATAGCACTAGCGCGCCGCGTAAAGGGCGGCAGCACTTGATTTCCAAGCTGGCGATCGCGCCGGTAAGGTTGACTTTGGTCGCCATTTCCCCCGCAACGGTGCAGTGCTGCACGGCCGACCGCATCGCTGGCGCCTCAAACGATCCGCAGCCAAGCCTCTCCATGCCCTGCGAAAGTCACCTCAACCGGTTTTCAGGCCTTGTTGGTGAACCAAATCGTCGGTGCGCCCAACACGCCTCCCCGGCGCATCGCGGCCCTTAGTTCTTCCAGTTTACCGAAGGCTTGAGCTGCTTCAATCGTGGCAAACTCATGGATGACGGTAACGTCGTTGGGATTGTCGGTGGCTTGAAAGACCGCCTCTGCTGTAACCCCGTTTGCCTTCTGTACGGGCCGAAATTCATCGTATACTTTACGCCAGGCCGCGTAGTCCGAAACGTCGTGCCTTACAAACAGCGTCGTCATCTCATCCTCCCGCTTTTGTATTTTCACGTTGGGACGTCTGGCGTGTCAGCATATCACCGAAGAGACTCTCGCGCTTGAGGAATATCTGGCCGCTCGCGCTTCTGGCGATTTCTTGAGAGCGCGGACAAAGCGGACCTTGCGTCTGGGTCAGGTAAGTTCTTACAATCCTGTCGGCGAGGGACGAGAGCGGAAAAGCCACACCACTTGCGGAAAGCACTCAAAAGCTGCCGCAGGTCGCACCTGCCGCCAAATTCCGCTTATTTCAGCACGCCGAGCATCGAGCTGTCGGGATAGCAGGTGGGCTTGCGGCCGCTTTTTTCCTGCCATTGGCCGATCGACCGCCGGGTCTTGTAGCCCGGCAGTCCGTCGGTGCCGCCGACGTCGTAACCCTTGTGCTCCAGGGTCATCTGCATGCCGGCGACGTCGGAGCGCAGCATCTTGCCGACATCGCCCCATTTGCCCTGGAACGCGCCGGAGCCGTAGGTAATGCGGTCGGCGAGATTGCCGATATAGAGGCCGTAGAGGTCGGAATTATTGTATTCCTTGATGACGTAGAAATTCGGCGTGACGATGAATTCCGGTCCGTCGCGGCCGGCCGGCACCAGCATCATGCCGCTGGCGCGCAGCTCATCGGACGGAAAAGCCTTGCCGGCGATCCTGGTGATCCCGAGCGCGTTCCATTGTGAAATCGGCTTGGCAAGATCCGGCCCTTCCTGCGCGCAGGACACGTTTTCCGGGATCGTCACTTCATAGCCCCAGCCGCGGCCGCGCTGCCAGCCCTTCTGCACAAGATAGTTGGCTATGGATGCGAGCGTATCCGGCACGGACGTCCAGATGTTGCGATGGCCGTCGCCGTCGAAATCAACAGCGTATTTCAGGTAGCTGGTCGGCATGAACTGCGGTTGGCCGAGCGCGCCGGCCCAGGAGCCCATGAACTGATCCGGCGTGACATCGCCATGCTCGAGAATGCCGAGTGCTGCGATAAGCTCGGTACGGAACATTTCCTTGCGCGTCGACATAAAGGCCTTGGTCGCCAGCACCTGGATCGCCGAATTCGGCAGTTTCGCCGCTCCGAAGCCGGTCTCGCGGCCCCAGATCGCCAGCACGATCGGACCGGGCACGCCATAGACCTTTTCGATCCTCTTCAGCGTCGGGCCATATTGCGAAGCGAAGCTGCGTCCGGTCGTCGCCAGTTTCTGCAGCCGCGCCTCGTTGAAATAGGGAGCAGGCGAGGAGAATTCCGCCTGCGTCTGTGGCTGTTCCTTGGGCTTTGGGAAGCCCGGCGGGACGAGATCCGGCAGGTCCCAATTCAGCGTCACGCCGGAAAAAGCCGCCTTGAAGGTTTTTTCGGAAATGCCGTCCTTCTTTGCTTCCGGCCAGAGATTCTGTTGGATCCAGCTCTCGAATTGGGCTTCGACATCGGCTTTGGAGGCGGCGAGGGCGGGGAGGGGGAGAAGAGCAAAAAGGACGATAAGCGTGCGCAGAATATATCGCGCCGGGTGCACTCTCCTCATGCTCTGTCTCTCCTTCAAATCGTCGTCCGCGCCCGCAGCGCCGCTGTCAGCGTGCCTTCGTCGAGGTAATCGAGCTCGCCGCCAACCGGTACGCCATGGGCGAGGCGGGTGATTTTCACCTCCAGGCCGGCGAGCTGGTCAGTTATATAGTGTGCTGTGGTTTGCCCCTCGACTGTGGCGTTGACGGCGATGATGATCTCCCGGACACCGCCCTCGTTGACGCGCTCTATCAGCCCGCGAATGTTGAGATCGTCGGGTCCGACGCCATCGAGCGGCGACAGCACGCCGCCAAGAACGTGATAGGCGGCATTCATCGCGCCGGCGCGCTCCAGTGCCCAGAGGTCGGCGACATCTTCGACGACGATGATGACGGACTGATCGCGCCGGTCGTCGGTGCAGACGGTGCAGGGGTCGACAGTATCGACGTTGCCGCAGCGCGAGCAAATCTTCACCTTGTCATAGGCATCGCCCATGGCATGGGAGAGCGGGCCGAGCAACTGGTCCTTCTTCTTGATCAGGTGCAATGCGGCGCGCCGTGCCGAGCGTGGGCCGAGGCCCGGCACTTTTGCCAGAAGCTGGATGAGTTTTTCAATTTCGGGGCCGGTGACTCGCTTTGCCATGGGAGGCTTTTAGCTCATATGCTGAAGGAACGGAATCGCGGAAGGGATGAACGCCCTATGAAAATTCTGGCCGTCTGCATCGGCACCGCCGAAACACTGCCCGGCAAGAGCTACAAGACCGGAATTAACAAGCATGCGGTCGGCGGCACGGTCATGGTCGACGCCGAGGGTATCATCGGCGATGCCGTCTGCAATGGCGAACATCACGGCGGACGCGATCAGGCCGTGTATGTCGAAGGTTCGCTGACGCTGGATTGGTGGTCGAACGAGTTGGGGCGCAAGCTGGAACCCGGTGCGTTCGGCGAAAATATCGTCATCGAAGGGCTCGATAACCGCGAGGTCGCGGTCGGCGACAGATTCATAGCCGGCGATCTAGTTCTGGAGGTCACCTCGGCCCGCATTCCCTGCGCGACGTTCGCGGCGAAGATGGGTGATCCGAAATTCGTCAAGCGCTATACGCAAGCGGGCCGTCCCGGCATCTATTGCCGCGTCATCAAAAACGGCACGGCCACCGCCGGGACGCCGGTGACCTATGTCCCCTATGCCGGCGCCAAGGTCACCATGCCGGAAATGATGGCGACCTTCGGTAGACGATTGTCCCCGGAGGATCGGACGCGTTATCTCTCCGCGCCCATTCACTACAAGCTCAGGGCGCTTCTCGACGATGATTCCTAAAGCATGTGGCGCAAAAATGCGCAGCGGTTTTGCGATAACGACATGCGCAAAATCAAAGACCTAAAGCGCGAGGAGCGAATCCTAGAGATCGCGATACGCTTTAGACAAGCCCGGTGCGAAAACGCTCGAACAGTGCCCGACCTTCCGGCCAATCGCCAATTCCGGAATTCGCATTGATATGGCCGAGCGCGCCGACATCGATCAATGCGCTGCCCCAGACCGCAGCACTTTCCGTCGCATAGTCGAACGAACCAAAGGGATCGTTGGTGCTTGCGATGAGAAGCGACGGAAATGGCAGTCTTAAGCGCGGCGGATTGGCGAAGCTGGGGGCTTCCGTCAGATAGACGTCGCCCGTGGGATCGGGCGCCGAGACGAGGAAGGCGCCGAGGATGCCTGCAGGCGCAGATGCCGCCCAGTGCGCGACCAACTGGCAGGCGAGGCTATGGGCGATGAGGATCGGCGGCGTCCTGGAGCGGCGGATCTCCCAGTCGAGTGCGGCGAGCCAATCGGCCAATTCCGGCCTGTCCCAGCTCGTCGGCTGAAAGCGGCGCATCTCGGGGTCCTGCCGTTCCCACAGGGTCTGCCAGTGGCCTTCCCCCGAGCCGCCAAGGCCGGGCAGGATAATGATCTCACTCATGTCTTCCTCTCGTACTGTGTTGACGGAGGGAAGGTGGCATGCCGCATTGGCAATTGACATTGCAATCCATCGGGTAAAACTTGCTTCCGCCGATGAATTCAAGGCACGAGAATGGATAGCTTCGAGAGAGACCTAGACCCGACCGATTTGTCGATGATCGAGATCCTGCAGGAGGATGGGCGAATTTCCGTATCGGAACTTGGCCGCCGGGTAGGGCTTTCACAGCCCGCCGCGTCGGAACGCCTGAAAAGGCTTGAGGAACGCGGGATCATTGCCGGCTATCGCGCCGTCATTGATCCCGCTGCCGTCGGCCTCGGTATGATGGCAGTCGTCCGGCTGCGCACGACCCATGAGCACATACGCCCCTGCTTGAAACAGTTTTCGGAGATGCCGCAGATCATCGAGGTCCTGCGGCTGACCGGCGAGGATTGTTTCCTGCTCAAGGTCCTGGTGCCGACACCATCAGACCTTGAAACCATCGTCGATTCCATTGCTCGCCACGGCGCGGTGACCACGTCGCTGGTATTGCGGAACGAGCCGGCGAAACCGATCGGTCGCGAGCTCATCCGCAAGACGATGGCGCGTTGACCGCGTTGAAGCGAACGCTTCTCAGAAAGGCAGCTTGAACCCGGGCGGGATCGGCAGGCCGGCGGTCAGTTCGCGGGTCTTTTCGGCGGCCAGCGCCTCGGCCTTTTCCTGGGCGTCCTTGTTTGCAGCGACGATCAGGTCCTCGAGGATTTCAACGTCTTCTTCCTTGAAGAGCGACGGATCGATCTTGATGCCCAGCATCTGGCTCTTGCCGTTCACAGTGACGGTGATGAGGCCGCCGCCGGCTTTGCCTTCGGCCCGGATGTCGGCGATTTCCGCCTGCATCTTCTCCATCTTGGCCTGCATTTCCTTCACTTTGCCCATCATGCCCATGATGTCGCGCATCGTTGCTGGTCCTTCTCTTCCGTCTCTTTGTCTTGTTATTTTTGGCTACAATCTATGTCGAAAACCGCTTTACGCTTTTATCCTACGGCTCTTCGATTTGGTATCATACCCTTAGAATTCGATATCATCGCCCGGCAGAATATCGCCGTCATCGGATTCGGCAGTCGCCGGGGCGGCAGTTTGTTCTTCTTCCTCAGGGTCAGGCGCGCGGACGCGAACGTCGATGATCTTGGCGCCCGGAAATTGCGATAGGATCGCCGCCACATCGGGGTCCTGGCGGGCATCGGCGACCCGTTGCCGCTGCTCGTTCGCCTCGGCCTCCACCAGGGTCGGTTCGCCTTCGTCGCGGCTGAGGCTGACGATCCAGTGGATGCCGGTCCATTCCTTCAGCTTGACGGCAAGCTCGTTCAGCAGCGTCCCCGGCGCACCCGGCGCCAGGCTGACATCGAGCCGGCCGGGCTCCAGCCGCACCGGGCGAACGAAGCTGCGCACCAGCGCCTTTACTTTCGGATCACGCTTCTGGCCGGCGAGCTCGGCGATATCGGCCATCGAATTGACGGGAACCAAAGGCTTCGGCGCTTCGGCGGGTTTTGGCTCGATACGGCCGATCACGGGACTTGCCTGTGGCTGCGTATTCGGAACCGAGCGCAGCATGGCGACCGGTGCAGCCGGCGACGGGGCGGGCCGTGATGGTGCGGTTTCCACCGCGCGCGCCATGACATTGCCCTGATAGGAGACAGGCGTTCCCATGCCGTTGCCGGCAGATGGCACGGGCGATGGACGCGTTCCGCCGCCATTGCCATCCGAAAATTCGGCAAGCCGCCGCGCTGCGTCTTCCGGCGCCGGCAGATGGGCGGCATGCGCCAGGCGGATCAGCACCATTTCGGCGGCACCGGCCGTGCGGGCTGCGCTTTCGGTCTCCGGTATGCCCTTCAGCAGCATCTGCCAGAAGCGAGAGAGCGTGGTAACCGCCACGCCCTGGGCGAAATCAGCCGCCTTGGTGCGCTCGACCTCGCTCAGCGACGGATCGTCGGCGGCATCGGGCACATATTTCAGGCGGGTGACGAGATGGGTGAAATCGGCAAGATCGGTCAGCACGACGACAGGATTGGCGCCGGCTTCGTACTGGCTGTTGAATTCCGCCAATGCGGCGGCGACATCGCCCTTGATGACATGGTGGAAGAGATCGACGATGCGGGCGCGGTCGGCGAGCCCCAGCATCGAGCGAACGGCATCCGCTGCAACCACGCCGCTGCCATGGGCGATCGCCTGATCGAGCAGCGACAGCCCATCGCGGGCCGAGCCTTCGGCGGCACGGGCGATCATGGCGAGCGCTTCCGGCTCCGCCTCGATGCCTTCTTTCGCGGCGATGGTGGTGAACAGGCCGACTAGGTCGGAAGCGCTGATGCGGCGCAGATCGAAGCGCTGGCAGCGCGACAGCACCGTGATCGGCACCTTGCGGATTTCGGTGGTGGCGAAGATGAACTTCACATGCTCCGGCGGCTCTTCCAGCGTTTTCAGCAACCCGTTGAAGGCGGCCGTCGACAGCATATGCACTTCGTCGATGATATAGACCTTGTAGCGCGCCGAAACCGGACGGTAGCGCACCTGCTCGATGATCTCGCGGATATCGTCGATACCGGTATGTGAGGCGGCGTCCATCTCGATGACATCGACATGCCGGCCTTCCATGATCGCCTGGCAATGTTCGCCAGGCTCGCGCAGGTCGATGGTCGGGCGGTCGATCTCGGCGGTCTTGTAGTTGAGCGCGCGCGCCAGGATGCGGGCCGTCGTCGTCTTGCCGACGCCGCGCACGCCGGTCAGCATATAGGCCTGGGCAACGCGGCCGGTCTCGAACGCATTGGTCAGCGTGCGAACCATCGGCTCCTGGCCGACCATTAGGTCCGTGAAATCCTTGGGCCGGTATTTGCGAGCCAGAACCCGGTAACCGGTGCCGGTCGAAGCGGCATCTTTTGCTTGTCGCTCGGTGTCGCTCATCGCCCTGCTTGTCGCCCGCAGAAAGCCGGGCCTTGCTTTCGGAAAGGGTGGGAGGCTGGCACGATGACCCGTGCCGGGCTCGTTAGGGCTGCTTCCTTCCGGACCTGACCCGGTTGGCGAGTGGCTCGTCCACCACCAACCTCCCGGATGCACATATCGGCAATATCGGCATCAAAAGCAAGCCAAGGTCAAAAAAAACTGCTAAACATTTGATAAAACACTGGAGGACAACCCATTGCAGGATTTTGCGCTCGACAATCGTCTGGCGAATGACAGCGTTTCCGTCGCCATTACCGGCCTTTGCGACGTGCGGCTGATGAAGGATCGCCGCTGGCCATGGCTGTTGCTGGTGCCCCGTCGGCCCGGCATGTCGGAAATATTCGAGCTGACACCGCTCGACCAGGTGCTGTTGACCTTCGAGACGAATAAGGTCGCAGCCGCCTTGAAGGCGGTGACCGGAGCGACAAAAATCAACATCGGGGCCCTTGGAAATATCGTCCGTCAGCTTCATGTTCATGTCATTGCGCGGTTCGAAGGGGACACGAACTGGCCCGGCCCGATCTGGGGCTACGGCAAAGCGGAACCCTATGCGGACGAAGATATGAACAGCTTCATAGCCAAGTTGCGGGAAACGCTTTCACAATGAACCATTCCATCTTCTCTACGGATGCCCCCCACCCGGAAGCCAGCAGCCTCACCGCCTTTGCGGAAAACCAGCTTAACCGGGACGCCGAGCACCGCGACGAGGAATCGGTCGAGCGAGCTCTTTCCAAGGACGGCACGCATATCCTTGCTTTCGCCAGGGACAGGCTGGTCCTGAAACATGACGGCCAGGTGCTCGATCCGCTGTTTGCGCGCTACGAACTGCAGGAACTCGATCCCGACTGGGAGGCGGCGGTGCTGCTCGGTTACCGCAAGACCGGCGAACCGCGACTGGCCGTGCCGGTGCGCATCAATGCCGACGATCTCGCCAGCCACTACAAGCCCGCCGACATGCGCTCGCTTTGGCGCGATCTCCTGCTCGAAGGTGAAATTCTCGGCGAAGCGGCGCAGGGCATGAGCCTTATCCGCTGGAACCACGACAATCGGTTCTGCGGCCGATGCGGCTCGGTCATGGAAAGCCGAATCGGCGGCTACAAGCGCGTCTGCACGGCCTGCGAACACATGATCTTTCCGCGCACCGATCCGGTCGTCATCATGCTGACGATCGACGAGGAGAAAAATCTCTGCCTGCTCGGCCGCAGCCATCATTTCGCACCCGGCATGTATTCCTGTCTCGCCGGTTTTGTCGAACCGGGCGAAACCATCGAAAATGCCGTGCGTCGCGAGACGCATGAGGAGTCTGGCATCCGCATTGGCCGTGTGCGCTACCATGCCTCGCAACCCTGGCCGATGCCGCACTCCCTGATGATCGGCTGCTATGCCGAGGCGAAGTCGAGGGAGATCCATATGGACACCGCCGAGCTCGATGACTGCCGCTGGTTCACACCGGAAGAGACGCTTGCCATGCTCGATCGCGTCTCGGCCTCCGGTAACACCTCGCCACCCAAGGGCGCCATCGCCCATCGCCTGATGCGCGACTGGGTGGAATGGAAGCGATAGGCGCTCGTCATGGCGCGCTCGGAACGGCTGCTGACCCTATTGCAGACGCTCAGGCGCTACCGACGTCCGGTCAGCGGCGCGACCCTTGCCGACGAGACTGGCGTCAGCCTGCGCACGCTCTATCGCGATATCGCCAGCCTGCAGACGCAGGGTGCCATGATCGAAGGCGAGCCTGGCATCGGCTATGTTCTGAAGCCCGGCTTCATGCTGCCGCCGATGATGTTTTCGCAGGATGAGATCGAGGCGCTGGTGCTGGGATCGAGATGGGTCGCACGCGCAACCGATTCGCGATTGGCCGCCGCCGGCGCCGATGCTCTTGCCAAGATCGCTGCGGTGCTGCCCGCCGAAATGCGCGAGGCGGTCGATCAGGCGGCGGTGGTCGTCGCAACGCGCCGCATAACGGAGGATAAGGCTGATCTTTCCCTGATGCGCAAGGCGATCCGCGGCGAACGCATGGTGCAATTGACCTATGGCGACGTCAACGGCGCTATCTCGACCCGGCGCATCTGGCCCTTCGCGCTCGGCTATTTCGATAATGCGCGCATCATCATGGCCTGGTGCGAGCTGCGCCAGGATTTTCGTCATTTCCGCGCCGACCGCATCGTCGATTTTGCGGTGCTGGACGCACGCTACCCGCGACGCCGTGTTACGCTGGCGAGGGAATGGAATGCCCGGGAGGGCATGCTTCACGATTGATCCTCAAGAGCAACGCTACTGCCAGAAACTGTCAGTAGGTACGACTATGATGGGCACCATCCCAAGCAGGAAGGAGGACCGATCATGGCAAGCCACGCTTTCATCGTCACGAAACAAACGCATCGCGGCGTCATCGAGGCGCGCAAAGGCAAAGATTTCTCTGTGCCGACATGGCCCGCCCGCTTCTTGCGGGTTGCACTGGGCTATTTTGCCGGCAGCCGAAATCACCTCGATCTCGAGGGAGCGTCTGATTTGGTCAAGCGCGATCTGGGCTTTCTGGACGGCCACGCGCCATACCGTGAGGAAGAACGGATGCACTAAGGCCGAAGCGATTTGGGCGATAAAGACATTCGTAAAATCAAGAGTTTAAAGCCCGAGAAAGCGACTCTGGCAGATCGCGATACGCTCTAAAAGCGCATCCCCATAAACATCCAATCCGCTGACAAATCCATCACCCGGCAGGCTCCGCCTCGCCTGCCGGACTGCATCTTTCATGCCCTTATATCCCCGTAAAACGAGAGGAATATCCAAATGACAAGCCCGAATCTCATCATCTTCTACGTTAAGGACCCGGCCGAAAGCGTGCCTTTCTATCGCGACCTGCTCGGCCGCGAGCCCGCCGTTGCCGCGCCGAATTTCGCTGCCTTCCCGCTCGACAATGGTTTCACCCTCGGCCTCTGGCGCCGCAGCAACGTCGAGCCGCAGCCCTCGGCCATCGGCAATCGCGGTGAACTCGCCTTCATGGTCGAAGGCGAAGGCGCGGTCGCGGAACATTACCAGGACTGGAAAGCCCGCGGCCTGCCGATTGCGCAGGAACTGACGACCATGGATTTCGGCCCGACCTTCGTCGTGCTGGATCCCGACGGTCATCGTCTCAGGGTTTGTGAGCCGGATAAGTGAATTGCGACCAGGTCACCCGCCCTCGTGGTTCGAGGCTGCAGCCCTTTGGGCTTTCGCACCTCACCATGAGGGCTGATCCTGTATGCTCCGCCACGGAACATGGTCCACGTCATGGTGAGGTGCATTCGCAGAAGAGACTGATCGATAAATTCAGAGCAATGCGAGGAACAATTGCTGCATCATATTTCATTCGGCGTCTCAGATATCGAGAGAGCCGCCACCTTTTACGACGCCGCCTTCGCACCGCTCGGCTATGTCAGGGTTTGGGAAGACTTGAACCCCGGCGATCCCAACCAGGCGATCGGATACGGCCCGCCGGGTGGGGGCGATAAGTTCGCCATCAAATTGCGTGGCAAGGAAGCCCACGCGCCAGGTCCGGGCTTCCATCTCGCCTTTGTCGCGCCAAGCCGTGATGCCATCGTCTCCTTTCACAAAGCAGCGCTCGCCCATGGCGGAAAGGACAACGGGCCGCCTGGTCTTCGGCCTCATTACGGGCCGAATTATTTTGCAGCCTTTGTCATCGATCCGGATGGGCACCGTATCGAGGTCGTCACCAAGGCTGCGGAATAGCCGCTCGATGGCAACCATAAGGGTACCGCAACCCGCCCTCGCGGTTCGAGGCTGCAGCCCGGCGGCCTTCGCACCTCACCATGAGGGCTAACCCTTTGGGTCAATAGCGAAATTCTCCCCCGCCTCATCCTGAGGTGCGGAGCTCGAAGAGCGAAGCCTCGAAGGACGAGGCGGCCTCCGACGCCATTAAACTTAAAGGATCAGACTTAGAGATCGCCCCGCATCGGATGCCCCTTGTAAACGCCCAGAATACGGACCTTCTCGGAGAAGAACCGCAATTCCTCCAGCGCGCGGCGCACATGGGCATCGGACGGATGGCCCTCGATATCGGCATAGAACTGCGTCGCTACAAAACGGCCGCCGAGCTGATAGCTTTCGAGCTTGGTCATGTTGATACCGTTGGTGGCAAAGCCGCCCAAGGCCTTGTAGAGCGCAGCCGGAATGTTGCGCACGTTGAAGACGAAGGTGGTGACGATCTTTTCCTCGGTCGAGCTGCGCTGCGCCCAGTTTTCGTCACGCGACAGGATGACGAAGCGCGTGACGTTGCTCTCGGTATCCTCGACATTTTCCGCAACGATTTCCAGCCCATAGAGGTCGGCCGCCAGCCGCGGCGCAAGGGCGGCCATGGTGCGGTCGCCGGTTTCCTGCACGAGCTTGGCCGCCCCCGCCGTATCGCCGGCGATGATCGGCTTCCAGCCATTGGCGCGCACTATCTTGCGGCACTGGCCAAGCGCATGGATGTGGCTGTGCACCGTCCGGATTTCTTCCTTCTTCACACCTGGCAGCACCATGAGCTGGAAATGGATCGGCATGAAATATTCGCCGACGATATGCAGCCGCGATTCCGGCAGCAGATGATGGATATCGGCGACCCGGCCGGCGATCGTGTTTTCGATCGGGATCATGCCGAGATCGGCTTCGCCATTGTCGACGGCGGTGAAGGCGTCCTCGAAGGTCTGGCAAGGCAGCGGCTCCATCGTCGGGAACATGTCACGGGAGGCCATGTCGGAATTGGCGCCGTAGTCGCCCTGGAAAGAGATCTTGTTGGTCTTGGTGATCATTGGACTGCCTTTGGGGAAATTCCGTCAGAGAGAGGCGCCGGAAAGGATACGGCGGGCCTTTTCGAGGTCGGCGGGAGTATCGACACCGAGCGGTATTGTGTCAACGATCTCGACATCGATGCGCATGCCGGCTTCCAGCGCCCGCAATTGCTCCAGTGATTCGCGTTTTTCCAGCGTCGAAGGGCCGAGGCTGACGAATTTTTCCAGCGCGGCGCGGCGATAGGTGTAGAGGCCAATGTGATGATAAAGCGGCCCGTTGCCGTAGGGAGCGGTGGCGCGAGTGAAGTAAAGTGCGCGCAGACGGCTGTCCGAAACGGGCGAGCCGACAACCTTGACGACACTCGGCAGCTTCTTTTCTTCCTCGTCTTTGATCTCGACGGTCAGCGTGGCGATATCGACGGCCGGGTCTTCCAGCGGGCGCAGCGACGCGCGGATGGTTTCGGGATCGACGGTCGGCAGATCGCCCTGGACGTTGACGATGATCTCGGCATGACCCTCGGGATCCACGGCCTGCAGGGCCTCATAGATCCGGTCCGAGCCGGATTGGTGATCCTTGCGCGTCATGACGACTTCGAAGCCGGCATTCGCAACGGCGGCAAAGGTGTCCTCGTGGTCGACGGCGACGACGATGCGACCGATCGCCGCCTCGCGCGCCCGTTTGGCAACCTGTACGATCATGGGCAGGCCGCAAATATCGGCGAGCGGCTTGCCCGGCAGGCGGGTGGAGGCCATCCGGGCCGGAATGAGCACCAGCGTCTTGTCTAAGTTGGGATCTGTCATTGTTGGGCCTTCTATTCCTGCCGGAAAAGTGTCAAAAAGTCTCACGGTGGAGACCGTTTAGAGAGTTGCAAGAAACTGCCAAAAGACATAGGTTTCGCGCGAATTCAAGATGGGCCGGCAGCCGCTGCCGGAGGCGAGGGGAGCATAGCAGATGAATTCATCCTACGTGAACATGGGTGTCGGGGCACTTCTGGCCACACTTTTTGTGCTGAAGTCCGTGTCGCTCGCGTCGGGATTTATTTTCCATTCAGAAACGCCGGAAAAGCCGGGCTTCGCAATTATCGCCGCTGAAGAAACGTCTGCCGGCGCCGGCGGCAAGGGAGCCGCCGCCAAGCAGGAAACGCCGATCGCGCAATTGCTGCAAAAGGCCGACGCGAAGGCCGGCGAATCGATCTTCAAGAAGTGTCAGGCCTGTCATGACGGCACCAAGGGCGGGCCGAACAAGGTCGGTCCGGATCTCTGGGGTGTGGTCGATCGTCCGATCGCCTCGCACGAAGGTTTTGCCTATTCCTCCGCCATGAAGGATTTTTCCAAGGGCAGCAGCGAAAAGTGGACCTACGATCATCTCTACCACTTCCTCGAAGCGCCGAAGAAATTCATCGCCGGGACGGCGATGGGCTTTGCCGGCCTGCCGAAGGAGGAAGATCGTGCCAATGTCATCGCCTATCTGCGCACGCTGGCCGACACGCCTCAGCCGCTGCCTGACGCGAACGCTCCCGCGGCGACGAACTAAGCTGCCTCAAGCGAACGATTGCCAAAAGCCCGGTCGTCTCGGCCGGGCTTTTGCATGCCGGTCAGTCGCTCAGACGGCGTGCTTGCGCGTCCGCATCTTTTGATCCAGGTCGTAGACCTTGAGCCCGTCCTCGGCGCCGGGCGGCACGCGCCAATCTTCCGAGATCAGGGCCTTGCGGGCGTCGTGCAGGCCGGCTTGCCAATGCTCGTGCATCGACAGCGCCGAAAATTCGTAGTCCTTCGAATGGGCGCGGAACTGCTTGTTGCGGTAGATCAGGTGGATGATCGTGACGCTGTGATCGCAGCAATGTTGCTTCAGCTTCTGGATCTCCGGGTCGGCCTTGGCCTCTTCCGGCAGGCGCGCATAAAGCTCCGATATGGTACGGCGCAGACGGTGGCGCTCGAGAAAGAGGTCGGTGTTGAGCCGGGTGCGGCTGGAATAGCTGATATCCTTGCGCCGCTCCTCCACTTCTTCGAGGTCCTGCGGCAACAGGCCGGTAGCACTGAAGAGATCGACCTGGAAGACGACCGTGTCGACTTCGGCGGCGTTCCTCAGCACGTAACTCAGCGGCGTGTTCGAGACCAGGCCGCCGTCCCAGTAATATTCATTGCCGATCTTGATCGCCGGAAAGCCGGGTGGCAGTGCGCCGCTCGCCATGACGTGCTCGGGTTTGATTTTGATGTCCTTATTGTCGAAAAAGGCGAAATTGCCGGTTCTGACATTGACGGCGCCGAGGCTCAGTCGCACCGGGCCATGATTGATGCGGTCGAAATCGACATGGTCGAGCAGGGTCTGACGCAATTGCGCGGTGTCGTAGATACTGGTCGCACCCGCTGAGCCCCGCGGCTGGAACCAGGATGGGATCTGCCAGGGCGAAAAGAAACCGGGCACGCCGAAGGTCGATACCCACCAACTGCTGACCGTGCGGTAGAACCGACTGGTCTCGCGTTGGCGCTCCATCAGCACGTCGACCGGCAATTGCACGCTGACCTTGTTCCAAAAGGAGCGCAGTTTTTCCAGCCGCTGGCCCGGCACGTTGCCCGCCATGATCGAGGCGTTGATGGCACCGATCGAGATCCCGGCGATCCAGTCCGGCTCGATATTGGCTTCCCTCAATGCTTCGAAGGCGCCCGCCTGATAGGAGCCGAGCGCACCGCCGCCCTGCAGGACGAAGACCTTCTGCGCATAGGCCGAAGCGGGATTGGTGGTGGTGAGTGGAGCTGCAATATTCATGGTTCCATCCTTTGTTGCGCTCCACCCTTAGTTAAAGGCGGCGGTGCGCGAATATATGACCATTTTCCTGCCTGCTTCTCCGAAGGCGGAGATATATTGTCGCAGTGTTCAACCGGCGGTGAGCTCACGCAAAGCCGCCTGCACCTTTCTAAGATCACCTTGGAGCGCCGCGCGATGACAGGAATCCACACGGGCCGCTCGCGTCGCTAGCCGAGCATATAGGCCCAAAGTGACACTGAAAGTACGCCGAGCGCCGTTGTCAGCGTAATCGTCGAGGCCGCGAGACTGTGACCGACGCCAAAGCGATTGGCAATCAGCCAGGCGTTCACACCTGTGGGAACTGCGGCGGTGAGGACGATCGCCTCACGCCATTGCGAGCTAAGGCCAAGAAGATAGCCGGCCGAAAGCACGCAGGCCGGCAGCAACAGAAGCTTGAACGCCGAGGTAACGCTGGCGATTCCGAGATTGCCGGAAAGACCATATTGCCGCAGCGCCATGCCAAGCGAAATCAGCGCCGCCGGGCCTGCCGTGTTGGCGATGCTGTCGACGACGCTGCCGAGCGTTGCCGGCAGGGGAATACCGATGAGGTGCACGACGAGGCCGGCGACAAGTCCGATGACCAGCGGATTGCGGACAAGGTTTCTGCCTACCTGATGCAGTAGCTCGCCTGTGCTCCGCCCGCTGCCGCCATTCGCCTTGCGCTCAGCCTGCTCCATCAGCATCGTACCGGCGATCATCATGACAGGCAGATGCACAGCGATCAGGATCGATAGCGCCACGATGCCATCGGGACCGACCACACGGCTCACAAGCGGCAGGCCGATGAAGGTATTGTTGGCGAAAGCCGACGACACACCGGCGAGCACCCCGATCCGCGCATCCCGCCCGAATAGGCGCGTCGCCGCCAGATGGCCGGCTGTCCAGGCGACCGCGACGCCGGCAAAATAGGCGATCCACAATCGGAATGGCGAAGCCCCGTGGAAATGCGCGCCAGCAATGGTCTGGAAAAGCAGCAGCGGCACGGCAATCTTGAAGACGAACTCGCTCATCGCTTCGCCGACGCTGGCCGTCAATATTCCGGCACGCACGATCAACCAGCCGACGAGGATCAGCAGGAAAATCGGCAGAACATCGGAAAAGATTTCGGACATGCCGGCGAGCGAGCTGTGGCGGGATCTTGGGACTTGATCCCAGAGTTGTAGCAGCTTGCAGCAACGTGAGAAGCCGAAAAGCGGTCGGAAATAAAAAAAGCGGGCCACGCCCGCTTTCCCGCATCCGGCCCCGCCGGAGTCCTCCCGGTGCACAGGCCGCCAGTTCATCCGTGGTCGGCGCGCGTACCGGTGAGGCGGAAGGTATCATACCTTCCCAGAACTGGCCCGAATGCCTTGTCCGCATCCCATGCCCGTTCACTTGATAAGTGTTTACAGATGGAAAGTGACAGGCAAATGACTGGTTGAGATTTAGTTACCTCATCGGACACCGATTTTCCTTCCAAACTTCGGAAAAACCGCTAATACCGGATACCGGCTATCACCAATACCGGGACCCCCTTTTTGATGACTCGTTTCGATGTACTGACCGTTGGCAATGCTATCGTCGACATTATCTCCCGCTGCAACGATCAGTTCCTGATCGACAACAAGATCACCAAGGCCGCGATGAATCTCATCGATGCCGACCGTGCCGAGCTATTGTATTCGCGCATGGGTCCGGCGCTCGAAGCCTCCGGCGGCAGCGCCGGCAATACGGCGGCGGGCGTTGCGAATTTCGGCGGCAGGGCGGCCTATTTCGGCAAGGTCGCGGAAGATCAGTTGGGAGAAATCTTCGCGCACGACATCCGCGCCCAGGGCGTGCATTACGAGACCAAGCCGAAGGGCACGTTCCCGCCGACTGCCCGCTCCATGATCTTCGTCACCGAGGACGGCGAGCGTTCGATGAACACCTATCTCGGCGCCTGCGTCGAGCTTGGCCCGGAAGATGTCGAGGAAGATGTCGTCGCCAACGCCAAGGTCACCTATTTCGAAGGCTATCTCTGGGACCCGCCGCGCGCCAAGGAGGCGATTCGCGAATGCGCCCGCATCGCCCATGTCCATGGCCGCGAAATGTCGATGACTTTGTCCGACAGCTTCTGCGTCGGCCGTTATCGCCACGAATTCCTTGATCTCATGCGCTCGGGCACCGTCGATATCGTCTTTGCCAACCGCGACGAGGCATTGTCGCTCTACGAGACCGATGATTTCGAGAAGGCGTTGAAGCTGATTGCGGCTGACTGCAAGATCGCCGCCGTCACCACCGGCAAGGACGGTGCCGTCATCGTGCGCGGCAACGAGCGCTATGTCGTCGACGCCCATCCGATCGAGGAGCGCGTCGATACGACCGGCGCCGGCGATCTCTTCGCAGCCGGCTTCCTCTTCGGCTACACGCAGGGTCGCAGCCTCGAAGACTGCGGCAAGCTCGGCAACCTCGCCGCAGCTATCGTCATCGAGCAGATCGGCCCTCGGCCGATGCGGTCGCTCTCGGAAGCCGGCAAGGAATTCGGGCTTCTTTAAGCTCGCCCACTGGCTCATGCTGAAATTGAAAGCCGCTCGCAGCAGACCGCTGCAGCGGCTTTTGCTTGAGGTGTCACGGCCAGCAAACGAAATCTATCACCATAGCAACCGAAAGGTTCCGGCCTCGTGGAGAATGAGAATTCCAAGCGCCACGAGAACGAAGGGCACCACCCGATACCCATAGCGACGGATCGGCGCACCGATCGTCGGGTGATTGACCAGGAAGTGCGCGGCGCCGAGCCACAAAGCCGTCATGACGACAAACACAATGGCGATGATGGTGATCTCATCGCTCGTGCGCGTGGCAAATAGCGGCGTGTAGATGCCGATATTGTCGCCACCATTCGCGATGGTGACCGCCGCGACGGCTATGATATTGCCATGCCCGATCGACGCCTTTTCGTGATCTTCCGGATCACTCTCTGCCTCAAAGCCCTGCCACAACGTCCATAGCTTCTTCAGGCCAAGAATGATCGGCACCAAGCCGAGGAGGCCGATATAGGCGGCGGGAATAACGAGAGAGATCAGGGAGGCGAGCACGCTTACGCCGCAAAGAACGCTAATGCCCAGATATTGGCCGATGACGATTTGGCGCGGGTGGAATTTGCGGTCCGCAAAAAATCCGAGCAGAACAAAAATATCGTCCACGTTCGTCGATGCAAACAGGACGATCGCTATGCCGAGATTCCCGAACAAATATTCCACAATCACCGTTCCCGCTCTTGATGCCAGATGCATCGCCGCGTCGAAGAATCACGCGGTCGCGGCTACCATGGAGCTTTGAGGGGCTTTCTTTTACTTGAAGGCTTCGCCGGGGTAGGCGCCCCAGATTTCGGATTGCGCCACCCAGCCTTCGGTGCCGTCGGCGGTCGCCAGGCACCAGTCGCCAGTGCATTCGCGGATGTTCATCATCACGCCCGGCTGGAGCTTGGCGATGACGGTGCTCGACGGCTGCGCGTCGCGGCGCATATTGACGAAGACCGCCTTGCCCTTGCCCTTCATCCACGGCGCGGCGATTGCCGAGCGCTGGCCGGATAGCAGCGACTGGTTGACCCAGCCCTCGGTGCCGTCGGCATCACGCACGCGGCGCCAATTGTCGTATTCCTGGATGATTTCGACCGGCAATCCCTGCTTAAGATAAAGCCAAGACACGGCGTAGTCGGCGCTCGGGCCGATGCGCAGGTTGACGCGCTTCGATTTCAGCGTGACGAATCGCGGCAGCGGCAATCCGCTCGGTCCCTTGGCGGCCTGGGCCGCGGCAAGATCGGCGGTGGCGCCGGCCATCATCAGGCCGATCGCGAAAACAGCGCAGGACTTCAGGACTTTGCCACGCATAGGGATTTCCGTTCGCTCATCATGACCAAGGCGGCCTATCGTTCCGGTTTATCGGCAAATCCCTGCGCCGCGCCCACGAGTTTTATTTGTCTTCGCCTGCGGGTCTGGTAGAAATGCTCGGAACGGGAAAATTATCCTGCTTCTTGGTTAATAACATCTGAACAAGGCATCGCCGGTCGCCATGACGACGAAGAAAAAACCGAAGGTCTATATCACGCGTAAACTGCCGGATGCAGTGGAGACGCGGATGCGCGAACTCTTCGATGCCGAGCTCAACATTGACGATACGCCGCGCACGCAGGCCGAGCTTGTGGAAGCCATCCGCTCCGCCGATGTGCTGGTGCCGACAGTCACCGACCGCATCGATGCCGCATTGATCGAGGAAGCCGGGCCGCAGATGAAGCTGATCGCCAGCTTTTCCAACGGCACCGACCATATCGACGTCGAAGCGGCGGCCCGTCGTGGCATCACCGTCACCAACACGCCGAATGTCCTGACCGAGGACACGGCCGACATGACCATGGCGTTGATTCTTGCCGTGCCGCGGCGCCTCGCCGAAGGTGCGCGCGTGCTGACGGACAAGCCCGGCGAATGGGCCGGCTGGTCGCCCACCTGGATGCTTGGGCGCCGCATTCACGGCAAGCGTATCGGCATCGTCGGCATGGGCCGCATCGGCACCGCCGTCGCCCGCCGCGCCAAGGCATTCGGCCTCTCCATCCATTATCACAACCGCAAGCGCGTCAGCCTGGCGACCGAAGACGAGCTGGAGGCGACCTATTGGGACAGCCTCGATCAGATGCTTGCCCGCGTCGACATCGTCTCCGTCAACTGCCCGTCGACGCCGGCGACCTTCCATCTGATTTCGGCGCGTCGGCTCGCTCTGCTGCAGCCGACGAGCTACATCGTCAATACAGCGCGCGGTGACGTCATTGACGAGACGGCGCTGATCAAGATTTTGCGCGAAGGCAAGATCGCCGGCGCCGGCCTCGACGTCTTCGAGAACGAACCGGCCGTCAATCCAAAGCTGGTGAAGCTCGCCAACGAGGGCAAGGTGGTGTTGCTGCCGCATATGAGCTCAGCCACGCTCGAAAGCCGCATCGACATGGGCGACAAGGTCATCATCAATATCCGCACCTTCATCGACGGCCATCGCCCGCCGAATCGCGTGCTGCCATTTCGCTGAATTAAATCAGGGCTTTGCGCATCTCGATCGACGTCGTGCGGTCGAAGCCGGCGTGGCGATTCTCTGCGGTTTTGGCGAATCCCCAATTGGCAAAGGTGGCGTGATTGCCGGTTAGCTCGATCCGCGTTTCCAGCCGCAGCACACGAAGGCCACGCTCCTGCGCCGTCGTTTCCGCAAGACTCAGCAAGCGCCTGCCGATCCCCTTGCCCTGTGCGCTCGGCAAAACAGCGAGCTTGCCGATATAGAGGCTGTCCGGCTCCGGACGGCAGAATATGCAGCCGGCTAATCGATCGCCATCAAATGCGATATAGCCGATTTCGGCTCTCGCTTTTTCCCTGAGCGATTGCGCGGTCAGCGACAGCGCCGAGGAGGGCGGATCGATCCGTCCGTCCATATAGGCGAAGGAGGCGAGAATGAGCTCAAGCAGCTCATTCCAGCGGCCGAAATTGTCGTCGAGACGCTGAAGGGTGATACCGGTCATTCGGCCGCGGCCTTGGCGCGCTTGCGGCGATAGCGGATGGTTTCGAAGCGGGCGGCGAGCCCGTCATAGAGCAGCAGCCGGCCGATCAGCGGTTCACCGATGCCGGTAATGACTTTGATCGCCTCCATCGCCATCAGCGTGCCGATGACGCCTGTCAGCGCGCCGATGATCCCGGCCTCGGAGCAGGCGGGAATGAGGCCTTCGGGCGGTTGCGTGGGGAAGAGGTCGCGATAACCAGGGTTCAGCGTGCCGTCGGCGCTGGCCTCATAAGGTTTCAGCGTCGTCAGTGAGCCGTCGAAGCGGCCGACCGCGCCGGTCACCAGCGGCAGGCGCGCCAGCTCGGCCGCGTCGGCCGCGGCATAGCGCGTATCGAAATTATCGGAACCGTCGACAATGAGATCGAAACCGGCGAGAAGCCGCTCGGCGGTCTCGATGGAAAAACGATCCTCGAAGCGAATGGTGCGCACATGTGGGTTCAGCCGTGCAATGGCGTCGGCCGCACTCTGCGTCTTCAGCTCGCCGATCGTGCCGGTATCGTGGATCACCTGCCGCTGCAGGTTGGAAAGCGAGACGCGGTCGTCATCGGCAATCCCAAGCGTACCGATGCCTGCGGCGGCGAGATATTGCAGCACGGGCGCACCGAGCCCGCCGGCGCCGATCACCAAAACCCGCGCCGCTTTTAATTTTTGCTGCCCGGCGCCGCCGACTTCGGGCAGCAGGATGTGGCGCTTGTAACGGGCGATTTCGTCTGGGGTCAAAGGGTCCATGGCCATGATACTATCACGCTCCGCGGAAAATTCTCCGCCTATGATTTCGAAATGCCGCCATGCGCGACGGTAAAGAATTGCGCCCGTTCGCCGAGCGCTGAAAACATTGCCTTGTCCGTGCCGGTCATGAAGGCCTGGCCGCCGAGCCCGTCGATCAGGTCGAAGAGCGCTGCGCGCCGGCCTTCATCGAGATGCGCGGCGATTTCATCGAGCAGCAGGATCGGCGCATGGCCGGTCAAGTTGCCGACGAGGCGGGCATGGGCGAGGATGAGGCCGACGAGCAGCGCCTTCTGTTCCCCCGTCGAGCAGCGCTCCGCCTCCATATGCTTCTCGCGATGACGCACCAGCAGATCGGCCCGATGCGGGCCATCAAGCGTGCGTCCGGCGGCCGCGTCGCGGTATCGTCCTTCGCGCAGCATCTCGGCATAGCTGTCCTCGAGATCGACCGCCGGGCGATCGAATTGCCCGTCGAGGAAACCGGAGAGCTCGAGTGCGGCGGATGGAAAGGGCGTCGCCTCGCGTGTTTCCGCGATCAGCCGCGAGAGGAGGCCGAGCATCTCCTGCCGGGCGAGCGCCATGGCGATGCCGAGACTCGCCATCTGCTCCTCGATGCCGCTAAGCCAGGACGGATCGAATCGGCCTTCGGCGAGCAGTTTGTTGCGGCTGCGCATGGTGCGCTCGAAATCGCTGGCGCGGCGGCCATGGGCGGGATCGAGCGACAACACGAGCCGGTCGAGAAAACGGCGGCGCTCGGAGGAGCCGCCGGTGAATAGCCCGTCCATCGCCGGTGTCAGCCAGAGCACGCGTAGATGGTCGGTCAGCTCGTCCACGGTCTTGGCCGGTGCGCCATTGATCCTGAGCTTGCGCGCCGTCGCCTCGTCGGTCGCGTCGACGCCGGTCCCGATTTCGACTTCGCCATTCATGCCCTCAAGCTCGGCAAAGATCGAAAAGCCGCCGGATGCATCGACGCGGATGATATCCGCATAGGCCGCGCGCCGCATCCCGCGTCCGGGCGAAAGGAAGGAGACTGCCTCCATCAGATTGGTCTTGCCGGCGCCATTGTCGCCGGTCAACACCACATGCCGCTCGTCAAGCACAAGCGACGCCGCCGCATAATTGCGGAAGTCGGTCAGCTTCAGGCGCGAGATGAAAACCTTGTGCGGCATCGGGCATCCGGATTCGTGTCGATGGCCGAGGCGTATGCCGAACCCTGCGCAAGTGCAAGGATTTTGCCGATGGGCATTGAAGAGAGGTGCATCGGAGCGACGGCGGGGCCACCCGCGTCCTTCGACAGGCTCAGGATGAGGGTGGAGAAGCTCCCGAGCCGAACCGCATAGATCAGCCCTCATAGTGAGGAGGCCCATGAGGCCGTCTCGAACCACGAGGGCGGGTGATTCGCCCTCAAAATAAAAAAACCGGCCGAATCACCGGCCGGTTTCACGTGAAGCAATGTGATTCGCCGCTGTTTTGTAGCTCAGTCGCTGAACGTGTCGAAGAAATCCTTCATGCGGGCGAAAAAGCCCGTTGATTCGGGATTGTTGTCCTTCGAGGAGATCTGCTCGAATTCCTGCAGCAGCTCGCGCTGGCGCTTGGTGAGTTTTTGCGGCGTTTCGATCTGGATCTGGATATAGAGATCGCCGACCTGGCTGGAGCGCAGCACAGGCATGCCCTTTGCCTTCAGGCGGAATTGCTTGCCGACCTGCGTGCCTTCGGGAACCGTGACGCGCGATTTCGTGCCGTCGAGGGTCGCGACGTCGAAGGTGCCGCCAAGGGCAGCCGTCGTCATCGAGATCGGCACGGCGCAATAGAGATCGGCGCCGTCGCGCTGGAAGAACTCATGCGGCTTGACGGAGAGGAAGATGTAGAGATCGCCCGAAGGCCCACCGCGCAAGCCGGCTTCGCCTTCGCCCTGCAACCGGATGCGCGTGCCATCCTCGATGCCGGCCGGGATGTTGACCGAAAGCGAACGCTCTTCGGTCACGCGGCCCTGGCCGTGGCATTTGGTGCAGGGATCGGGAATGATCTGACCGCGGCCATGGCAGGTCGGACAGGTGCGCTCGACCGAGAAGAAACCCTGTGCAGCCCGTACGCGGCCCGCGCCCTGGCAGGTGCCGCAGGTCTTCGGCTGCGTGCCCGGCTTGGCGCCGGAGCCGGAGCAGACATCGCAGGTGATCGAGGTCGGCACGCGAATCTGCGCCGTCTTGCCGGTAAAGGCCTCTTCCAGCGAGATTTCCATGTTGTAGCGAAGATCGGCGCCGCGTTCGCGACCGCCGGAGGAGCGCCCGCGCGAGCGTCCGCCACCCATCATCTCGCCGAAAATATCTTCGAAAATGTCGGAGAAGCCACCGCCGCCGAAGCCGCCGCCGCCAAATCCGCCGCCATTGCCCATGCCGCCATGCTCGAAGGCTGCATGGCCGTAACGATCATAGGCCGCCCGCTTCTGCGGATCCTTGAGCGTCTCGTAGGCTTCGTTGATTTCTTTGAACTTTCGCTCGGCGTCCTTATCCTCCGGGTTCTTGTCCGGATGAAATTTCATCGCCAGCTTGCGAAAAGCGCTTTTCAGCTCTTTTTCGTCCGCCGTTCTGGCGACACCCAACGTGTCGTAAAAGTCCGCTTTTGCCATTAAGGAATAGACCCCGGAAATGGATTTCCGGCTGCCCTAAGGCAGCCGGATCTGAGTTGCAGCAAAACCTGTTGAGGCTTGCGATTATGCAGACCGCTTGCGGTCGTCCTCGTCCTTGATTTCCTCGTAGTCGGCATCGACGACATCATCCTTGCCGCCTGCCGACGCATCAGCGGTGGAGCCTTCCGCCTGCTGGGCCTCATAAATGGCCTGGCCGAGCTTCATGGAGACTTCCATGAGGGTCTGGGTCTTAGCCTTGATGTCTTCGGCGTCCGGCTCGGAAGCTTCGGTCGCTGCCTTCAGCGCTGCGATCGCCTCGGAGATCGCGTTGCGGTCGGCTTCGGTGACCTTATCGCCGTAATCCTTCAGCGACTTCTCGCTGGAGTGGATCAGGCTTTCAGCCTGGTTCTTGGCTTCCACGCCTTCGCGGCGCTTCTTGTCCTCGGCAGCATGGGCCTCGGCATCCTTGACCATCTTTTCGATGTCGGCGTCGGAAAGACCGCCGGAAGCCTGGATGCGGATCTGCTGTTCCTTGCCGGTGCCCTTGTCCTTGGCCGAAACCTGCACGATGCCGTTGGCGTCGATATCGAAGGTGACTTCGATCTGCGGTACACCACGCGGAGCCGGCGGCAGGCCGACGAGGTCGAACTGGCCGAGCAGCTTGTTGTCGGCAGCCATTTCGCGCTCGCCCTGCGAAACGCGGATGGTCACGGCCGACTGGTTGTCGTCGGCGGTCGAGAAGGTCTGCGACTTCTTCGTCGGGATCGTCGTGTTACGCTCGATCAGACGGGTGAAGACGCCGCCCAGCGTTTCGATGCCGAGAGACAGCGGGGTCACGTCGAGCAGCAGAACGTCCTTGACGTCGCCCTGCAGAACGCCAGCCTGGATGGCAGCGCCGAGTGCGACGACTTCATCCGGGTTGACGCCCTTGTGCGGCTCCTTGCCGAACAGTTGCTTGACGATTTCCTGTACCTTCGGCATGCGGCTCATGCCGCCGACGAGAACGACCTCATCGATTTCAGCCGCGGTAACGCCGGCATCCTTGAGGGCGGCCTTGCAGGGAGCGATGGTGCGCTGAACGAGATCGTCGACCAGGCTTTCCAGCTTGGCGCGGGTCAGCTTCAGCGTCAGGTGCTTCGGGCCGGTGGCGTCTGCCGTGATGAAGGGCAGGTTGATTTCGGTCTGCTGCGAAGACGACAGTTCGATCTTGGCCTTTTCGGCAGCTTCCTTGAGGCGCTGCAGAGCCAGCTTGTCGCCCTTGAGGTCGATGCCGTTGTCCTTCTTGAACTCAGCAACGAGATATTCGACGAGGCGCATGTCGAAGTCTTCACCGCCGAGGAAGGTGTCGCCGTTGGTCGACTTCACTTCGAAGACGCCGTCGCCGATTTCCAGGATGGAGATATCGAAGGTGCCGCCGCCAAGGTCGTAAACGGCGATCGTCTTGCCGTCCTTCTTGTCGAGGCCATAGGCGAGCGCGGCAGCGGTCGGCTCGTTGATGATGCGCAGAACTTCAAGACCGGCGATCTTGCCGGCATCCTTGGTTGCCTGGCGCTGCGCGTCGTTGAAGTAAGCGGGAACGGTGATAACGGCCTTTTCGACCTTTTCGCCGAGGTAGGATTCGGCGGTTTCCTTCATCTTCTGAAGGATCATTGCGGAAACTTGTGCGGGCGAATAGCCCTTGCCCTGTGCCTCGACCCAAGCGTCGCCGTTGTCGCCGCGGACGATCGTGAAGGGAACGAGGTGCTTGTCCTTCTCGACGGTCGGATCTTCGTAGCGGCGGCCGATCAGGCGCTTGACAGCGAAGAGGGTGTTGGTGGGGTTGGTGACCGCCTGGCGCTTGGCCGGCTGGCCGACGAGGCGTTCGCTGTCGTCCGTGAAGGCTACCATCGAGGGGGTGGTGCGGGCGCCTTCGGCATTCTCGATCACTTTCGCGTCCTTACCGTCCATGACGGCGACGCAGGAATTCGTGGTTCCAAGGTCGATACCAATTACTTTTGCCATGTCATTCTCTCCTTGAAGCAAGCTATCGGAACCCCTGTCAGGCATTCCATTGACAGCCCCTTACGGGATGGTCTTGAGGATTGCGCAGCCATGACTGCGGTGATGCCGCGTATATAAGTAGCGGTTTTACTGACTGCAAGGCAGGAAATCACCCGGAATCCAGCAAAACGAATGGTTTGTCGCGCAAATTCCACAGTGCCACATCGAGGTTGTGAACCCTTGGGAAATGGCGCGACCATCTATCAGATCAGCCTTGCCCCCGCCATGCAAGCGGCAATGCCAGGAATCGCTTCTTATTGCCCGAGGATGACATCGAGAAGCGAGGAGCGGTGCCGCCGTACTGTCGCCGTTATCGGGCCGGGATCGCCGATATCGGCAGGCGGGATATCGCCGTTATCATACTCGTCCGAGCTGTAGGGATTGTTGTCGGCAAGGCCCACGGGCGGCAGATCCTCGGGATCGTCATTCAGCGTTGCCTGATCGACGGGCTGTTGGCGCTGTTGAACCGGTTGCTGCGCCGGCCGTTGCTGGAGCGTCGGCTGGCCCTGCTGCAGCGAAGCCTGCCCGCCATTGCCGCCGAGTGCGCCGGAGATGATCGAGCCGATCGTCGTCTGCTGGTCGGTATTCGGCGCGGATGCTACCACCGGCGCGCCATTGTCGATGATCTGGCCGCCGCCGAAGATCGGCGTCGGCGTCAGGCCCTTATGAGCGGCGACCATGAATTCCTTCCAGGCCTTGGCCGGCAGCCCACCGCCTGTGACCTTTTTCATCGACTTGCCGTCGTCATTGCCGAACCAGACGCCCGTCGTCAGATGGCTGGTGAAACCGACGAACAGCGCATCGCGGAAGGACTGCGTGGTGCCGCTCTTGCCGGCCGCCTGCCAGCCGGGGATGCGGGCCGCCTTGCCGGTGCCGAAATTAATGACGCCGGTCATCATCGTGTTCATGTTGGTGACGACATCGGGATTCAAAACCCGCGGCGGATTGTCGAAGTTCGCCTGGTAGAGCACCTTGCCGGAGGCGGTCGTCACCTTGGTGATGACATGCGGCGTCGCCTTGTAGCCGCCATTCATGAAGGAGGCATAGGCCGAGGTCAGCTCCAGCAGCGAAACTTCCGATGTGCCGAGCGCGATCGAGGCATTGGCCTGCAGGTCGGATTCAATGCCGAGCCGATGCGCGACCTTGACCACCTGCTCCGGTCCGACTTCCATCGCAAGTTGGGCGGCCACCGTGTTCAGCGAATGGGCGACGGCCGTGGCGAGCGTCACGGGTCCGTTATATTTCTGCTCGTAATTCTCCGGCGCCCAATTGCCGATCTTCACCGGCGCGTCGTTGCGGATCGAGTTCGGCGTCAGGCCCATTTCCAGCGCAGCGGTATAGACGAAGGGCTTGAAGGCAGAGCCCGGCTGGCGCTTGGCGGTGACGGCGCGGTTGAACTGGCTCTGCGCATAGTCCCGCCCACCCACCAGTGCACGGATGGCGCCCGTTGCATCTACGGAGACGAGGGAGGCCTGCGAAGCGTTGAGTTTCTTGCCGTCCTTCGCAAGCACATCGTTCAGGGACTGTTCGGCCTTCTGTTCCAGCGAGGTGTCGATCGTGGTGTCCACCGTCAGATCTTCTTTGACGGCGCCGCCGATCAGGCCGGGAAGCTGGTCCATGACCATATCAGCGACATAGTTCTGGGCGCCGTTCCAATAGCTCGTCGCGTGCGTCGGCGGCTGCGACATCGCCGTCTTGATATCGGCTTCGCTGATGAAGCCCTGGTCGCGCATCGCCTGCAGCACGAGTTGGGCGCGAGCCTCGGCCGCGGCGGGATCGCGCGCGGGCGACAGCTTCGACGGCGCCTTGACGAGGCCAGCAAGCATGGCCGCTTCGCCGAGATTGACGTCGCGGGCTGATTTGTTGAAGTAGCGTTGTGACGCCGCCTCGACGCCATACGCGTTCGCGCCGAAGTAGACGCGGTTCAGATACATCGTAAGGATCTGGTCCTTGGTGTACTTGTGCTCCAGCCAGATGGCGAGCAGCACTTCTTGCACCTTGCGTTCCAGCGTGCGTTCCGGCGACAGGAAGAGGTTCTTGGCTAGCTGCTGTGTCAGCGTCGAGCCGCCTTGCACGGCATGCCCGGTCAGCACGTTCGTCACCACGGCACGGCCAAGCCCGATCGGATCGAAGCCGAAATGTGAATAGAAGCGGCGGTCCTCGATGGCGACGATCGCCTTGGGAATATAGGGCGACATATCGCTCAGCGTCAGAGCTTCGCCGCCGGTCGCGCCGCGATTGGCGATGATGCTGCCGCCGAGATCGGCGATCTTGACGTTCGGCGGCCGGTCGGGAATGGCCCAGGTGCTGGCGTTCGGCATGCGCGATCCGTAATAGACCACGAGACCGGCGGCACCGATGCCGGCCCAGAGGCAGAGCACGAGGCTCCAATAAATCACAGAGCGCACGAAGCCGAAGAAACCACCGCCGCGCTCGCGCCGCGGCTGCTTGCGCCGGCTCTTGGCGCGGCGCGGCCTGTCCGGCGGAGGGTCCTCGCTGCGCCGGGAAGAGCGCCCGCCGCCGGCAATCCGCTCGCCCGCGCTGAAACCATCATCGCCGCGTTCGCTGCCGCTTGAAAACGAGGGCTCTATCCTCTGGCCTGATCTGCTTTTGCCTGCCATTGCGGACCGGTCTTACCCCCGATGGTTCCATATTCCGATGTCTGGTGCCGGGGCCGCTACGCGCCCGCTCGTTCCCCGCGTTTACGCCGCCTGGGCATCAAAGCCCCGGTGAACTGTAAATGCGGCGATTTAAGGAGGAATTAAAAACATCCTTAACCGGTCGCAGCGGCAGCATTTGTCCATCCACAACGGGTTTGTTCAAGGAACTTTTGTTTTTCTCGTGCATTCTCTCCTCATAAAATAAGAGGGCGAGCAAATGAGTTCACATATCAACTTCGAGAAGGTCGGCGAAAATAAGCTGCGGGAAGTCTGGAGTGTCGAGGATTTCGTGCGGCGCCATCGGATTTGCAAGGAAGAGGAAATTCGGCTGAAGAAGCTGTTCGGCGACTTCGCCACCAAGCAGGAGTTGCTGTCGAACGCGCAGAGGCCCCCACTATTTCGCTAGGAGCTGTTTCGCTAGAGCGGATGGATAGGCCGGACGCGACGTTCATCCTGGGCGACCAGTTGGTCCGTTGCGGGGGAGCCTTATCATGTGGAAACGCTTTGAACTGTGGCTGATCGATCAGCTCGATCGGATTTTCGGATTGGAACGGCTGGCCCGTCGCGCCGGCTTTTCGGCCGATGATGCCAAGCGGATTGCACGGGAAAAGTAAGTGCATTTGGCGGCTCACCGCAAAGAGATCATCAATCGGCCGATAGATCCGTAGCGCTACGGGTGGGACGGTTTAATTCCAGATCGCAAAAATCCTGATATCGTCCCGTTTGGCGGAAAATGCCGCGTGCTCCAGTCACACTGGAACTTTACGCTCGCTAAAAGCTTTATCCTTACGTGAAACTCTACTCATTCGTCGGCCGCTTCATCCAGCCGGCGAATTTGCCTCTTCAGATGGTAGAAGCGTTTGCAATGTTCCATATTTTCGAATGCTCTGATTGAGGTTATAGTGGAGTTGTGCGGCCGTCTTCAGGACGGTTCCAAGCACGTGGTAGCGCGTGAGGAGGAGTATTCATGCGACATATCAAATGGAGCAACCCGATCGAGATCGGTTTCGCTCAAGGCAGCTCTCAGATGGTCACCGGCCCTTCCGAGGCCTTGAATTGCATGGCTAACCTCTGGCCAGATCGGCGCGGTCCGCTTTATGTGGCTGCGAGAAGCGTCTGCCGAGCTGCGATCGACGGACGGAAATCCGCTGAAGAAGCCCGCGAGATGTTTATTTCGGCGATGCGCGAAGCGCATTTGAAAATCCATTGAGGCAGCGCGGCGCTTCGACGCCGCCTGATTGCTCAACCCTTCTGAGCCGGCGAACGCCGGTCGCCGTCGCGCAGCTTTAAAGACGCGCTCATCCCCCACATCGTCAGTCCCGGTTTCGCCGTCGCATCCCCGCTGAACGGCCGGATTTTCCGATCCCTAATGAACCCATGCAAAAGGCCAGCGATGTCAGTCGCTGGCCTCATCATTTCGCTGCCATGAAGGCAAGATTACCGGTTGGAGCCTCTTGGCGTCATACGGCAATTAGGTTGATCTGCCGGGCAGGGATCGACATGGTCTGGGCTATATGGACCTGGCGAACCGGCATTCGGCCGTGGATTGTTCTGTTGTGGTTGCACCTGCTGAGGCTGCACCTGCCGCGGCTGCGCCTCTTGTTGTTGCGGCTGGGGACGGCGCTGCTGGTCGTCCTGGCGGTTGCTGTCACGCCGACGGTTGCCCCAACCCTGATTGTCGTCGGGCTGCTGGCGACCCCAGTCCTGGTTATTGTCCCAGTCGCGATTGCGGTCTCTTCGCCGGCGCCAATCATCATTGTCCTGCTGGTCGCTCCAGTCGCGGTTTCGGTACGGGCGACGATCCCAATTGCGGTCCGGTTCATCGTTCCAATCCGATCCGCGGTCCCAACCCGGGCGGCGGTCTACCCAACCTGGTCCGCGCCGCCAGCGGTCACGGTCGCGGTAGAAGTCGCGGCCACGATAATAACGATCCCAATAATCATCGAAATTGAAGGTGATGGTCGGAATGCCGAGCGGCCGGTAATATCGCGGTCCGACATAGATGCGGCGCGATTGGTAGGTTGCCTGGATGTACTGACCGGCGACCCAGCCGCGCCCGCCAAAGAAGGAGACGTCGCACCATGGCGTTTCGTTGAGGCAGCCGTTGATTTCCAGCGGTGTGCCGATGGGGATCATGGTCACTGCCGGATACCGCGTGCTCGGGCCGGACCTCATGTTGACGTTGGCGGTGGAAAAACCCTCTGCGGCTTCCGCGATTGCCGGGATCGCAATGAATGCGGTCAGCGCAAGTGCGGCAAGAAGCTTATGTCTCATCAATGCTCTCCTTTGCGCGTCGCCGGCAGGATAGGATTGCCCGGCGGCTGCGCTGATTGCTGTTGCCCGCTTGCCCAGCATATCCACCAAGGGACATGCGGTGCGGTTACAGGACCCGGCACGCCGTTTCCAGTTTCGATAAGATAAAAGTTAGCGCGGTCGCGGGATTTGGTTAGGGCCCAGCGCTATTCCTTCAATCTTTTCAGCGGTTTTACGAGAATTTGCATGAATGCAGGTTGAACGGATACGCGCTTAACTCTCAAAATTTGCATTAAATTTTAGGCAGCTTCACTTATTATCTTGAGGGTTACTAAGGCTTTAGTGCGCGGAATGGCGCGTTCTGCAGTAATAAGGCTTTGAGAATAAATTTAACGGCCTTGAAATCGCCACCTTGCCACCCGATATGGGCTGCAGTCAGACAGCCGGTGGATGCTTGGCGCGCTTAGAGCGAGCCGTTTTCATTCCCTGGCGGTTGCGGAACTGACGTTGACCTTGCGTTAACCTTTCGCGATCAATCTGGCTGCAGTTCTACCTTCCCTTTGACCACGGATGTACTGGCACTGATGTGAGGGTGGATGACGAAAGGCCGGTTTGCTCCGGCCTTTTTGTTTTTCGATGGCGTGCTTTGCGGAAGCGGAGCGCGCCATTTTTAATTTGGCCCCATTTATTTCGACCAAAGAAAAACCGCCGCAGTTTCCTGCGGCGGTTCGTATGAGAAGCGCCCGACGAAGCCGGGCGGTATCCTTAGTTGACGGTCTTCTTGGCAGCGACCTTGACGACCTTGGCATCCGGCTTTGCGGCTACGGTTACCTTTTTGGCGGGAATGTAGCCGGCGCCGATATTGACGTTCAGAGAGATGTAGTCGAGAGCGCTTTGCTGAACCGCCTGGGCGAGGCTTTCCTGCGCCGTTGAAACGTTGCGCTGCGCATCGAGAACGTCGAGCAGCGAAGAGGCGCCGTCCTTGTAGCTTGCCGTCGAGAGTTCGAGGGCTTCCTGATAGGACTTCACCTGCGCCCGCAGTGCGGCAACCGTCTGAGCATCGCGGCTGACAGCCGACAGGGCGTTTTCGACCTGTTCGACACCAGACAGCACGGTCTGCTTCCAGACGATATACTGCTCGCGGCTGGTGGATTCGGCGTTCTTGACGTTGGCGCGCAACGCGCCACCGTCGAAGATCGGCAGCGACAGGCTTGGGCCGAACGACCAGGTCGTCAGGCTGCCGCTGATGGACTTCGTGTGAATGTAGGACGGCGAAATCGAACCGCCGAGCGTGATCGTCGGAAAGAGCTGGGCCTCTGCCACGCCGATCTGAGCGGTCGCAGCGGCAAGGTTACGCTCGGCGACACGGATGTCGGGCCGGTTGCGGATGAGGTCGGCCGGGACGCCCGTATCGACGCGGCCGCGGAATACCGGCTGGCTGCCGCCACCGTGCAATTGGGCGATAATGGTCTGCGACGGTACGTTCAGCAGGGTCGCGATATGATGCACCGCCTGGCGGTAGCTGATTTCGAGGCCTGGAATTTGAGAAAGCTGCGAATTGACGAGACCTTCGGCCTGGACGACGTCGAGGCGGGACGCGGCGCCGGCGTCGAGCTGGAACTTGGTGAGTTCAAGCGTTGAGCGGCGGGACTTCAGGTTGTCCTGCGCGATCGAGATGAGGGCCTGATAGTAGCGGACGTTGACGTAGCTGTTCGCCAGATCCTGCAGATAGGTCAGGCGAGCAACGTCGACGTTGGAATAGGCCGCATCCAGCGATGCGTTGGCGCTTTCCTTGGCGCGACGATATTGGCCCCACAGGTCGAGCAGCCACGAAGCCGTGGCATCGCCGCTGGTGGTGTTTCGCGTTTCGGTTTCCGTACGCAGGCCGCCCTTCTGGCCGCTGGTCGTATTGCCGCCTGACACAAGGAGGCTAGGCATTCCGCCGGCTGCGGCCGAGACGACCTGCGCCTGCGCCTGATTGATGCGTTCCAGCGCCTGCTGGATATTGAGGTTTTCTGCAAGTCCCTGCTCAGCCAGGGTGTTCAGCTTCTTATCGCCGAAGGCGGTCCACCATTGTGAACTCGAGACGTCGCCGTTGATCTTCGTACCGCCCTCCGAGAACTTGGCCGCGAGGGGCATTTCCGGTGGCTTATGATCGGGGCCGCTGACGCAACCTGCCAGAAGAAGCAGCAGGGCGGGGGCGGCAGTACGAATGGATACCATCACATTATCCCACAATTCATTTTACATGATCACTAACTTACGGGGTCAGCGTGACCCCCATGTGTGTCGGCGCTTCTGTCTACGCAATACCAACAAACGACCCGAAGCATTCGGCGTCAATCTATCAACAAGTTTGCAATAGCACAGTGCCTTTTGCGATTTTTCGCGGCGGAACACGTGTGGGAACATGACAAATAGGGGGGTTCCGGTAAAAAAATTATGAAGTGTTGCAAAAAAATACCCTCCGCCTTGCTACTTTAAGCGGTAAGTGCGCAAAAATACCATATTTTGCGCAACTAAAGGACGGTGTCTCCAGACACTCGATGGGCGAAATGACCATTCGGACGGTTTGTTATGGGAAATAAGGGGAGAGGTTTGCGCGAACCCTATCCCGCGGTGTTGCACCGCGGTCGTCGGGAACAAAGGGCGTAGCCGTGATCGCTTCGTAAGCGCGGATATACACCTTTGAGGTCTGCTCGATCAGGTCGAGCGGAATTTCGGGTATCTCGTCCTTGTAAGGATCGCACCGCTCGGTCACCCAGGCGCGGACGAAATCCTTGTCGAAACTTGCGGGGCGCGCGCCCCTTTCGAAGCTGTCTTGGTAACTGTCGGCCAACCAGTAGCGGCTGCTGTCCGGCGTATGAATTTCGTCGGCAAGAAGGATGTTGCCGTTTTCGTCGGTGCCGAACTCATATTTCGTGTCGACGAGGATCAGCCCCCGTTTGCGGGCAATCTCCTGGCCGCGGGCGAACAAAGCCAGCGCGTAATCCGATAATGTCTGCCATTGCTCCTTCGTCAGGAGTCCATGCTCGATGATTTGCGCCGGCGTCAGCGGTTCGTCATGGCCGCCGTCGAATTCCTTGCTGGTCGGCGTGATGATCGGCTCCGGCAGGATCTGGTTGTCGCGCATGCCGTCCGGCAGCGTGATGCCGTACATCTCGCGCTGACCTTTCTTATAGAGCGTCAGGATCGAGGTGCCGGTGGTGCCGGCAAGGTAGCCGCGCACGACAACCTCCACCGGCAGGATGTTCAGCCGCTTGCCGACGACGACGTTCGGGTCGGGATAGGCGATGACGTGATTCGGGCAAATGTCCTTCGTCGCCTCGAACCAGTAGCGGGCTGTCTGCGTCAGCACCTGTCCTTTATAAGGGATGCAGGTGAGGATGCGGTCGAAGGCGCTCAGCCGATCGGTGCTGATGATGATGCGGCTCCCATCCGGCAGGTCATAATTTTCGCGCACCTTGCCGCGGTAACAATTGGGCAGTTCCGGAAAATGGGCTTCGGAGAGAATTCGCAACATAGTCACCAGTAGGCTCGTGCATCCGCCCGGCGGACGCTTCATGGTTGGACCCTTAACGCATAATGCCGAAAATCGGAATCGATTTTCGGACGGGATCATCGTCATCCGTTCAGCGCGGCTGCGCCCTCAGATCCAGAACCAGCCGATCAACGCGAGCGCCAGGCCATAGCTGAAAATGGTCAACAGCCAGCCGGCACGCAGGAAGTCGGTGAAGCGATAGCTGCCGATGCTCATGGTTAGCGTATTGTTGTGATGGCCGAAGGGCGTGATGAAATCGAGCGAGGCGCCGGCCGCGACGGCAATCAGATAGGCGTTGGCGGAATGCCCCGCCTTGGCCGCCAGTTCGAAGGCGACCGGCGTCAGCACGATGGCGACCGTGGCGTTGTTGACGAAAGGGGTGATCACCATCGCCAGGAACAGGATGAGCGCTACACCGAAAACCGGTCGCTCGATCGGCACGATCGTGCCGAGCCCGCCCGCCAGCATCTCCGCCGTCCCGGACGTCGCCACCGCGGCGCCGAGCGGGATCATCGCCGCCAGCATGATGATGATCGGCCAGTTGAGATCGGCGATCGCGGCGCGCAGGTTGATGAAGTTCAGCAGCGCCATCGCCAGGATGACGCCGGCAAACGCGATCTCGGGGCGAAGCAGACCGGTGGCGGCGACAAGCACGCCGCAGGCGAAAATGAAAAGCGGCCAGAAGGAGCGCAGCGGCGGTGTATGATCATAGCTTGCGGCCAGCGGCAGGCATTCGCATTCCTCCAGTGCTTCGGCGATGGCGTGTCTCGGCCCTTCCAGCTTGAGGATATCGCCGATCGACAGCGTAAGATCGTCGAAGCGCCCTTCGATGCGCGGCGAGCGCATGGAAAGCCCGGTTATCGCAACCCCTCGCGAGCGAAAAACCTCCAGCGATTGGATGCGCGAGCCGATCAGCGTGCTTTGCGGCATGACTACCGCTTCGCTGCGAATGAAATCGGATCCATAGGGGTCGGGATGGGATTCGAGCATCAGCACGCCTTTTGCCAAGAGTCGGTCGAACAGAACATCCGGCCCCTCGGCAAGCAGAATGTCGCCAGCCTCGATCGCAGTGCCTTCGACTGCGGGGACGAAGAGGCTGCCGCGGATCAGGGCATGCGGCTGAAGACCGAAGGCCCGGCGGCAGTCCACCAGCCGCTGCCCGACCAGGGGAGAGCCATGTGGTATACGGCGTTCGGTAATCATCTGCCGGTCTATGGCTTGGCCCGGCGCCGCATCCTCCTCACCTGATTTGGGAAACAGCCGCGGGACGGTTGCGGTAATCAAAATCACGCCGACGATGGCCACTGGCAGGCCGACATAGGCGAAGTCGAAGAAGTGGAAACCGTGTCCGGTCACCCTCAGCAGGGCATCGCTGACCAGAAGGTTGGCCGGCGTGCCGATCAGCGACACCAATCCGCCAAGGAGTGCCGAAAAGGAAATCGGGATCAGCAACTGTCGCCGCGGAATGGCGGTGACATCGGCAATGCGCAGCGCCACCGGCAGCGCTATGGCATAGGCGCCGATATTGTTCATGAAGATCGAGATGAAGGCCGTCAGTCCGGCAAGCGCTCCGATAATCACAGAGGTCGGCAGGTCTGTTGCAAGCAGGCGATCCGCCAGCGCGCCGAAAAGCTGCGCCCGCGCCAGCACCTGCACGATCAGCAGGATTTCGATCACGGTGATGACGACCGGGCTTGCGAGGCCGGAAAATACCCCTTCCGCCGGATAGAGGCCCAGCGCATATCCGGCAAGCAGCCCCGCGATCGAAACGACCTCGATCCGGAAACGGCCAAGACAAAACAGCGCCAGCATGAGGCCCAGAAGGATCAGCAGGGATGCTTGTTCGAACGTCATGGGCGGGTCCCGGAGATTCGCCAGGACCTAGAATGAACCAGCCTGCCGGTCCTGTACAGCCCCGGCACCGAACTGCCGTCAGGCAGGCTTGTTCCAGCCGCCGTTTCCTGCTTTTTCAAGAATCGGCGTCGAAAACACGCCAACGATCCGCTCGCCCCACGGCTTGCCGGTGGCATTGAGCCGCTCCCGCCAGCGCTCGGACTGCAGCATGGCCGCCCCGATCACGACAGGTTCGATGCCGCATGCGGCCAAAAGCTCCAGGCCGGAAACGATAGAGGCACCGCTCGAGATCACGTCGTCGATCAGCGCAACCCGTTTTCCCTGCAGGAGCGGCAGCATGCGCGGGTCTATATAAAGACGTTTTTCCTGGTTCGGCGTCGTAATGGAGGAAAGCGAAACCGACAGATCCTCGCGATACCAGAACTTACGCGAGGTGCCGAGCGGCACATAACGCTGATGGCCGAGGACCCGGGCAACCGCGCTTGCCAGCGTCAGCCCGAGGGTCGCCAGTCCGGCGACGACATCGACATCATGCGCGGCAATGCGCACGGCAAGCGCTTCGGCCAGCGCGTCCTGCACAGGAAAACTTGCCTGATTGATGATCAGCGAAGCGAGCGCATGGTCGCCATCGGCGAGCAGCCGGATCGGCAGGCGCAACTGCCGCCCATCGGGCAGTTCCGCCACATAGAAATCGCGGAATTCACTGATTGCATCAAAGCTTCGCGGCGGATCAATCTCCTGCCAGAAATCATGAGGCTGCATCGCGTCCGGCCTTCAGTCCATTTCGTCCGTTCTTTTCCATGCCCGCCCGGCGGCGAAGTCCGACAATCTCGGCTTCCGTCAGCGCCCGGACCGCGCCTTTCGCAAGGTCGCCGAGCGCGATGTCGCCAAAGGAGACGCGCACCAGCCGCAGACATTCTATGTCGAGAGCCTCCAGCATCCGCCGAATCTGCCGGTTGCGCCCCTCCCTGAGCTCGACTTCGATCCAGCCATTGCGGTCGCCACTGCGCAGCAGACGGGCGGAGATGGCCGTCAGAAGTTCGCCATCGTCGACGATCCCCCGTTCCATACGGCTCAAGAGCTCCTGGTCCATGATGCGGTTAACCTGCACATGATAGATCTTACTCACATGCGTGACAGGATCGAGCAGCGCCTGCGCCAGCACGGTATCATTGGTGAAGAGAAGCAGCCCTTCGCTTGCCTTGTCCAGCCGTCCGACCGGCGCTAGATGCCGGGCGTCGATATCCCTCAGACAGTCGTAGACCGTCGGCCGGCCCTCGGGATCGTCGCGTGTCGTCACCAGACCGCGCGGCTTGTTCAGCATGAAATAAAGCTTCTTTTCCGCCGAGATTTCGATGCCGTCGACGGCAATCCGCGCCCGGTCGAGATCGATCCAGGCAGCCGGATCGGTAATCTTGCGGCCATCGACTGTAACGCGGCCGGCAGCGATCAACCCTTCGGCCTGGGTACGCGAGCAATAGCCGAGCTTCGACAGCGCCCGCGGCAGGGTCACGCGCTTACCCTCCGCCTCCTGCCGGGCCTTCCCCGCCTTGCCCGATCTTTGCGGCGCACGCCTTTGGCTCACCCCGTTGCCTCGTCCTTGTTGTGTCGATGGTTAGGCGTACCGGCCCGATAAAGCATGAGGCCAATCCTTCGCACGACGAACGTCGCGACGCAAATCGCGTCAAAGGGAAACACACAGGAGAGACAGGGCTCGCGCCTTGTCAACGCGAGCCCTGCCGGCGGACCGGAGCGGCGATGGGTCGGGTGCGGCGGTGCCGGGGTAGCTGCCGCCGCCCGCTCCGGAGGGGGGCCGTCGCGGCGAAACCTGCATGGCGTCTGTTGCCGGAATTTTTCAGAATGGCGGAAATTTGTTACAGTTTGTATCACCGGCCGTTTCCCTGTTGTCAAAACCGCCCTTCGCCTCACATGGATGATCCATGGTTTCTGCATCGCTTCTTCTGGTCGAGGACGACCGCGAAATTCGGGCGCTTCTGGAGGAGTTCCTGAGCCGCGAGGGTTTTGCCGTCGAGGCGGTCGAAAGTGCCGCCGCCATGGATCGCGCGCTGGCCAGGGGTTTTCCCGATCTCATCATTCTCGATCTGATGCTGCCGGGCGAGGATGGCCTTTCTGCTTGCCGTCGCATACGGGCGCGCAGCCAGGTGCCGATCCTGATGCTGACGGCGAAGTCCGATGATATCGACCGCATCCTCGGCCTGGAAATGGGCGCCGACGATTATCTCGGCAAACCTTTCAATCCGCGCGAGCTTTTGGCGCGCATCCGCGCCATCCTGCGCCGCGCCGGCCCCGAACGCCCCGAGGAGGGCGGCGGTCCGCGCCGACGCAAGAGTTTTGCGGGCCTCATCGTCGATCTCGACGGCAGGGCGATCGAGATCGAAGGCGAGGGGCCGGTGCGCCTGACGACTGCGGAATTCGATCTGCTTGTCTGTTTCCTGGAGCGGCCGCGCCGGGTGCTGTCGCGCGACCAATTGCTGGACTGGACGCGCGGACGCGGCGCCGATCCTTTCGATCGCACCATTGACGTGACCGTCTCGCGCCTGCGCACCAAGCTTGCGCACTATTTGCCCGATGGCGCACAGGTCATCACTACCGTGCGCAATGCCGGCTACCTTCTGACCGTCGATGTGAGGGATGTCTGAACCATGCTGAAACTTGGTCTCGTTTCCCGCATCATCATGATCGTCGCCGTGGCGCTGTTCATTATCCAGCTCGCCGCCTTCGTTGCCGCCAGTTTGAAACCGGACTCGCCGCTCAGTCATCAGCTATCGCCGGCGATGCAGGTCAAGTCGGCAGTACGCCTCCTCGATGCCATTCCGCCCGAGGCGCAGGAGCAGGCCGTACGGGCACTGAACACTACCGGTCTGGATCTGCGCTTGGTCGATGCCGCGGCGCCCGCGCAAAGTGATGCAGCCGACCCGACGCTTGGCCGCAAACTGGCCCGCGAACTTGCCAATTTCGCGCTCGGCGACCGCTATTTCAGCCTGCGCTCGCTGCCCGAACGGCCGCAGGGCTGGTTTTCGGTCGGTGCTCCCGACCGGACGATCGAAGTGTCGATCGGCGTTGCCGGCGGCAAGGTTGCCGTCTTCAGCCTAGCCGATACGCCGACGGTGCGGCTGCGCGGTGTTCCCGTGGGTTTCATGGCCGGGCTTCTCGGCGTGTTGGTGGCGGTGATCGCGGTCGTCGCCGTGGCCCGCGAGACCCGGCCACTGACGCGCCTGTCGCGCACTGTCAATTCTATCGGCAAAGGCCTGCAACCGATTGATATTCCGGAACGGGGCGCTTGCGAACTGCGTATGCTGATCCGCGCCATCAATGGCATGCAGTTGCGCATCGCCGCCCTGATCAACAACCGCACCCTTATACTCGGGGCGATCTCCCATGATCTCAGAACCTATCTCACCCGTTTTCGTCTGCGCATGGAGATGATGCCGGATACGCCGCATCGCGAGCGGGCGATTGCCGATATCGAGGCCATGCAG
>NZ_CP024311.1:3902500-4162445 GCF_002944315.1 Rhizobium sp. NXC24
GAGCAGCACGGCCGGTTTGCCGTCATACCAGGCATCCGAGCGGCTATTGCGCACGCCGGGCTCGACGGTGGCGATATCGGAGAGACGAACGGCCGTGCCGTCGCCGCTCTGCACGATGATCCGGCCATAATCTTCCGGCGTCCGGAGCTGGCCATTCATGGAAATGGAGAAGGCGGCATTGCTGCCGTCGATCGAGCCGATGGGGCCGAGCACATTGGCGTTGACGATTGCCGTGCGAACGCTGTCTAGCGACAGACCCATGGCGGAGAGCCTGTCGGGATCGAGCCTGACGCGCACGGCCGGCTGGTCGGCGCCGCTGACCGTGACGCCGCCGACGCCGTCCACCTGCGAGATGCGCTGTACCACCACGGTATCGGCCGCGTCATAGATGGCGCTTGGCGACACATTGTCCGATGTCAGCGCCAGGATCAGCACGGGCGCCGCCGCCGGGTTGATCTTGCGGAAGGAAGGCAAGGTCGGCAGATCGCCGGGCAGGTCGGTCGCCGCCGCGTTCAGCGCTGCCTGCACGTCCTGCGCCGCGCCGTCGACGCTGCGCGACAGATCGAATTGCGCGACGATGCTGCTCGATCCAAGCGAACTGACCGAAGTCAACTGCGTGATGCCGGCAATCGTGCCGAGATGTCGCTCCAGCGGCGCCGCGACGCTTGCCGCCATGCTGGCGGGGTCGGCGCCGGGGCGGCTGGCGGAGACGACGATCGTCGGCAGATCAACAGTCGGCAGGCTCGCCACCGGCAGAAAACGATAGGAAACGATGCCGAGGATCATCAGCCCGATCGCCAGAAGCGTCGTTCCGACAGGACGTTTGATGAAAGGCTCGGAGAGGCTCATGTCCCGCCACCCGCGACTTCGTCCAGTTCCGGAGCCGGCGTGCCCGTCGGACGCCCGACGATCCGGGCACGCAGGCTTTCGAAAGCAAGATAGATCACCGGCGTCGTATAGAGCGTCAGAAGCTGCGACAGCACCAGGCCGCCGATGATGGTGATGCCGAGCGGGATGCGCAGCTCCGCTCCGGTACCTTGCGCCAACGCCAATGGCAGTGCGCCGAAGAGCGCCGCAAGCGTCGTCATCATGATCGGGCGGAAACGCAGGATCGAGGCTTTCAGGATCGCCTCGCGCGGCGCCAACCCCTCCTTGCGTTCGGCCTCCAGCGCGAAGTCGATCATCATGATCGCGTTCTTCTTCACGATACCCATCAGCAGCACGATGCCGATCAGTGCGATGATCGACAGGTCCTGTCCGAACAGCATCAATGCCAGCAGCGCACCGACGCCCGCCGACGGCAAAGTCGACAGGATCGTCACGGGATGCACGGCGCTCTCGTAAAGCAGGCCAAGGACAATATAGATCGTCACGACAGCCGCCAGGATCAGCCAGGGCTCGCCCGCAAGCGACGAGGCAAATTCCTCTGCATCGCCGGAATAATTGCGCTGGATCGAACTTGGCATGCCGATATCGCGCTCCGCCGCCTGAATCTCGGTGACGGCCTCGCTGAGCGACGCGCCCTTGGCGAGATCGAAACTGAGCGTCACGGCCGGAAACTGTTCGTCATGGCTGATGACCAACGGTGCCGTCATGAACGACGCCGTCGTAAAGGCGTTGAGCGGCACCTGTGTATCGCTGGCGCCGGCGACGTAGAGCTTGTCGAGAGATTTCGGATCGGACTGATATTGCGGTGCAGCCTCGAGGATGACGCGATACTGATTGACTTGCCCGTAGATCGTGGCGATCTGGCGCTGGCCGAAAGCGTCGTTCAGCGTGTCGCTGACGGCCTGCATCGAGACGCCGAGTCGCGAAGCGGTTTCGCGGTCGACATTGACGAAGATGCGGCCGCCGCCCATCTCGACTTCCGAGGCGACGTCGATCAGCTTCGGGCTCTGCTGCAGCCGCTGCGCCAGTTTTTCCGCCCACTCCACCACCGTCGCCGTATCCGTGCCTGTCAGCGTATATTGATAGGGCGCACGGCTGACGCGCGTGCTGATCGAGATGCCTCGCACGCTCTGGAACGTAACGTGGATGCCGGGCAGATCGGCCACTTCACCACGCATGCGGTCGATGATATCGGCCGCCGACGCCGCGCGCTGGCTCCTGGGCTTCAGTACCAGGCTGAGATTGCCGGTGTTGGGCGTCAGGTTGGTGGCGCTGGTGCCGACAACCGAGACGATACCGGTTACGTCAGGGTCTTTGCGTAACCGCTCGGCCACGATCTCCTGCGTCTGCTTCATCGCTTCGAAGGAGATGGTCGGCTCGGTTTCGACGACGGCGGTGATCAGGCCGGTATCCTGCGGCGGCAGGAAGCCTTTCGGAATGACGATGTAAAGGGCGATCGTAGCGGCAAGCGTTGCCACCGTGACCAGCAGCATGAATCCGCTGCGGTCCACCGCCCAGACGAGGCTGCGACGGTAGCCTTCGACCAGCCGTCCCATGCCGCGATCGGTGCCCGCCAGCAAACCGCCGCGATGCTCCTTCGGCTTGCGCAGGATGCGGGAGCACATCATGGGCGTCAACGTCAGCGAAATCACCGCCGACACCACCACGGCGATGGTCAGCGTCAACGCGAACTCGCGGAACATACGCCCGACGATGCCGGTCATGAACAGCAGCGGGATGAAGACGGCGATCAGCGAGAACGTCAGCGAGATGATGGTGAAGCCGATTTCGCCGGCGCCCTTCAGCGCCGCCTGCATCGGGCTCTCGCCCTCCTCGATATGGCGGGCGATGTTCTCGATCATCACGATGGCATCGTCGACGACGAAACCGGTGCCGATGGTGAGCGCCATCAGCGATAGATTATCGAGGCTGAAGCCGGCGAACCACATGACGCCGAAGGTCGCGATCAGCGACAGCGGCAAGGCCACGCCGGCGATGAAAGTCGCCGTCACCGTCCGCAGGAACAGGAGAACGACGAGGATGACCAGGCCGATGCTGACGACGAGCGTCCATTGTACGTCATGGATCGAAGCACGGATCGTCTCGGTGCGGTCGTTGACGATGTCGAGCGAGATACCGGCCGGCAGCGCCTGCTTCAGCCGCGGGATCTGCTTCTGCACGCCCTCGACCGTCTGGATGACGTTGGCGCCCGGTTGGCGCATGATGTCGAGGATGACAGCCGGCTGACCCTGATACCAGGCGCCGACCCGGTTGTTCTCCAGCCCTTCGACGACGGTGGCGACATCCTTCAACTGCACCGGCGCATTGTTGCGATAGGCGACGATCACGGACTTGTAGATGTCGGGATCGACGATCTGATCGTTGGCGGCGAGCGTGAAGCTCTGCTGCGTGCCGTCGAGCGCGCCCTTGGCGCCGGCAACGCTGGCATTGGTGATTGCGGTGCGCAGATCCTCCAGCGCCAGACCATAAGAGGCAAGCCGCGGCAGGTCGGCCTGGATGCGGATCGCCGGCTTGACGCCGCCCTGGATGTTGACATCGCCGACCCCTGAAACTTCGCTTAGTCGCTGTGCCATCATCGTATCGGCGAAATCGCTGAGTTCGCGGATCGAATAGCTGTTGGAGCGCAGCGCCAGCGTGACGATCGGCGTATCGGCGGGGTTCACCTTCGAATAGGTCGGCGGATAGGGCAACGTGCGCGGCAATGTCGAACCGGCGGCATTGATCGCCGCCTGCACATCCTGGGCCGCGCCATCGATATCGCGGCCGAGATCGAACTGCAGGGTGATCTGGCTGATGCCGAAGGCACTCGAGGAGGTCATCGACGCCAACGACGGGATCTGCCCGAGCGGCCGCTCCAGCGGCGCGGTCACCAATGCCGCCATCGTATCGGGATCGGCGCCCGGCAGTTGCGTCGTCACCTGGATCGTCGGAAAATCCACCTGCGGCAGCGGAGCGACCGGAAGGAAGAGAAAGCCGAGAATGCCGCCCAACAGCACCGCGACCCCGAGAAGCGAGGTGGCGACAGGCCTGGAGATGAAGAGCGACGAGACGTTCATTGCTGTTGAGTTGACGTAGCGGGTGGATTGGTGGAAGCGGCATCGCCCCCGCCGGTATTGGCGTTGGGATTGGCATCATTGCCGCCGGCACCATCCGCCTTCTGCCTGCGGTGACCACCATTGCCACCGCCCTGGCCATTATGCTGGCGATGCGGCCGCTGGCCATCACTGGCCGTATTGCCGTTGGTTTGGGTCTGATTGGTTTGGTTTGCGTTTTCGGCAACCGGCTGCCCATCGACCGCGGGCGTCGTTGCAGGCGGTGCGCCCGCGCCGGCCCCTTCGGAAATCTGTACTTTCGAACCGTCCTGTAGGCGCGCAAAGCCCGTCGTCACCACCTTGTCGCCCGGGGCTACGCCATCGGCGATGACGGCCTGTACATCGTCCTGCTGGCGCACCGTTACCGGCTTCATGGCAACCGTTTGATCCTGTCGGACGATGTAGACAAAGGTGCCGTTCGGGCCACGCTGCACGGCAGCGGTCGGAATGACCGTCACGCCCTTCAGCGTCTCGACAAGCAGGCGGGCGTTGACGAAGGCGCCGGGCCAGAGCGCCAGCTTGTCGTTCGGAAAATTGGCCTTCAGCTTCACCGTACCCGTGGTGGGATCGACCTGGTTGTCGACCACCGCCAGCGTGCCGTTGTCGATCACCGTCTGACCGTTGCTTGCGATCGCCTGGACGGAAAGCGCACCCGCCGCGCTCGCCGCATTGACGCGGGCAAGCTGCTGCTGCGGAATGGAGAACAGGATGGAAATCGGCTTGATCTGCGACAGCGTCACTATGCCCGTCGCGTCCGACGAGCTGACGAGATTGCCGACATCGACATTGCGGATACCGGTGCGCCCGTCGATCGGCGCCTCGATCGTCGTATAGTCGAGCGTCGCCTGCGCGCTTTCGATGGCTGCCTGGTCGGACTGGATCGCCGCCGTATATTGCGCCACAAGCGATATCTGGGTATCGACCTGCTGCTGCGTGCCCGAAGCGCTCTGCACCATGCGCTGAAAACGATCGAGATCGCGTTTCGCGCCGGCCAGCAATGCCTCGTCCTGCGCCTTCTTGCCAATGGCCTGGTCGAGCTGGGCCTTATAGACGGCATCGTCGATGCGGGCGATGACGTCGCCCTTCTTGATGTCCTGGCCTTCCTCGAAACCGATTTCGACAATCTTGCCGCTGACTTGGGCGCGAACCGTCACCGTGTTCAGCGCCTTTACCGAGCCGACACCGTCGATATAGACCGGGACGTCGGCGGATTTCGCATCCGCCGCCAGCACTGGAACCGGACCGGTGAATTGCGAAAGACTGCCACGCCGCCGTCCGCCGCCTTGGCCAAAACCCTGCCCCTGATTGCCACGGTGTTCGCCCTGGGCCTGCTCGCCGGGCGCGGCCGCGCTCTGATAGCCGAGCAGACGCTCGGCACTGCCAAGCCAGCGATCGCGTGTCACATAGGCGCCGTAGGCCACGGCGCCAATCACTGCTACCGACATCAGGACCCGAAATGTCCGAGCCATCAACATACCTTCCTTCACAGCTCCGGCTTCAATGATCTACCGGTGCGATATAGGCGCGACTTTAGCTTGCAGCTTGTCGCTTAGGAATTTGGTAGGGCCATTAAATTTTGTCCATTTTTGTGTGGCTTAGCGCAACAAACTGTTACATTGGACGAAAACCAGGGTTGTGGTTGCAAATGAGCAAAGGCACACCATGTCCTCGCTGTCTTACAAACTCTGAGCGACGCTTATGGTTCGGGCAGCCGCTGGACGAGATCATTCCCGCCGTCGTCGGCATACTGGAAAATGGCTCCTGCCAAGCCGCGCAGCCATCGATTATCCAACGAATGCGGGCTGAAAATCAGGCAACAGGGGCCGCGAGGGCAGGCATCACAGCCTTTTCAGCAGATCCAACAACCCGCCATCGCAACCACGGCGGCCGATGACCGACAGCCCTACCGGTCCGCCGTCCATCTTCCCGGCCGGCATGGAAATCTGCGGCAGGCTGGCATGGCCGGCGATGGAGAGGAGGCCTATGGCCTGCTGCCGGTAGGCGTCGAATATCTCTTGCGATGAATCCCTGCGCGGCGCAGGACCCGGGCCCGTGGGGATGATCATCACCAAACCGCCGGCAAGTGCCGCGTCCATTGCAGTAGCAATTTCGTGGCGCACCGCATCGACCTTGGCAAAGGTCTCGTCGCTGACGGATCGCGCCACGGCGAAACGCGAGGCGATGTCAGGCCCGAGGTCGACATCATGCGCCTCGATCCAGCCGCCCAGCGCTTTCCATGCATCATAGCCCTGCCAGAAGCGAAAGGCTTCTGACCTTTCTTCCGGCCCGACGATCGGCAACGGATCGGTAACGGTTTTGTCGAACAACGCCGCGATCTTTTCCGTCATCGGCCGCAGCAATGCGGCAAGTCCCGGATCGACGCCCGTCCAGATATCCGAAGGCAGCCAGGCCGTCGAAAAATTCGCCTCGCCGGCAAGACCAAGGGCGCGACCGACGCGAACCAGCGTTTCGACATCGCGGGCAAACCAGCCAAGCGTATCGAAACCGGGGCTGAGCGGCACCACGCCGCCCATGTCGATCGCCCCATGACTGGGCCGCATGCCGAAAATACCGTTGAAGGAGGCCGGCAGCCGTACCGAGCCGCCGGTATCCGTCCCCAGCGCGAATTCCACCAGGCCGGCGGCGACCGCCGCAGCCGAGCCGGAAGAGGAACCACCCGGCACACGGTCGGGCGCCGCGCTGTTCAGCGGCGTGCCGTAATGCGCGTTGGTGCCCATCAGACTATAGGCAAATTCATCCATATGCGTCTTGCCGGCGAGCACTGCCCCCTCTGCCAGCAGTCGGGCGACGATAGGCGCATGCGCTACCGCCGGGCCATGGGCGCGCCGCCAGATCGGATTGCCGTTGCCGGTGATCCGCCCTTCGACATCGATATTGTCCTTGGCAGCAAAGGTCAGCCCCGCCACCGAGCCGCTATCCGTGGCACGGACGGGTTGTGCGAAGAGCTCGATGAAGGCATTGGCGGTATCGATCAGAGGCATGGGTGCATGTCCGTGAAGGCGGGAATATCAGGCTAGCCCCATTCCGTCCTACTAACAATGACGGCACCACCTTCCGATGAGCAATCTAGCGCTCACCGCATCAAAGGACACCCCAGCCGCGATAACGCCCGCGTCCGGTCATCTCGCGCACACCGAGTTCCGTCACCAGATTGAGGGCGCCACGGGAAGTGACGCCGACATGGCGGGCAACCATGCTGGCGGAGACGATGGGCCGGGAAAGCACGATCTCGATGACGCCGCGCAAACTGCTGTTCGACCGCCGATCCTTGAGCCGCTGTTCCATCTGTATCTTGGCGAGCGACAGGCGATCGAGCTCCTTCAGCCCCGCTTCGGCCGATAGTGCCATGGCTTCGAGAAAAGCGGTCAATCGCATGGTGCCATCCGGCGAGCGGCGGCGCTCCCGCCGTACGGACTTCAGCCCGGTATTGAGGCAGAAGAGGTGCGACGTGACTTTGCCGCGACTGCGAAGATAGGCGCTGACGAGCAGGCTGCCGAGCCAATGCTGCCGCCGCAGCGGCTCGATCCGCTCCCATGCATCGAACAGCACGGCACCACCCAAAGCCGGCGGCAGGAGATCGGCCTGGTGGATGACGGCGCGCCAGGTCTCCAGCCGCTCGTTCTCGTCCCAATCGTCGTCACGAATCAGGCCGAGCGGATCGTCTGCCATCACCATCCTGGCTTCGGGAATCTTTCCATCCAGCACCTGGCCGGAGCGGGCGATGACGGCATCGATCTCGGCAAAGTCCATGCCGAAATCATCATCATCGTCATCCTCCTCCTCTTCCATTTCGGCCGTCTCGATAGAGATGGGGCGCGGAGTGGCCGTTTCCTCGGCGTCGCCGACGTCGCCGCGCAGGGCGGCAATGCCGGCCATCCCCAGCCCCCAGTCCGGCTCGGCGCTCCACAGCCGTCGCCGGGCGCGCAGCACGGCATGCGCAATGACCAGCTCATGCGTCGGCGCGCGAGCGTCGACATGTGCATCATGCAGTACCAGATCCTCGACATGCACCAGTTCGCCGCCGACCCAGAGCGCGCCAACGGCATCGAAAAAATGCCCGCGCTCACGAAAACCGTTGCCGACAGCATGCCGCAACGCTCGCTCATCCAGCCGCGCCAGCATATCCTCTGCCCTGGTCATCGCGGGCAGAAGTGTCGTCAGCGGCAAGTTCGCAAGATCATATCGCATTGGAATCCCATGATTGATTTGATCTAACGGAAGTTAACACCCCTAACGGCATCGGGATAGAAAGCAGCCTCTTTCAACTGTGGACGGTACTTCCTATTTTCCTCTTGACCTTCCAGTAACAGGAAGGTTCATAAACCTAGCCACGCTCGCTTCCAAGCGCTGGAGTTTCCGATGGCATTCCACGACGAACATGACCACCACCATCATCATCACGATGCGCCACAGGATGCGGTGATCCGCGATCCCGTCTGCGGCATGACCGTCGATCCCAAGGCGGGCAAACCATCGCTGGACTATCGTGGCCATACATTCCACTTTTGCAGCGAAGGTTGCCGCGACAAATTCGAAGCAACGCCCGAAAATTACCTGACGGCCAAAGACCCGGTTTGCGGCATGGATGTCGACCGCGCCACCGCGCGACATTTCCTGAAGCATGAGGGCGAGAAATTCTATTTTTGCTCCGCAGACTGCAAAGCAAAATTCGAAGCCGAGCCGGCGGCCTATCTTGGTGACGAAAAGCCAACACCGAGGCCGATGCCGAAGGGCACGCTCTATACGTGCCCAATGCACCCCGAGGTGATCAGCGATCATCCCGGCGATTGCCCGATATGCGGCATGGCCCTCGAACCGATGGGGGTGCCAGCCGCCGATAAAGGCCCGAACCCGGAGCTTGTCGATTTCACACGACGCCTCTGGATGAGCGCTGCCCTGTCGCTGCCGCTGTTGATCCTCACTATGGGGCCGATGTTCGGCCTCCCTCTGCGCGACCAAATCGGCGAGCCCACCGCCACCTGGATCGAGCTGGCGCTCGCGACCCCGGTCGTGCTCTGGGCCGCTCTCCCCTTCTTCCGCCGGGCGTGGAATTCAGTTCGCAACCGCAGCCCCAACATGTGGACCCTGATCGGCCTCGGCGTCGGCACGGCCTATCTCTACAGCCTCGTGGCGACGCTTGTGCCCGGCATTTTCCCTATGAGCTTTCGCGGCCATGGCGAGGCTGTGCCCGTTTATTTCGAAGCCGCTGCGGTCATCGTCGCCCTGATATTTGTCGGCCAGGTGCTGGAGCTGAAGGCGCGCGAGCGCACCGGCTCGGCGATCCACGCGCTGCTCGACCTCGCGCCCAAGACCGCCCGCCGCATCGGCGCCGACGGCAGCGAGACCGACGTTCCTGTCGATCATATCCAGGCCGGCGACCGACTGCGCATTCGGCCCGGCGAGCGCGTGCCGGTGGACGGCTCCGTTGCCGAGGGACAGTCGACCATCGACGAATCGATGATCACGGGCGAGCCGCTCCCGGTCGAAAAGACCGTGGGCGATGCGCTGACCGGCGGCACGATCAACAAGAACGGCACGCTGATCATGATCGCCGAAAAGGTCGGCGTGGAAACGACACTATCGCGCATCGTCGAGTTGGTCGCCAAGGCGCAGCGGTCCCGCGCGCCGATCCAGACGATGGTGGATCGTGTTTCGGCCGTCTTCGTGCCCGCCGTCGTGGTTGCAGCCATCATCGCCTTTGCGGTCTGGGCCTTTGTCGGACCGGAGCCGAGGCTGGCGCATGCACTGCTCGCCGCCGTCGCCGTCCTGATCATCGCCTGCCCCTGCGCATTGGGGCTTGCGACGCCGATGTCGATCATGATCGCCACCGGCCGAGGCGCGCAGGAGGGCGTACTGGTGCGCGACGCCGAGGCGCTGGAGCGCTTCGCCAAGGTCGACACGCTGATCGTCGACAAGACCGGCACATTGACCGAGGGCAGGCCGAACCTGACCGATGTCGTCCCCGCCGCCGGCGTCGACGAAGCGCGCCTGCTGTCGCTCGCAGCCAGCCTGGAACGCGGCTCCGAACATCCACTGGCCGAAGCGATCGTAACCGGCGCGCAGGAGCGCGGCGCGCGCCTTTTCGACATATCCGGCTTCGCGGCAAAGACCGGCAAGGGCGTCGAGGGCCGCGCCGGCGATATGGCGATCGCCCTCGGCAATGTCGCGATGATGACCGATCTCGGCGTTGCGACCGACGAGCTGCAGGCTGAAACCGAACGTCTGCGCGGTGAAGGCAAGACCGTGATGTTCGTCGCCCTCGATGGCCGGTTGGCCGGCATCGTCGCCGTTGCCGACCGGATCAAGCCGACGACAGCGGCCGCCATCAAGGCGCTGCACGATAGCGGGCTGAAGATCATCATGGCAACGGGCGACAACGCTCAGACCGCCAAGGCCGTCGCTGCGCGTCTCGGCATCGACGAAATCCGCGCCGATATGTTGCCCGAAGGCAAGAAGGCGCTGATCGACGAGTTGCGGGCCAAGGGCAATGTGGTTGCCATGGCCGGTGACGGCGTTAACGACGCGCCGGCGCTGGCCGCAGCCGATGTCGGCATCGCCATGGGCACCGGCGCCGATGTCGCGATGGAAAGTGCCGGCATCACCCTGGTGAAGGGCGATCTCAATGGCATCGTCAGGGCACGGCACCTTTCGGAAGCCACGATCCGCAACATCAAACAAAACCTGGCCTTCGCCTTCGGCTATAATGCTCTCGGCGTGCCGCTTGCCGCGGGCGTGCTTTACCCGGTCTTCGGCCTGCTTCTATCGCCGATGATCGCGGCGGCGGCCATGAGCCTGTCCTCGGTCTCGGTCATCGCCAACGCGCTGCGGCTGAGACTAGAGCATCCCGCTTTCAGGCGGAACCGCCTGTAAGCGGATAAGATGCTCTAGATTCAAAAGACTAGAGCGACCTTTGTGCGTTCAAACGAACGCACAGCGCTCTACCGAAATAAGGAGGGTTCACATGAATATCGGCGAAGCATCGGGCCGCTCCGGCCTGCCGGCAAAGACAATCCGTTACTACGAGGATATCGGCCTGATCCGCCCCGATCGAGGCGACAACGGCTACCGCGACTATGGCTCCGACGACGTGCACAAGCTACGCTTCCTGCACCGCTCCCGCAGCCTCGGCTTCTCCGTCGACGAGTGCCGGCAACTGCTGGCGCTCTACGAAGACAAAAGCCGTGCCAGCGCCGACGTCAAGGAAATCGCCACATCGAAACTCACCGAAATCGACCGCAAGATCCGCGAACTGACCGAGCTGCGCCGCACGCTGGAACATCTCGTGCATGCCTGCCAGGGCAATGAGCGGCCGGACTGCCCGATCCTGGAGGAGCTATCGGAGGGGTGAGAATTTTTGGCGGCGGGTCAGGCGAATACATCAATGCAGCGGCAATGTGCCTGGCCGCTCACCCCAGCCCTCTCCCCCGCAAGCGGGGGCGAGGGAGCTTAAGGTGCCTCGCGCCACCCTCGGTCAGCGGAGCGAAGAGGCTCGTTATTTTGCGCCGTCGTCCCTTCTCCCCGCATGAGCGGGGAGAAGGCTAGGATGAGGGACCAGGCACGCAAGCGCGGCATCGGCAGATGCTCCTGACTTGCCCGATCCACTCACCCAACCAGATCCACCGCAATCGCCGTCGCAGATGCGGAGTACTGCGACGCCGCGCATAGCGCCCTGGCGCGGCAGCGCATGCAGCGGCGTCACGATCGGAAAATAACGCACAGATTTGACTGGCAAGAACCACCAAGTATTATCGCATTACGCGAGGATATACCTCCGCATGAACTTGGGGGTGTGATTTGATCGTCAGCCTGCTGGTGCCGTACACGATCGGTTTTTTTCTCGTCGCTCTTATCGAGCGAGCGTGGCCTCTGATGCTAGTCTCTCTTTCACTGATTGCGGCGTGCCTTTCGATGATTTTGGGGAGCAGCTTTGAAGGGGCCGGTTCCGCGCTAGTTTTACCCACGCTTGTTGCTCTGATGCTCGGCATTTTTGGCGGATTCTTGGGCCGGGCATTGGCAATCGCCGGCGAATTCGAAACCGCAACCAAGACCTTAGTGATTACGTTCCTTAGCATAGTCGGCATAATTGGCCTGCTCATTGTGCTAGCAACATAATCCGCTCCCCTACCGTGGTGTTGGCAGCAGGATTCTCCTCACCCAATCCTCTCCACCGCAATCGCCGTCGCCTCGCCGCCGCCGATGCAGAGTGCGGCGACGCCCCGCGTTGCACCCTGACGCTCCAGCGCGTGCAGCAGCGTCACGATCAGCCGCGCGCCCGTAGCCCCGATCGGATGGCCCAGCGCACAGGCGCCTCCATTGACGTTGAGGCGGTCGCGGGCAATGCCGAGGTCCTTAGCGGCGGCCATGGCGACGACGGCGAAGGCTTCGTTGATCTCGAAGAGGTCGACATCGCCGACCTTCCAGCCGGTCTTGTCCAACACCTTGCGGATCGCCGGAATCGGCGCGGTCGTGTACCACGCCGGCTCCTGGCTATGGGCGGCATGCGCCTTGATCTCGGCGAGGATCGGCAGTCCCTCTCGCTCGGCGATCGAGCGTCGCGTCAGCACCAGCGCAGCCGCGCCGTCCGCATTGGCCGAGGCACTGGCTGCGGTGATGGTACCGTCCTTGCGGAAAGCCGGCTTCAGCGCGGGGATTTTTTCCGGCGAGACTTTCTGCGGATGCTCATCCTTAGCGATCGTCACCGGTCCGCCCTTGGCAGCAACGGAAATCGGCGTAATCTCGGCCTCGAATGCCCCCGTCTCGATCGCCTTGCGCGCCCGCGTCAGCGTCTCGACGGCATAGGCATCCTGGTCGTCACGGCTAAACTGATAGGCTTCCACCGCCAACTCGCCGAAGTCGCCCATCGAGCGGCCCTTCTCATAGGCGTCTTCCAGCCCGTCGAGCATCATGTGGTCGAAAATGCGGTCATGGCCCATGCGATAGCCGCCCCGCGCCTTGGCGAGCAGATAGGGCGCATTCGACATCGACTCCATGCCGCCGGAGACCGCGATCGAGGCGGAACCGGCAAGGATCAGGTCATGCGCCAGCATGGTCGCCTTCATGCCGGAACCGCAGACCTTGTTGATCGTGGTGGCGCCAACCGCATCCGGCATTCCCGCGCCGCGCGCCGCCTGCCGCGCCGGTGCCTGCCCCTGCCCCGCCGGCAGGACGCAGCCGAACAGCACCTCGTCCACCTTCTCCGCCGACAATCCGGCACGCTCCAAGGCAGCACGGATGACATGGGAGCCGAGTTCCGGCGCCTGCAACGATGACAATTCGCCCTGGAAACGGCCGAGCGGCGTGCGCGTAGCGGAGACGATAACGACAGGATCGGTAACGGACATGATGGCTCCTCGCAATCTGCAAGTTAAGGGATCAAGCTATTGCTATCACGTTAGATGATGTTCGTCATGTAAATATCGCGGAAACATTTCTTCGGACGAAGTGCCCGCTATTGCCCGATCCCGACTACCGCGATGATTGTCCTCCTCGTGGATATATTCTAAGGATATCCATCACTAAAGAAATGGATATCCCATGCCTCTCTACATCAAAGACGATGCCATCGATCGATTGGCCCGGCGCTACCAGGCGCTGACCAAAACGTCCACCAAAACCGAAGCCGTGCGGCTGGCATTGCAAAAGGCGTTGAACGAGGAGCTTGCCAAGCCGTCGCTTGTCGATATCGCCGTCACTTTCTGTCGTAACCTGAAGCAGAAGGCCGGCACCAAGGCGGATGCTCTTTCGGAAGGGGATGCCTGATGTTTGTCGATGCCTCGGTGCTTTCCGCAATGATGACCGATGAGGAAGAAGCCCGCAACTTTGCCGCCCGCATGCAGGCTGCGACCGCGCGCATGACGTCGCCGCTAGCGGTAACCCAGGCGGCGATCAGCGTCGCCGGCCGTCTTGACCTCACAATCGTCGACGCCGGGAATGCGGTCCGGACGTTTCTGGAGCTGATGAACATCCAGCTTCTCGCAATTCCGCCGCGGGCCGCCTTTCTGGCGATCGAAGCTCATGAGCGGTACGGCGAGGGTCGCCATCCGGCGGCTCTCAGCCTCGACGACTGCATGACCTATGCCTGCGCCCGCTATTATCGCCAGCCGCTTCTGTTCCGGAGCGATGCATTCGCCCAGACCGATATCGAGGTGGTCTAACCTGTCTGCTTCGAAACTACTGCCCAGGGCAAAGCGAGGTGGGACCGGCGGCGTATGTGTTCGAAACGCCAACGGCGTTTGGCGCCGCCGCGCATTGCAGCCTCGATATCGCATCGCCCGCTCTGATCGGGCCGGTCACAGACGGATCGGTGTTGATCGTACCATCCGGAAGGATTGCGTCCTTGGAATGGTCAAAATTGCCGACGTCGGTCTGGATTGCCTGTGCGTCGAACGTTGTGGTGCGATGTTTATGCGCCGGCCCCGCCATGGCGACGCTGGACATTCCGATGACGAGGGCCGAAATGGTAAGAGCTTTAAGCAGCATAAGACTGCCTCCCATGGGCGTTGAACCTCTATTCATATGGGAGCCTGTAACCCGATTTACAGCGGCGGGCAGGTCAAATATCGCAATTATTTGAAAGCCATGTTCATGTCTTGATGCGATGCCGCGACACCTCCGCACCCGCATCATGCGGCAAGCGGAGGAAGCGCAGCGACGAGACCGCGCCAATGAGGCAAACGACCAGAAAAGCCCAGTGAAAATCGACAAGGGAAAGCGTCTCTCCCCCATGGATGATGCGCGAGAGATTGAGCACGGCGGCGGCGACGGCAACGCCGAGCAACAGCGAGACCTGCTGCAGCATGCTCGAGAGCGTCGAGGCGGAACTGCGCTGCGCCGCATGGATATCGGCAAAGCCGAGCGTATTCAGCGCCGTGAAGTTCATTGAACGCGACAGGCCAGCAATGAATAGCAGGCAATATATCAGCAGATCCGGCGTCGACGGCGACAGAAACGCGCATCCACCGATGCTGGCCGACGAGATCAGGCCATTGACAACAAGCACGTTGCGGAAGCCGAAGACTTTCAACATCTGCGTGGTGATCGCCTTCATGCCGAGATTGCCCGCGAAGTAGAAGAGCAGATAGGTGCCGGCGTCGATCGCCGTACGCCCGAAGCCGACCTGGAAAAGCAGCGGGATCAGGAAGGGCGTGGCATTGATCGCAACCCGGCTTGCCGTTCCCGCCGAAAGCGTCGACATGGCGAAGGTCTGCACCTTGAAGGCGGAGAGATCGAGCAAGGGCGCATCGACCCTCATGAAATGCCGGGTGGCGATGACGGAGAAAACCACGCCGGCGGCAATGAGCCCGATGCTGGGCGCCAATCCCGTCGTCCCCTGGACCACGAACTCCAGACCGGCCAGCAGGAAGGTCAGCCCCGCCGCCGATTGCAGGAAGCCGATGAAATCGAGCCGCGCGACCTTTTCCTCCCGCTGATCCGGCACGAAGCGCAGGACGAGGCCGAGGCCGATGATCCCGATCGGAATATTGATCAGGAAATTCCAGTGCCAACTGAAATAGGTGGTGATGAAGCTGCCGAGCACCGGGCCGATGACCGGAGCCGTCAGCGCCGGCCAGGTAATCATCGACACGGCATGCACCAGATCGGATTTGCGCGCGTTTTTCAGCACGATGATGCGACCGACCGGCGTCATCAACGCGCTGCCGACGCCCTGTACGGCGCGGGCAATGACGAATTCGAAGAGATTGCCGGAGAGGCCGCAGAACAGCGACGCCACGGTGAAGATGGCGATCGACGCCAAAAACACCCGCCGCGCGCCGTAGCGGTCGCCGGCCCAGCCCGCCAGCGGCACGAAGGCCGCCATCGTCAACAGATAGACCGTAATGCCGATGCTCATCGACACCGGCTGGATGCCGAAGGTCATAGCCATCTGCGGCAATGAGGTCGTGACGATGGTGCCGTCCAGAATCTGCATGAAGAAGGAGACGGCGACAACCAAGGCGATGATGCGGGACTGCCGGCCGAAACTTGCTTCGGAAGGCTGATCTGTGGTCCGGGCAATGGTCATGACATGAAATTTCAGAGAATGGCGTTCAAGGGACCGGGCGCTTCCGGCAACAATCATACGATCATTGAATACGCCCATCGCCATGGATTGCAAAGCCGCAAACCCGCGCCGCAGCCATCAAAAATTGACACGGTGACATAAGAAACCGCGATTCCTGCCGAGTTTACCTAAGCTATATCTCCGCCGACAGGATCCTACGGGCGTCAATCGTCCGAATAGCGCTGCTCCCGCCAGGGATCGCCATACATGTGATAGCCATTCTTCTCCCAGAAGCCGGCCCTGTCGGCATCGATGAGTTCGATGCGGTTCAGCCACTTCGCGCTCTTCCAGAAATAAAGATGTGGCACGACGAGACGCATCGGGCCGCCATGCTCGCCGGTCAATGGCTGGCCCTCCCAGGCAGTGGCGAGGATCGCATCTTCGGCCGCGAAATCCGAAAGAGGGAGGTTGGTGGTGTAGCCGTCATAACTCGTCAGCAGCACATGATGCGCTTCGGCCGTCGGCATAGCGAGATCGAGCATATCGCGCGTCGAAACCCCTTCCCAGCGATTGTCGTAGCGCGACCAGGTCGTCACGCAATGGATATCGCTGACGCGGGTGCTTTGCTCGATCGCCTGGAAAGCCGCCCAATCGAGGCTGAGCCGCGTTTCCACGAAACCGACCACATCGAGCCGCCAGCTCGACAAGGACACATGTGGCTGCACGCCGAGATCGAGCACCGGCCAGTTCTTGACGAGATGCTGCCCCGGCGGCAGCCGCTCGGTCTCGGGTCGGCTGATGCGCCCCGTCAGAAACTTGCCCTCCGCCGCCCAGCGGCGCTTTGACGTGGTGAGCTTGCTATCGGCGGGGATCTGATCGTCGCTCATGCAGGCATCCTCTCTGCGGCGCAGAAATAGGATAGCCGAGGTATGTCCGTGTCAAGTCAGGGGCAGTTAATAGCCGACTATATTGCCTCGATGGCGATGCAGAACAGCTCCGCCTTGCCAGAGATCGAGCGTCGTACGGCGACGTCATTCGAAACAAGAAGGCAATCGCCCGCGGCAAGCACAGCATCGTCAATCTCGACATCGCCGCGATGGCAAAGAACAAGGCTGGTCCCGCCCTCGAAAGCGACTTCGCTATTTCCGTCGACCGAGACACGCCGCACCGAATGCGTAAAGCGCGCCCGCCGCGTCATCACATTGAGATCCGTGATCGTCCCGTCAATCAAAGTTGCCGAGGTCGGCGCATCGGCCGCGAAGGGCAGCGGCTCGCTCGCCTGCGTCAGGCGTTCAGGCGCGCGCGCCTCGATAAAGAGGGTCATACCCTCGCCATCAAGAATGGATAGCGTACGATCGATGCCCGGAAAGACCGAGAACGGCCCATCCGTGGCAACGGTCGCCATGCTGACGCGCCAGTCGAAGTCTGCAAGCCCGGCGCCGTCGGGCGAAACGGCGATCTCCACCGTCTCCCCGCCGCCGTTTTTCCAGGGCATGCGCTTGTGGTCACTGGCGCGCAGCAGCTTCATCTTAGTTCCCCAGGATGGCCGGCAGGCGCAGGCCCTGCTTCTTGGCCCAATCGAGGGCGATGTCGTAGCCGGCATCGGCATGGCGCATGACGCCGGTTGCCGGGTCGTTCCAGAGAACGCGCTCCAGGCGCTTGGCCGCATCATCGGTGCCGTCGGCGCAGATGACCATGCCGGAGTGCTGGGAAAAGCCCATGCCGACGCCGCCGCCGTGATGCAGCGATACCCAGGTAGCGCCGGATGCGGTGTTGAGCAGGGCGTTGAGCAGCGGCCAGTCGGAAACGGCATCCGAGCCGTCCTTCATGGCTTCCGTTTCGCGGTTCGGCGAAGCAACCGAGCCAGAGTCCAAATGGTCGCGGCCGATGACGACGGGCGCCTTCAGCTCGCCATTCCTGACCATTTCGTTGAAGGCAAGGCCGAGACGGTGGCGATCGCCGAGACCGACCCAGCAAATGCGTGCCGGCAGACCTTGGAAGGCGATACGCTCGCGCGCCATGTCCAGCCAGTTGTGCAGGTGCTTGTTGTCGGGCAGCAGCTCCTTCACCTTGGCGTCGGTCTTGTAGATATCTTCCGGATCGCCCGAGAGAGCAGCCCAGCGGAAGGGACCGATGCCGCGGCAAAAGAGCGGACGGATATAGGCCGGCACGAAGCCCGGGAAAGCAAAGGCATTTTCGAAGCCTTCATCCTTGGCGACCTGGCGAATGTTGTTGCCGTAGTCGAGCGTCGGCACGCCAGCATCCCAGAAGGCGACCATGGCTTCGACATGCACCTTCATCGAAGCGCGGGCGGCAGCTTCGACGGCTTTCGGATCGCTCTCGCGCTTGGCCCGGTGTTCGGCCACCGTCCAACCGGCCGGCAGGTAGCCGTTCAGCGGGTCGTGGGCAGAAGTCTGGTCGGTGACGATATCCGGACGCGGACCGCCGGCCTTCATGCGCTTCACCAGTTCCGGGAAGATTTCGGCAGCATTGCCGAGCAGGCCGACGGACTTGGCTTCGCCAGCCTTCGTCCACTTGTCGATCAGGGCCAACGCTTCGTCGAGCGTCTTCGCCTTTTCGTCGACATAACGGGTGCGCAGGCGGAAATCGATGCGGGTTTCGTCGGATTCGACGGCGAGGCAGCAGGCACCAGCCATGACGGCGGCCAGCGGCTGTGCGCCGCCCATGCCGCCGAGACCGCCGGTCAGGATCCACTTGCCCTTCAGGTTGCCATTATAGTGCTGGCGACCGGCTTCGACAAAGGTCTCGTAGGTGCCCTGCACGATGCCCTGCGTGCCGATATAGATCCACGAGCCGGCCGTCATCTGGCCGTACATGGCAAGGCCCTTTTTATCCAGCTCGTTGAAGTGATCCCAGGTCGCCCAGTGTGGCACGAGGTTGGAGTTGGCGATCAGCACGCGCGGCGCATCCTTGTGGGTGCGGAATACGGCGACCGGCTTGCCGGACTGCACCAGCAGCGTCTCGTCTTCGTTCAGCGTCTTCAGCGTCGCGGCGATACGATCGAAATCGTCCCAGGTGCGGGCGGCGCGGCCGATGCCGCCATAGACAACCAGCTCGTTCGGGTTTTCCGCAACGTCCGGATCGAGATTGTTCATCAGCATGCGCAGCGGCGCTTCGGTCATCCAGCTCTTGGCGTTGAGCTCCGGGCCACGAGGAGCGCGGATTTCGCGGATATTATGGCGTGGGTTGGTCATGTCATATCTCCAAAGAGGGCAGGATGCCGGCGGATACGGATGCGTTGAGTGCGCCGGAAGCGACCAGGTCGCTGGCGGCCTTGAGGTCGTTTGCCATGTAGCGGTCTTCATCCAGCGTAGGCGCTGCGGCACGGATGGTGGCAATGGCAAGGGTCAGTTCGGGACTGGTGGTCAGTGGCGCACGTAGCTCGACGCCCTGTGCGGCCGTCAGCGCCTCGATGCCGACGATGCCGAAGAGATTGTCGGTCATCGGCAGGAGCCGGCGGGCGCCATGGCAGGCCATCGACACGTGGTCCTCCTGATTGGCGGAGGTCGGCGTCGAATCGACAGAAGCCGGGTGCGACATCTGCTTGTTTTCCGACATCAACGCTGCGGAGGTGACCTCGGCAATCATCAGTCCGGAGTTCAGACCGGGCTTCTTGGCGAGGAAAGCCGGCAAGCCATAGCTCAGTGCCGGATCGACCAGCAGCGCGATGCGGCGCTGCGAGATCGCGCCGATCTCGCAGACGGCAATCGCGATCTGGTCGGCGGCGAAAGCCACCGGCTCGGCATGGAAGTTGCCGCCGGACACCACGGAATTGTCCGAGAGCACAAGCGGATTGTCGGTGACCGCATTGGCCTCGATTTCAAGCGTGCGACCGGCCGAACGCAGGAGATCCAGACAGGCGCCGTCGACCTGCGGCTGGCAGCGGATGCAATAGGGGTCCTGTACGCGCTCATCACCTTCGATGTGGCTTTGACGAATCACCGAACCGGTAAGCAGGCCGCGGAGGGCAGCGGCGGTATCGATCTGGCCTTTATGGCCGCGCAACGTGTGGATATCGGGATGGAACGGTGCCGAGGAGCCCATGGCGGCATCCGTCGACATCGCGCCGGTGATGAGGGCTACCTGCGCGGCGCGATGGGCGCGAAAGAGACCGGCCAGAGCAAGTGCGGTCGAGACCTGCGTGCCGTTGATCAGCGCCAGCCCTTCCTTGGCGGCAAGCACGACCGGCGTCAGTCCAGCCTTTTTCAGCGCAGCAGCGCCGTCCAGCCGCTCGCCAGCATAAAAGGCCTCGCCATGACCCATCATGACGGCGGTCATATGCGCGAGCGGGGCGAGATCGCCGGAAGCGCCGACAGAACCCTTCTCGGGGATGACGGGCACGACGCCCTTTTCCAGCATCGCCTCGATCAACCGCACCAGTTCCAGACGCACGCCGGAAGCGCCGCGGCCAAGCGAGATCAGCTTCAGCGACAGGATAAGGCGAACGACGTTCTCCGGCAGCGGCTGGCCGACGCCGCAGCAATGCGAAAGAATGAGGTTGCGCTGCAGGGTGGCGACGTCGGCGCTGTCGATCTTGATGGAAGCCAGTTTACCGAAGCCGGTATTGATGCCGTAGACCGGCGCATTGCCGGCGACAATCTCGGCGATACGCGCTGCAGCTTTGAGAATGCCGGCATCGAAGGAGGCATCGAGCTTGGCAGGCTCGCCGGTCCAATAGATCGCGGCCAATTGTTTCAGCGAAACGGAGCCGGGATGGAGAGTGACAGTCATCGGTCGAATCTTTCCCCCTTAAAGATGCGGGCGTGGAGCGGATTGAAGCCGATGCGATAGACAAGCTCGGCAGGGCTTTCGATATTCCAGATGGCGAAATCGGCCGATTTGCCGGCCTCCAGCGTGCCGGTCTTGGAAAGCAGGCCGAGCGCGCGGGCGCCTTCACGGGTGGCACCCGCGATGCATTCCTCGACCGTCAGGCCGAAGAGGGTTGCTGCCATGTTCATCGTCAGCAGCATGGAGGTCAACGGCGAGGTGCCGGGATTGCAGTCGGTGGCGATGGAGATTGGAACACCCGCCTCGCGCAGCGCCTTGACCGGCGGCTTCTGCTTCTCATGAATGGCGTAGAAGGCGCCGGGCAGAAGGACCGCGACCGTGCCGGCATCCGCCATCGCCTTCACGCCGTCCTCATCCAGATATTCGACATGGTCGGCGGAAAGCGCGCCATAGGAGGCGGCAAGCTTGGCGCCGCCGAGATTGGAAAGCTGCTCGGCATGCAGTTTCACCGGGATGCCAAGCGACTTGGCAAGATCGAAGACGCGGGCAATCTCAGCCGGCGAAAAGGCGATCCCCTCGCAGAAGCCGTCGACGGCATCGGCCAAGCCCTTGGCATGCGCCTGCTTGAGACCCGGCAACACGACATCGGAAATATAGTCGTCGTTGCGGCCCTTGTAATCCGCCGGCGTCGCATGCGCGGCGAGATAGGATGTGACGACGCGAACCGGACGGGCGTCTTCCAGCGCCCGGGCGGCTTGCAGCATCTTCAATTCGGATTCGATGCTGAGGCCATAGCCGGATTTCACCTCGATCGTGGTGACGCCTTCGGCAAGCAGCGTATCGAGGCGCGGCAAGGCCGTCGCAATAAGATCGTTGACGGAAAGCGCGCGCGTTGCGTTGACGGAGGAAACGATGCCACCGCCGGCCCGCGCAATCTCTTCGTAACTCGCGCCTTCCAGACGCATCTCGAATTCGCGGGCGCGGTTACCTCCGTGAACGATGTGCGTGTGGCAATCGACGAGACCGGGCGTAACCCAGCGGCCTTCGAGATCGATGGTTTCGGCATCGCCGATCTCAGGCGCATCGCTTTCGCTGCCCGCGAAAAGGATGCGGCCACCCTTGGTCAGGATCGCACCCTTCTCGACAATGCCGAGCCCCGGCGCATCCTCTCGCAAGGTCGCCAGACGGGCATTGCGCCAAAGGCGGCTTTCGCCCTCGGATCTTACGCTATCGCCGGAAAAATTGTTCCCACTCATCAGCTTTACGCCTTTCCTTATGGGCTCATAATGTATATACATATTAAAAGAACTGACAAGAGGGATTTTGGACTCGGTATCCAAAAGGAAAGAGCTAGGTCATGACGAAACTCCATGCACGTTCGGCACTGCTTCAGGATGGCTGGCGGGAAAATGTCCGACTGACTCTGGAGGATGGCCGCATTGCCGGCATCGAGGCTGATGTTGCGGCAGAGGCCGGTGACGAGCGGCACGACGTTCTGGTTCCTGCCATGCCCAACCTCCACAGCCATGCCTTTCAGCGCGCCATGGCCGGCCTTGCCGAAGTCCGAGGCCCGGCGAACGACAGCTTCTGGAGCTGGCGGACCGTCATGTACAAGTTCGCGCTCTCGATGACCCCCGATCATGTCGAGGCGGTGGCCGCGCAGCTCTACATGGAAATGCTGGAAGCCGGTTTTTCCCGGGTCGGCGAGTTCCATTATCTGCATCACGACAAGGACGGCAGCCCCTATGCCAACATTGCCGAGCTTGCCGAGCGCATCGGCGCGGCAAGCACTGAAACCGGCATTGGGTTGACGCTGCTGCCGGTCTTCTACGCCCATTCCGGCTTCGGCGGCGCAGCCCCCATCGACGGCCAGCGACGCTTCATCAATTCGCTCGATCGATTCGAGGCCCTGATGGCCGGCTGCCGGACGATCGTTGATCGGGTGCCGGGTGCCGAACTCGGCCTTGCCCCGCACAGCCTGCGGGCAGTAACGCCCGAGGAGCTGGCAAAACTCGTGCCGCTCGCCGGCGACGGACCGATCCATATCCACGTCGCCGAGCAGGTGAAGGAAGTCGAGGATTGCATTGCCTGGTCCGGCGCGCGACCGGTCGAATGGCTGCTCGATCACGCCCCGGTCGACGGGCGCTGGTGCCTAATCCACGCCACCCACATGACCGATGACGAAACCCGGCGGATGGCGAAAAGCGGTGCGATCGCCGGCCTCTGCCCGGTGACGGAAGCCAATCTCGGCGACGGCACCTTTCCGGCACCGCTGTTTCTGGAGGAAGGCGGCCGCTATGGCATCGGCTCGGATTCCAATATCCTGATTTCCGTTCCGGAAGAGCTGCGGCAGTTGGAATATTCGCAGCGCCTGGCGCTGCGGGCCCGCAATGTCATCGCTTCATCGGGCGGCTCGACGGCGCGCGCACTGTTCGATCACGCAATCGCCGGCGGCGGTGTGGCATTGAAGGCGCCGGCCGGGCTCGCCATCGGCCGTTACGCCGATGTGGTTTCCCTCGATGTCAGCGCCGTTCCCTATCTCTCCGGCGATCAAATCCTGGATCAGTGGATGTTTGCCGGCGGCGTTGCCGTCGACAGCGTCTGGGCGCAGGGCCGCAAACAGGTCGAAGGCGGGCGGCACAACAGACGGGAAGCAATCTCCGCTCGATTCCGCGCTGTGATGAGCGAACTAATCGGTTGAAAAAGAATTTTTCCTCGCGACAATGAAATCCTAAATAAACAAAGTGACGATTACCCAGGTCTCACGAGGAAGCGGTCGGCGGCATGACCACAGGTAAAGAGGCGACGCTCCATCAGCGTATCCTGAACGATATCGAGAGCCGGATCGTTTCCGGCGATTGGCCGCCCGGCCATCGGATTCCCTTCGAACTTGCCCTGGCCGAACAATATGACTGTTCGCGCATGACGGTGAACAAGGCGCTGACGCAGCTTGCCCGGGCCGGATTGATCGAGCGGCGGAAGCGCTCAGGGAGTTTCGTCACTCAGCCACAGGCGCAATCGGCAGTGTTGGAAATCCACGACATCAAGTCGGAAATCCTGTCGCTGAACCTGCCCTACTCCCATAAGATCGTGAAACGCGCCAAGCGCAAGGGTCGTCCCGAGGATGCGCGGCGGCTGCAATTTGCCGGCGCGGTCTCGGTGCTGGACATCACCTGCATTCACTACGCCGGCCGCCGGCCTTTCTGTCTGGAAGACCGCGTCATCAATCTCGACGCCGTACCGGAGGCGGCTCAGGTCGATTTCGACGCATTGCCGCCGGGACCGTGGCTGATCAATCAGGTGCCATGGAGCACGGCCGAGCACCAGATCCGCGCCATCCCCGCCGAGGGCGAGGCCGCCACGAGCCTCGACATTGCCAAAGGCACCGCCTGCCTCGTCATCGAACGGCGCACCTGGAGCAACCTCGGACCGATCACACATGTCCGCCTCACCTATCCCGGCGATCGTCATACGCTGGTGGCGCGCTTCACGCCGTCAAGCTGAAACCGTAGACCGGAAAGCATTTCACGGAATCGCTTTCCGCTCTATCCCTTTGTTTCTACGCATTCCAGACGGAAAACCGCTTCGCACTTTTCCTGGAATTGCTTAGCCGCTACTGGCGCTGGGCGGGCTCGGTCTGCATCGGGATAAGGTTGTCGGATTGATGGATGGGCTTTACGGGATTGACCAGCAAAATGCTGAGCGCAATCAGCACCAACGCAAGGATGAGGGTAAGGCCGATCAAAAGTGGACGAATCGCGATCATTTCGGTTCTCCAATCTTTCGTGTCCTAGCCATAACGTGACAGGAAGGGGATTTTGAGGCAACCAGCTTTTTTGCGCTTAAACATTGCGCCAAACTGCAAAATTTCAACCTCAATCCCCGAATTGATCGGAGTTTTGGCTCGGACTTGACAGACACCCTACCAATAGGTAGGCAAAGTGAATGAGCAATATTTCGACCAAAGCGGACGAGATCGTCCAATCGGCACGCGGCCTGATCATCGCGGGCGGCTATAACAGCTTCAGCTTCGCTGATATTTCGGCAGAGGTCGGCATTCGCAAAGCCAGCATTCATCACCATTTTCCGACCAAGGCCGATCTCGTCAGGACCGTCGTGGCGCGTTATCGGGAAGAGGCTCGGCAGGGTCTCGCCGGGGTCGACGCCAATATTGCCGATCCCGTTGCACGCCTTCGCGCCTATACGGGCTTCTGGGAAGCATGCATCCGAGACAATACCGCACCCTTCTGCATCTGCGCCATGCTTGCCGCCGAACTGCCGGTGCTGCCGGCCGATGTTGCCGCCGAAGTGCGAGGGCATTTCCGGGATCTCTCGAGTTGGCTTGCCGCCGTGATGGAAAAAGGGGCGGCCGAAGGCCGTCTTATTTTGCCGCGCCCGGCAGCGGGGGAAGCTCTGTCCTTCATGGCAACCGTGCATGGCGCCATGCTCTCGGCGCGAGCCTATGGCGACCCGTCAGTCTTTGCCACCATCGTCGAACCGCTGTTCGATCGGCTGGCCACTCTCCATTGAAATTATTCAGATTTTCGTGATGTGGACCGATAACGCGGCTCTCACGCTTGTTTGATTGGCGGAGCTACCGAGTGGTAGATAGGATCGCCTTCGTTGCAATCGAGATGACTTCCTCCGGTTCTCTCATGCAAGGAATTCTGTTGGCCGACCTTGGCCGCTCTGTCGAAAAAACCTACCGATTAGTAGGTAGATCAAAGGAGACTATTCATGGATCGCAAGCATCTGACGAAGGGCATATTGGCACTGGCCACCGGCGCTGTCGTAACGCTCGCCGCGCTACAGGGCGCCAATGCCGCCGACCCCGTCCGCGTACGCGGCACGATCGAAAGCCTCGATGGCGACACCCTCAACGTCAAGTCCCGCGACGGCAAGGACATCGCCGTCATGCTGAAATCCGGCTGGGCCGTCGCCGGCGTCACCAAGGCCTCAGCCGCCAATATCAAGCCCGGCGATTTCGTCGGCATCGCCAATGAGCCAACCGCCAGCGGCGTTGCCGGCGCCATCGAAGTCGTGATCTTCCCCGCCTCGATGAAGGGCACCGGCGAAGGCGACCGCCCCTGGGATTCGAAGCCGAACAGCTCGATGACCAATGCCACGGTCGCCAATGCCGTCAAGTCGGTCAATGGCCCGACGCTCACCCTGACCTATAAGGGCGGCGAGAAGAAAATCAACATTCCGGACGGAACTCCGGTCGTGACCTTCACCTCGGCCACCAAGGACGATCTGAAGGCAGGCGCCGGTGTCTTCATCACCGGCCAAACCACAGGTGACGGCATCGTTTCCACCAATCTCGTTGCCGTCGGCGTCAACGGCACTGTTCCGCCGATGTGATCTTCCCTTCCCGCCCAAGGGAAGCCTGCAGGCCAATCGGCACCCGCCCCCGCCGTAGCCTGCCATGCGGCGCTCCAGATTCAGTTCCCTCGCTGATGGGGCGCCGCCACTTTCCCGGTGGATTTGTGGTACTCTGCAGCCAGGGTTTCCAAAGGGTTCATTGAAGATTTCGAGAGGAGCCTAGCCATGGCCGACATCGATACGACCGGTGCACCACCTGCGCCTCCCCGGACGATCTACATTCGCCGGCATTCGATCGTTACCCGCCTGACGCACTGGCTGAATGTGCTCTGTCTTTCGCTGCTGCTGATGAGCGGCATGCAGATTTTCAACGCCCATCCTGCCCTTTACTGGGGGCAGTACGGCGCCAATGCCGATCCATCCTGGCTGCAGATATCGGCCACCGATGGCGACAACCAGCCCTACGGCACCTTCCGCATCGGCGGCCTGACGATCCCGACGACCGGCGTTCTCGGCGCCTCGAAAGAGGATGGCGAATGGACCGAACGCGCTTTTCCCGCCTGGGCAACGATCCCGAGCTACCAGGACTTGGCCGCCGGCCGGCGCTGGCATTTCTTCTTTGCCTGGCTCTTCGTCTTCAACGGCCTGATCTATCTGCTCTATGGCTTCATTGCCGGCCATTTCCGCCGCGACTTGGCGCCCTCGGGTGCCGAGGTCTCGCCGCGCAATCTCTGGCATGAAATCATTGAGCACGCCCGCCTGCGCTTCCCGAAAGGCGAGAAGGCAAAGCGCTACAATGCATTGCAAAAGCTCAGCTACCTGATCGTCATCTTCATCCTGCTGCCGCTGATGCTGGCGACCGGGCTCACCATGTCGCCCGGCATCGATGCCGGCTACCCGTTCCTGCTCGATATCTTCGGCGGGCGGCAGACGGCGCGCGGCATTCATTTCATCACCGCCTGGACGATCGTTCTGTTCGTCCTGGTCCATGTGGCGATGGTCATCCTGTCCGGTCTCTGGAACAATATGCGTTCCATGGTGACCGGCCGCTACGCCATCCGTAGGGAAGGAGAGGACGCATGAGCAAGATCGTCAGCCGCCGCGGCTTCCTCATCGGCTCTGTCGCCAGCCTCGGCGCTATCGGCCTTACCGGCTGCGACGACGTCACCGAGAACCAGAACGTCCAGAAGGTTCTCGCGCTGGCCGAAGGTCTGACCATGGGCACACAACGCCTTCTCGTCCCGCCGCAGACGCTTGCCCGCGAATATACCGAAAAGGACCTCTCGCCGACCTTCCGCTCGAACGGCACGGATAATCCCGGCACTGCGGATTATGCCGCAATGGTGGAAAACGGCTTCTCCACCTGGAAGCTAAAGATCGACGGCATGGTCAACCAGCCGATGGAGTTTTCGCTGGCCGACCTGAAGAAACTGCCGTCGCGCACGCAGATCACCCGGCACGACTGCGTGGAAGGCTGGAGCGCCATCGGCAAATGGACCGGCGTGCCGCTTGGCCTCATTCTGCAGAGCGCCGGGCTGAAGCCGGGCGCGCGTTATGCGGTGTTCTATTGCGCCGACGAATTAGAGCAGACGCTCGACGGCAGCGGCCGCTACTACGAGAGCCTCGACCTGATCGACGCCTTTCATCCGCAGACGATCCTCGCCTATTCGATGAACGGCAAGGATCTCGAAGTCGCCCACGGCGCGCCGCTGCGTCTGCGCGTCGAGCGCCAGCTCGGCTACAAGCACGCCAAATATGTCATGCGCATCGAAATCCGCGACAAATTCAACGATCTCTGGGGCGGCAAAGGTGGCTTCTGGGAAGATCGCGGCTACGAATGGTATGCCGGAATTTGAAGGCATTACTTTAGCATGTTTCAATTTGTCGCAGGTCGCTTCAGGCCGGAACACTTATGCGTGCAGGTACGTTCTCGCAAAGGGCAATTATGCCCTTTCGGAGGAAATGCACATGCTGAGATCGATTTTGATCGCGGCCGTGCTTGCAGCGGCGAGCACCATGCCCGTTTATGCCGCAGCCACGGTGAAATGTGACGATGCTTCCATTATGGCCTTGCAGACCAAAGTGGATGCAATGACCGACCAGACGAAAAAGACAGCCGCCACCAAACAGGTGACTATGGCAAAAGACGCCATGAAGGCGCACAAGATGAAAAATTGTGTGACCCACATGGAAAATGCCGAGAAGGGCATGAGCAAGATGTAACGGCTCGCCGTTGCTTTGGTGGATTCGGAGGACAAGGCCCGGGCTTCCGGGCCTTAAGTTTGTTGGGGGTGCGAGAAGCCGATGTTTGGATACCCATAAGCTCGCCGAAACCGGCCTGTCTTGAAAGTCGCGGTTAAAAGTAATACCTCTATTTTAGCAATCATTACCGGGATTCCCATGAGTACGACCGTAACTGCAAAAGGACAGGTCACGATTCCAAAAGCCGTTCGCGACAAGCTCGGCATCGGCCCCGGAAGCCAGATCGATTTTCGCCGAGCTGCCGATGGCAGCATTGTCCTTGTCCCGGTGGAAACCGGCAGACAAATCAGCCGTTTTGCCAAATTTCGAGGACATGCCGGAAAAGGCCTGAGCACTGACGAGATTATGGCACTGACGCGTGGCGACGATTGATGTGATCTTCGTCGATTCCAACATACTTCTGGATATTATTACCGACGATCCGATTTGGTATGACTGGTCCATCGGCGAGCTCGACAAAGCATCGCTCGTGGGTCCTCTCTACATCAACGACGTCGTTTACGCCGAAATATCCGTTCGCTACCAGCGCATTGAAGATCTCGATGAGATGCTTGTCGGGACTGGCGTCAGCATCATATCGATTCCACGAGCGGCACTTTTCCTTGCTGGCAAGGTTTTTGACCAATATCGAAAAGCTGGTGGAACGCGCACAGGCGTTCTGCCGGATTTCTTCATCGGCTCTCATGCGACCGTCAGCGGCCTCTCCGTACTGACGCGCGACACCAAGCGTTTCCAGACCTACTTCAAATCGGTAACGCTCATTAGCCCGCCAACAGTATAACTATCGCTACCGGATCAGCCGGCCTTTCCGCAGCCTAGCGGCTACCGCCAATATGTCGCGCGGCGTCGGCAAACGAGATGTCCGACTTGATCTCTCGTGTCGACATCGACGTTACCGTATGCCGCACGCCCGGCAGCCGGTTCAGTTCCTGACGCAGCAGCCGATCGAGGGCGGCCATGTCGGCGGCCAATATGTGCAGGAGATAGTCGGCCTCCCCCGTCGTCGCATGGCAGCGCCAGATCAGCGGGTGGCGGCGCACCGCGGCTTCGAAGGCATCGAAGCGCTCGACGTCGATCGACACTTGCACGAAGGCTTCCAGGCCAAAGCCGAGCTGTGCCGGATCGAGGATCGTCCGGTAACCGCGGATCACACCGGCCTCTTCCAGCGCCTTCACCCGTTTCCAGCACGGCGTCTTGCTGAGACCGACCAGATCGGCGAGCGCGGCAAAGGAGATGCGGGCATTGGCCTCCAGGGCAGAGACGATCTTATGGTCGAGCGCGTCCAAGTCCAGCGTTCCCTCCATTGCCTTTCATAAGGTTGATCGTACTCCTGATTGGCAATTTTAGAAGACAATTAGGAACAATGTTCAAGGGAAAATTTCGTATCCTTCCAAAAGGGCAAATATGCCAGCGGCAAAGGCCGGGACAAAGGGAACGAAGATGCAGAAGCAAGACTATTACGCGCGGATCGAGGCGCCAGACATGCGCGACTATGGCGTTTATCTGCAATGCGACAAGCTGCTCGCCTGCCAGAAGCCACTAAACGGGATGGTCAACGGCGACGAGCTGCAGTTCCAGATCGTCCATCAGGTGGAAGAGCTCTGGATGAAGCTCATCGCCTATACGCTGGTCGACGTGATCGCCTTCATCGAGGAAAACAACACTCATCGCGTGGTGACGCTGATGGGCCGCGTGCATCGGCTGATGCGGATGATGACGGCGCAGCTCGATCTGCTCGAAACCATGTCCCCGAAGGAATATCAGCAGATCCGCCTGCAGCTCGGCAATGGCAGCGGCCAGGAATCGCCCGGCTTCAAATTCCTGCTGCGCATACCGCCGGATCTCTGGCGGGCCTTCAAGGCCCATTATCTCGACGCACTGGGGCTTACGGTCGAGGATGTCTATGACGGCAAATATGATCATGGCGACAGCTATGTCGTCGCCGAGGCATTGGCCGAGTACGACGAATTGTTCCAGAAATTTCGCGCCAACCACATCTATCTGATCCAGCGCTCGATCGGGCTCGGCTCGAAATCCCTCAAGGGCCGGCCGGTCGAACTGTTACAGGCCGGCGCTCGCCATCGCTTATTCCCCGATCTCTGGGATATCCGCGCCGAGATGACCGACCGCTGGGGCAGTCAATACGGCGTGGTGCGCGATTCCATTTCCAGACACGACGACGCGGCGGAATAGGGTACGCGACCCCGCTGACTTATCCGTCGCGCTGCATGGTGCGACGGAACGCTTTCAGCGTTTCGGCGCTGACATGATGTTCCATGCCCTCGGCGTCGATCCGCGCCGTCTCGGGGCTAACGCCAATCCAGCGCAAGAACGCTTCGACCGTCTGATGGCGGGCACGGATGTTCTGGGCGATCTTATTGCCCGCCTCCGTCAGGAAAACGCCGCGATAGGGCCGCCGCGATACCAGCCCGTCTTCGCAAAGACGTGCCAGCATCTTGGCGACCGTCGGCTGTGACACGCCAAGCCTTGCCGCGATATCCACCTGCCGGGCCTCGTTGCCATCATCGATGAGATCGGCGATCAGCTCGACATAATCTTCGACCAGAGCGCCACGGGTGGCCTCCCGCGTATGCCGAAAACCCTCCGAATGCGTCTCGGCATCCGGCAGCGGTTCGTCGCGATGGATCGGCGGTTTTCTGGCTGGCAATGCGTTTGGCTCCCTGGACGCACGAATAAACTCGCTTTGATCTTTATAGCACGAGCTTCAATCTTGAAAGCGGATGATGATTTTTGCGACGCGCCATCATCGCCATCACAACGCCGCAACTATAAAATATAGCCTATTGCATAATGTTGATATCCAGCATATTTCTTTAGTCACATCGTAATTCGATCCCGGAGCCCCGCATGACGCAGATTCAGGAAGCAGCCGCGCCGCAAGCGTGGAAATTTGCCCGCCCAGATGAAGAGGCGCGGCTGAGCCTTCCGGAAGTCAATGCAACGATTCATGTTCCGCACGCCGGCACCTGGGTCCGGCGGCTGATCGCCTTCCTCGGGCCGGGCTATATGGTCTCCGTCGGTTATATGGACCCAGGAAACTGGGCGACCGACCTCGCTGGTGGTGCGCAATTCGGCTACACGCTACTAGCGGTCATCATGCTGTCCAATCTGATGGCGATCCTGCTGCAAGCACTTGCAGCCCGGCTCGGCATCGTCACCGGCCGCGATCTGGCGCAGGCTTGTCGCGACCACTATTCGAGACCGGTCAATCTGGCCCTGTGGTTTGCCTGCGAACTCGCCATCATCGCCTGCGATCTCGCCGAGGTCATCGGCACGGCGATCGCGCTGCAATTGCTCTTCGGTATCCCATTGATCGGCGGCGCGCTGATCACCGCGCTCGACGCCTTCCTGCTGCTGCTTCTGATGAATAGGGGCTTCCGCTTCCTGGAGGCCTTCGTCATCGCGCTCCTCATTGTCATCGCCGTCTGCTTCGCCATCCAGATCGCCGCCGCCGCTCCTCCGGTCGCCGCTATCCTCAATGGTTTCATCCCGTCGCCCGAGATCGTCACCAATCACGAGATGCTCTACATCGCCATGGGCATCATCGGCGCGACCGTCATGCCGCATAACCTCTACCTGCATTCCTCGATCGTGCAGACGCGCGCCTATAAGCGCACGGATGAAGGCCGCCGCGATGCGATCAAATGGGCGACCACCGACAGCACGATCGCCTTAATGCTGGCGCTTTTCGTCAACGCTTCGATCCTGATCGTCGCCGCCGTCGCCTTCCACAATAGCGGGCATTCGGATGTCGCCGAAATCGGCCAGGCCTTCCAGTTGCTGTCGCCGCTGCTCGGCCTTGGGATCGCCTCGACACTGTTTGCCGTCGCACTTCTCGCCTCCGGCCTTAATTCCACCGTGACGGCGACGCTCGCCGGCCAGATCGTCATGGAAGGCTTCCTCCGCCTGCGTATTCCACACTGGGCCAGACGGCTTTTGACGCGTGGCCTCGCAATTATTCCGGTTGTTTTTGTTACTGCATTTTATGGTGAAAAAGGCACTGCCGATTTGCTCGTTCTGAGCCAGGTCATTTTGTCCATGCAACTGCCCTTCGCGGTCATTCCGCTTGTCCAATTCGTCACAGATCGCAGAAAAATGGGCAGATTCACCATCCCAAGGAGCGTTGCCGTTCTCTCCTGGCTGGTTGCGGGCGTCATCCTGGCGCTGAATTTCAAGCTGCTGTACGACACCATCTTCGGTTGACGAATCACCCGTGATGCGAGAATCTGCGAACCTGGAAGATCACGGTAATTAACAGATACGTAATATTTGCCCAGATTTTGACATGATTTGCCCTAGTTTGGGCCCACCGCAGTCTGCAGGGTTCCTCAATTCATGGTCGAAAGTCCATTGCGCGTCCAATTTCCTGCAGAGGCTGCGATTCAGGCGCGGCCGCATCACGAATTTCATATTCCCTTTCTGCCCCGATCCGCCCATCTTCGCCACCTGATCGCCATCGGTCTTGCCGGCACCGCCTCCTGCGGCCTTCTCGCGACCGTTCTCTACCCGCTGCTTGCCCGCCATACGATCGAGCAGGCCGTTCCGATTCACACAGCCCAGCTCGTCCAATCGCAGCCGGCGTTGCACAAGAGCGACCGGCTTGCCACGAAACAGCGTTTCGACGGCGCCCGTTTTGCGCAGGTGGCGGAAAAGACCTCGAGCGGCGAAACCCGTATCTTCACCTATCACCGCACGACACTGGTCTTCAAAGCCGAGGTTACCGAGCCCGCAGACAGTGATGCCGCGGCCATCAATGCGGCCTATGACGGCGATACACGGACTGAGAACGCTCTGTTTTCGCCACCGTCGCTCGCGGATATCCGCCAGGGCATCTATCCGCATGTCAATCGCTACGACGCGGTCCGCCGCTCGCGCTTCCCGGTTCGCGGCGTGCCGTTGAATGTCAGCGTGTCGAGGGCGACCACGGGCGAGGCAGGCCGCGAGTTCAAGAGGCTGGTTTCCATGCCCAAGGACCGGCAGGACCTGCAGGATATCCTCGCCTCCGCCGGTCTTGGTGTAGATGCTGGCGACGAGCTGCAGCGTGCCTTGGAAACCGATACGGTTTCGCCCGGCGACAGCCTGGAACTGCTGCTGGAGAAAAAGACCGCCGATGCGCAGCCGAAGCTGATCATGGCTCGCCTCAGCGGCGAGAAGACACCCGAGCGCATTGTGGCGCGCGACGATGCCGACGGCTTCGTGCCTCTTACCGATGACCGGCTGTTTTCCACGCTCTATAGCGAGAGCCAGGCCGACACGCCGTCCTCTTCGGACGTGGCTGCCGTCGACCTCAAGGGCATCGACAGCAACGATCGGTCGACGATCAGCGCCAAGCTGAAGAAGGCGGGGCTTTCCGATGAAAGCGTCGATCAGCTCTTGAAGCTCGCCAAGGCGAACGGCGTTTCACTAACCGGTGGCGACGATGCGCCCGACAGCGTCGATCTGCTGTTCCGCAAGGCGGACAATGGCAAAAGCGAACTGATGTTCATCGAGTTCCACACCGATGGCGACACGCATCGCTTCTATCTGCACAAGGACGGCGGCGACGGCGCCTCAGAATTCTACGACGAGGGTGGCCACTCCGTCGCCAAGGTGCTGACCCATCGTCCCGTGCCCAACGGCACGCTCGGTGACGGATTTGCCTGGCGCATTCATCCGATCCTCGGCGTCCGGAAATTCCACAACGGCGTCGATTTCCGCGCGCCGATGGGCAGCCCGATCATGGCAGCCGGCGACGGCACCGTCGAAAAGATTTCCTGGGAAACGGGCTACGGCAAATATGTCCGCATCCGCCACGACGGCGGCTACGAGACGACCTATGCCCACATTTCCTCGACGCCGTCGGACCTGCATGTCGGCGAGCGCGTTACCCAGGGCCAAGTCATCGCCTATGTCGGCTCGACCGGCTATTCCACCGGTCCGCATCTCTACTACGAACTGCGCGTCAACGGCCGCTACGAAAACCCGCTGACCGCCCAGTTGCCGGCCGGCACCAATCTTACCGGCAAGTCGCTGGACAGCCTGCGCTCGCAGGTCAGCCACGTCGATAATATCATGACCTATCTCGACGTGCCGTCGCCGCAAAGCGAAGCCCGCCCCTTCAACGCCTTCGACCAGGGACCGGAGCGAGGCCCAGGCGCAGGCACCGGTCATTCCGGTAGGCCCTGATGCCGCAACTATAGCGGCACGACCGAGATTCCCCGAACAGCGAAGTTTTGATTCGCGGCTGGAAATTGGAACCAGCCTCGGATGCATGCTGAACGATGCGCAGCGGGAGGGCGTCGCAGCGCTGGTTTGAAATCTCCACACGATCCCGCTTCAGAAAACGGAGGATGTTCCAATGGCTGATGCCCGATGCAGTTGCGGCGCTCTCACGCTGACGCTTTCAGAACCATCGAAATTGGTTGTCGCCTGTCATTGTCTTGACTGCCAACGCAGGACCGGCGCGCCGTTTAGCGTCGGCGCCTTTTATGCCGCCGATGCCGTCGCCATTTCCGGAACTCCAAAAGAGTTCAGCCGCGATGCGGCAAGCGGCGGGAAGGTCCACACCTACTTCTGTCCGAACTGCGGCTCAACCGTCTATTGGAAGGCCGACAGACTACCGTCGCTGATCGGCGTTGCCGTCGGCGCGCTGGCAGATCCCAAATTCCCGGCTCCCGTTATATCGGTTTTCGAGCAGTCGAAACACCATTGGGTTGAAATGGATGGCGCCGTCGAACATTTCCAACAAAGCAGTGCGGCAAAAAATTCGAATCGAGACTCCACTTAACGCAAACGATTAGCCGGCTCAGCAGGTCCGCTATTCACATAAATCGCATAGAGCGAGCTCGTGGCGGTGATGTAAAGCCGGTTGCGCTTCGGGCCGCCGAAGCAGAGGTTCGATATGACTTCGGGAACGAGAATGCGGCCGATCAATGTGCCATCCGGCGCGTAAACCCGGACGGAATCGCCGCTGGAGGCAAAGATGTTGCCATGGCGATCGACCCGGAAACCGTCGAACATGCCGACTTCGCAGGTGGCGAAGACCCGCCCCTCGCTGAGACTGCGCCTGTCCGGATTGACGGAATAGGCCGTGATTGTCGGCGGCAGGCCGGGCACATGCGAACCACCGGTATCGGAGACGTAGAGCACGCTTTCATCCGGCGAAAAGGCAAGGCCGTTCGGCTTGACGCGGTCGCTGGCGACCAGCGTCACCGTTCCGTCCGCCGGATCGATGCGGTAGACATTCGATGCGTTGATTTCCGATGGTGCGGCAAAGCCCTCATAATCACTGTCGATCCCATAGGTCGGATCGGTGAACCAGACCGAGCCATCCGACTTCACGACGACGTCGTTCGGCGAATTCAGCCGTTTGCCGTCGAAATGTTCGGCGAGCGACCGCCAAACGCCGTCATGATCAAGCCGGCTGACACTGCGGCGGCCGTGCTCGCAGGCGACGATCCGGCCCTCGAAATCGAGCGTATGGCCATTGTGATAACCAACCGGGCTCTCAAAGACGCCGGCTGCGCCCGTCACCTCGTCATAACGCAGGATTCGGTCGTTCGGTATATCGGACCACACGACATGACGCGCGGCCGGCACATAGACGGGTCCCTCGGTCCAACGCCCGCCCGTCCAAAGCTGCTCCAATTTCGCAGAACCATTGATCAGCGCCTTGAAGCGCTGATCGAGAATATCATACTGGCTCATGATGCTCCGCCCTGTTCCTCACAGCCAGCCAACCTCCGGACCGGCCTCCCGTAGTCGGAAACCAATCTAGAGACAGCAATCATCGGCTGTCAAAAACAAGCTGCGGACATGACACGCTTTTTACCGGCGTCTTTTTCGTTGCTGGAAGATCTATCCTGCCAGCTCCATCGTCCCCGCTCTCCGCAATACGGGAAAGGGCTAGGGTGAGTGGCCGGGCAGGCGAGCGCGGCGAAACCACGTTTGCCCGACCATCCCCAAATCCCTCAAAAATTACAGCAGTTTCTCCAACGTAATCGGCAGATCGCGTATCCGTTTGCCCGTCGCGTGGAAAACCGCATTGGCAATCGCCGGCGCAACGCCGACGATCCCCAGTTCGCCGACCGCTTTGCCGCCGAGCACGGAGGCATGCGGATCGGGGATGCCGACGGAAATCACTTCGATGTCGGGAATATCGGCATTGGTCGGCACGAGATAGTCGCCGAGGTTGTTGTTGATGACGCGCGCGTAGCGCTCATCGACAATGCCCTCTTCAAGCAGCGCCTGGCCGATGCCCATGATGATGCCGCCCTTCCACTGGCTTTCGGCGAGTTTCGGATTGTAGAGCCGGCCGGAATCGAGTGCCGAAACAACGCGTGAGACGCGCACGGTGCCGAAATCCTCGTCGACACGCACTTCGATGAAGTGCGCGCACCAGCTATGCATCGAATAGTCGCCCTCCGTCGGCGACAGCATGGTCGCGATGGTCGAGAAGTTGCGGTAATGATCCGCCTTGTTCTGCTTGTCTTCCGGCAGGGTATTGCGCAGCACCTCGATCTTGTCGCGGCCGATCTGCCGCAACAGATCGGCAATAGCGATGCCATTGCCGCCGTCGCGTGGCGGCAGAATGCGGCCTTCCGAAACGATCAGCGTATTGGCCTGCAGATCTCGGAACGGCGAGTTGGGATCGTTGATCGCCAGACCCACCAGCTCTTCACGGGCCGCGACCGCCGCCTTGTAGACGGCGCCGGTCATCAGGTTTGCAAGCTGCGAACCGCCCGCGACGGGTGCGCGTGGCAGGGCGGAATCGCCGAGCTTGACGCGGATCTGTTCGATCGGAATGCCGAGCGTTTCGGCCGCCGTCTGCGCCAGGATCGTATAGGTACCCTGCCCCATGTCGATGCCGCTGCTCGCCACCTCCGCCGAGCCGTCGGCGAGGATGCGCACCAGCGCTTCGCCCGGCGTGCGGCGCACCGGATAGGTGCCGGCGCCCACCCCCCAGCCGATCAGATGCTTGCCGTCCCGCATGGAGCGCGGCGCATGCGAGCGCTTCGCCCAGCCGAAAGCCCTGGCACCGGCCTCGAAAGCCTCGCGCAATTGCCTTGTCGACCAGGGCTTGTCCGCTTCCTGATCCCGCTCGGCATAGTTCTTCAGCCGGATTTCCAGCGGGTCCATGCCGAGTTGGTAGGCGAGCTCGTCGATGGCGCTTTCGATGCCCCAGGCGCTGGGATTTTCGCCGGGCGCGCGCAATGCGCCGGGCTTTACGGTGTTCACCGCCACGATGTTCTGCCGCGACGAGAGATTGGGCGTCGCATACATGATCGAGGTTACGACACCCAACGGCTCGACCGCCACGTCGCCCACCGAAGTCTCGTTGGCGCTCCTGTGAACGATGGAGAGAAGCTTGCCGTCCTTGGTCGCGCCAAGCGCGATCGTCTGCCGCGTGCCGGGCCGACCGCCGAAAGATGTGAAGGTCTGCGGCCGGGTGATGACCAGCTTCACCGGACGGCCGAGCAGCTTCGCCGCCATGACACCAACAGCCCCATGCGGCAAGGCCAGCGCCTTGGAGCCGAAGCCGCCGCCGATATAGGGCGAGATCATCCGCACATTCTCGAAGGGAATACCGAACCATTCGGCATAGGTGCGCGCCATGCCGTCGATCCACTGGCTCGGCTCCCAGAGGGTCAGCATGTCACCATCCCACTTGGCAATCAGCCCATGCGGCTCGATCGGCACATTGTATTCGCGCGGCGTCTTGTATTCCGCCTCGATCTTGACCGGAGCTGCGGCCAGGGCGGCTGCGGCATCGCCCCATTCCCTTGTCATCGGATCGATCGGAAAACCCTCGCCGCCCGTCGAATCTTCAAGACCAAAGATCGCCGGAGCCTCCTCATAGGTGACCTTGACCAGTGCCGCCGCCGCTGTCGCCTGCTCAAAAGTTTCAGCAACGACGACGGCGACATGCTGGCCGCTATAGGTAATGTCCGTGACAAGCGCCCGATACGGGCCTTCCGGACCAGGGGTGTCGAGCCAGGTGGTCGGCGAGTTCAGGTCCGGCATCATATCCGGCGTCAGCACCAGCAGCACGCCCGGTGCTTTCTCCGCCGCCGATATATCCATGCCGATGATGCGGCCGGCGGCGATCGTGCTTTGCACCATCACCGCATGGGTCAGACCCTCAAGATCGTGCTCGACGGCATAGTCGGCCTCGCCCTTGATCTTCGCCGTTCCGTCAAGGCGCGACAGTCGTCCGCCGAGCGCGCCGTCGGCGGCGCTGTGTTTTCTGGTTTCCATGATGGTCATGCCAATTCTCCCATCGTCAGGATGGCACGCTCGACGACACGCGGCGCAAGCGTAATCTTGTAATGATTGGCACCGTGGTAGACGGCACCTTGGACAGCGAGCAGGCTGGCACGCTTCACAGCCGCGGCATCGAGCACCTGCCCCTTCAATGCTTCTTCGACGGCGCGGGCGCGCCACGGTTTGGTGGCGACACCGCCGAGTGCCACCCTGATATCACGGATCGTCCGGCCGTCCGCCTCCAGTTCGAGCCCGACCGCGGCGCTGGCGGCGGCGAACTCATAGGACTGCCGGTCGCGCACCTTGAGGTAGGTCGAACGGCGTGCGGCCGCGGATGTCGGAATGGTGATCGCCGTGATCATCTCGCCCGGCTCGATCGCATGTTCCCGCTCGGGTGTCGTTCCCGGCAAAAGGAAGAAATCGTCGACCGCGACCTGACGGCCGCCGAGATGCACGACCGCATCGAAGGCCACCAGAGCGACCGCGAGATCGCCAGGATTGGTAGCGATACAGGCCTCGCTGGTGCCGAGAACGGCATGATTGCGCGTGACGCCGCCGATTGCCGAGCAGCCGGAACCGGGCGCGCGCTTGTTGCAAGCCGGAAAGGTCGCCGGATCGCGGAAATAGGGGCAGCGCGTGCGCTGCATCAGATTGCCGCCGATCGTCGCCATGTTGCGGATCTGCGCCGAGGCCGCGAGCGACAGTGCCTGCGAAACGGCCGGGAACTGCGCCTTGATGTTGGTATCGTCGGCGACCCGGCTCATCTTGGCGAGTGCACCGATCATTACACTCCGATCGGTGAGAGAGATGGCATCGAGGCCGGCAAGATGGCTGATATCCACCACTCTCTCTGGTTCAGCAACGCCGCATTTGGCAAGGTCGAGCAGCGTCGTGCCGCCGGCGAGCAGCATGGTGGCGGAAGAGGCCGCGGCTTGCCGGGCTTCATCGACGGAGCCGGCGCGGAGATAGGAAAACGCTTTCATCGGCTGGCCTCCGCTGCTTCGCGCACGGCGGCGACGATGTGCGGATAGGCGCCGCAACGACAGAGATTGCCGGCCATATATTCGCGGATTTCGTCATCCGAGCCGGCATGGCCCTCGCGGATGCAGGCAACGGCGGACATGATCTGTCCCGGCGTGCAATAACCGCACTGGAAGGCGTCATGCTCCAGAAAAGCGGCCTGGACCGGGTGCAGATCGCCGTTTTCCGCCGCCAACCCTTCGATCGTCGTCACCTTACGACCTTCGACCTGCGCGGCCAACGTCAGGCAGGAGAGCACGCGCTCGCCGTCGACATGAACGGTGCAGGCGCCGCATTGGCCCTGGTCGCAGCCTTTCTTGGTGCCGGTCAGACAGAGATGCTCGCGAAGGGCATCGAGAAGCGTGACACGCGGATCGAGCGAAAGCTCGTGCTCGCGTCCGTTGATATCGAGATGGACAATAGTCATCAGGTCACTCCCTGTTCGGGTCATCATCTTGCAATCATCAGGATCTGCCGGTCATGACATCCGCTCTTGATGTCGGCCCGACCGGCGCCAGGTAATCAGGCGACAGCGCTTTCGCCGGCGCGTGCGGTTGTGGTGGGACGCCCGAGGGGAGGCTGCGCTTTCGCCGTCCCTAATCCTCCGATCAGACGGCAATGGCGTCCCAGCCCTTAATGCGGTAACAATCCTTCGGTACTCCAGAATAAACGGAGGCGCCTCCGTTTATTAACTTAGAGACTTGTCTGGTATCGTCAAGTCGCAATCCGCATGGAGCATAAATTGGCTTCGAAGCCATCGCCAGGGCTCAAGGACGAAACGCCGCCAGGCGCAAAAACCCTGCGTGCGGATGCACGCCGCAATCGCGACAAACTCATCGAAGCCGCGGCGCAAGCCTTCGCCAGCCACGGCACCGCCGCCTCGCTCGAAGACATTGCGCGGCGCGCCGGTGTCGGCGTTGGAACGCTCTACCGCCATTTTCCGACCCGCGAACATCTGGTCGAAGTCGTCTATCGCCACGAGGTCGAGGTGCTCTGCAACGCGGCCGAAGAGCTTTCGCGCGAGCGTGCGCCGGATCAGGCGCTGGAGGAATGGATGCACCGCTTCGTCGGCTATATCGCCACCAAGCGCGGCATGGCCGACAGCCTGCGCATCCTGCTCAACAGCAATTCCGAACTCTTCGCCGACAGCTACGGCATGGTGCCGATCGCGCTCCGCGGCCTGATCGAACGGGCCGTCGCCGACGGCTCTATCCGCGCCGATGTCGACAGCACCGACGTGCTGCATGCGCTGTCCGGCACCTATTCCATGCCCACTTCACTGGAATGGCACGACCGCTCCCGCCGCCTCGTCCGCCTGCTGATGGACGGCCTGCGCTGGGGTGCACCGAAAATGCGGGCGCCGTAGGGCCTGATAATCGGTGGGGCACTTCCTATATGCTTTTGAGCTGAGATCGTCAGGCGAGTTTCTTGCTGCGGCAGAGCCAAACTCCCTTAACATTCACCAAAGCTGAGGAAAGCAAAATGTCCGAAAAGCTGGTCAAGATTCCCGGTCCCGATCATCCGATCACGATCGAGAACAAGCGTGCCCATGTCACCGTCTCCGTCGCCGGCAAGGTTATTGCCGATACGCGTGAGGCGCTGTCCCTGAAGGAAGCCTCCTATCCCGCGGTCATTTATGTGCCGCGCAAAGATATCGACATGTCCGCGCTCAAGAGGACCGACCATGCCACTTACTGTCCCTATAAGGGCGATTGCTCCTATTACAGCATCCCCGTCGGCGGCGAGCGCTCGGTGAATGCGGTCTGGACCTACGAAAATCCGCGCGCCGCCGTCAGCCAGATCAAGGATTACATGGCCTTCTACCCGGATCGGGTGGATGCCACCGGTCGATGTCTAAAGCGCCATCCCGCTTCCGCTGTCGAAAACATAGACCTGATCGGCATTGACGTTGACCTTCAATTGCTCGCCATAGCGAACCGGAGCCTCACCGTCGACGACGGCCGTCACTTGCTCGCCGGCCAGATCGAACAGCACATGGGTCTGCGCGCCCGTCGGTTCGACCAGCAAGGTCTGGCCGGTGAGCGGCGAGCCGCTGCCCGTCAGGCTGAGATGTTCCGGCCGTAGGCCGATCTTCACGCTCTGACCGGACTTCACTCTGCGCTCGCCTGCGATGCGAACCTGCGTGCCGTCTGTGAGCCGCACCGACGGTGAGCCGTCAACACCATTCACCATGCCATCGAGAAAATTCATCGCAGGCGAGCCGATGAAGCCGGCGACGAAGAGATTGGCCGGCTGGCGATAAAGCTCGATCGGCGTCCCCTGCTGCTCGATCCGCCTTTGGTTCAGCACGACGATGCGGTCCGCGAGCGTCATCGCTTCGATCTGGTCGTGGGTGACATAGATCGACGTGGTCTGCACCTTCTGATGCAGTGCCTTGATCTCCGAGCGCATCTGCACGCGCAGTTTTGCGTCGAGGTTCGACAAGGGCTCGTCGAACAGGAAGACGGCGGGATTGCGCACCACGGCGCGGCCCATGGCGACACGCTGGCGCTGGCCGCCGGAGAGCTGCGCCGGCTTGCGGTCGAGCAGCTTGGTGAGGTCGAGCATGCGCGCCGCCTCGTTGACCCGCTGCTCGATCACCGGCTTGGGCTGGCCCGAGAGCTTCAGGTTGAAGCCCATATTCTCGGCCACCGTCATGTGCGGATAGAGCGCGTAGGACTGGAAGACCATGGCGATGTTGCGCTCGCGCGGCGTCATGCTGTTGACCACCTGCCCGCCGATCGAAACGTCACCATCGGTAATTTCCTCGAGCCCGGCGATCATCCGCAGCAGCGTGGACTTACCGCAGCCGGAGGGACCAACAAGCGCGATGAACTCGCCATCATCGATCGCCAGCGAGATATCGTGGATGACCGGAAGCGCCCCATAGGCCTTGTGGATGTTATGCAGTTCGACGGATGCCATGTTGTTTGCTCCGATGAGAGCAATTCCAGGAAAAGTGCATAGCGGTTTTCCGTCCGGAATTGCTGGAAAACAAAGAAATAGAGCGGTTCAGAGTTTCCGTGAAAAGCTGAACCGCTCTAGGCTCAGGATTTCACGGCACCGGCGGTGAGACCCGCGATGATGTGTTTCTGCGCCAGGAAGAAGACGATGATGGTGGGCATGATGGTGAGCGTGATGAAGGCGAGCACCAGTTCCCATTCCGTGCCGAATTCGCCGCTATAGACCATCATGCCGAGCGGCCAGGGATAGATCGAATCCGAATTCAGCATGATCAGCGGCAGGATATAGCTGTTCCAACTGCCGACGAAGGAGATGATGCTGACGGTGGCGACGATCGGCCGGGAGAGCGGCAGCGAGATATGCCAGAAGAAGCGGATATAGCCGCAACCATCGACGAAAGCCGCCTGGAACAATTCTTCCGGAAGGTTGCGAAAATAGTTTCTAAAGAGAAGAATACTCATACCGAGGCCGAAAGCCACCTGCGGCAGCACCACGCCCCAATAAGTATTGAGCAGGCCGAGATCGCGGATGCGGATGAACAGCGGCAGGATGGCGGTCGCCGCCGGGAACATCAGGCCGATCAGGAAATAATTCAGCAGGAAGTTCGAGCCGAAGAACTTCACATGCGCAAAGGCGAAGGCTGCCATGGCCGAGACTGTGACCGTCAGGAACACGGTCAGGGTGGCGATGATCAGCGAATTCATCATCTGCCGCCAATAGCGATCGCCGAAGAGGATGCCGGTATAGTTCTCGAAATGCCACTCGGCCGGCAGGCCGAAGGGATTGGTTCGGAGATCGCCGAGCGACTTGAAACCGCCGAGCGCCGTGGTCAACAGCGGAATCAGCACGATGGCGGCGATGATGGTCAGCGACACGTAGAGATAGATCTTCGTGCCGGTGGTCATGCGAACGGATGAGGCCATATCAGTCATTGCGCATAAATATCCGTTTGTAGCCGAAGGCGAGGGTGACGCAGATCACGAACAGCACCACGCCGACGGCGCTGCCGAGGCCGACCTGCATGCGGGTGACGCCGAAATTGTAGAGGAAGGTCACCATCGTCTGGGTCGAGTTGAACGGTCCGCCGCCGGTGAGCGGCATGATCAGATCGAAAAGCTGCAGCGAGCCGACGACGGCGAAGAAGACGGACAGGCGCAGTGTCGAGCCGAGCAGCGGCAGGGTGACGTAGCGGAATTTCTGCCAGCCGGTGGCTCCGTCGATTTCGGCGGCTTCCAGCACGCTTTTGTCGAGGGATTGCAGACCGGCGATGAACAGCATCATGTGGAAGCCGAAATATTTCCACACGATCACCGCCAGCACCGCATAGATCGCCAGATCCTTATCGGCGAGCACATAGGGGGTGGCGGTGCCGAGAAAATGCGAGATCGCGGCAAACAGGCCGTAGTCTCCGTCATAGACGAAGCGCCAGATCAAGCCGGCGGCCACTTCCGCCAGCACATAGGGCAGGAAGAAGATCAGCCGGTAGAGCACGACGCCGCGAATGCGGTTTGCCAGCATCGTCGCAAGCCATATGGCAAGCGGCACCTGAAGGGCGATCGAGACCAGGATGATCAGCGCATTGTTCTTCAGCGAGGTCAGGAAGGCGCCGTTCTTGAACAGAACCTGGAAGTTGCGCAGCCCTATGAATTCCGTCGGCGGGCCGTAGCCGTTCCATTTGTAAAGGCTGTACCAGGCGGCCTCTCCCATCGGCAGGATGACGAAGATGGTGAAAAGCAGCAGCGCCGGCGGCAGAAACAGCAGGATGACGGGCATGCGGCCGCGCGCGGCCGGCGATTTTCGACGCGCTGCGGGTTTCGCTCTGGCGATGGTCGGTATGGCGGTCGTTGCGCTGACATCGGTCATGGGCGGTCTCGACAATTGCAGTTCAAAGAAAAACCGGCGCCGGCACAAGGGAGAGGCCGGCGCCGGATGGTGCTAGAGCTGGTCCTGCTCGAAGGCGTCCTGGACCTGCTGCGCGCCATCCTTCGGTGCGATCTGGCCCGAGACGATGCCGACCGAGATGTCGTTGACGACGCGGCCGACGGAGGGGCCGAGATCCTGGTCGAAGAAGTTCTGGTGCCAGGTCGAATGCGCCAGTTGGTCGGCCGAGGCGTGCATCAACGGGCTCTTGACGCCGTCTTCCGCGCCGACGGCGACCGGGATGATCATGCCGGCCTGCGCCATGGTGCGTTCGTTCTCGGCATTGGTCAGATAGGCCAGGAAATCGAGGGTTTCAGGCGGGGCCTTCTTGGTCACGGCCCAGCCGTTCAGACCGCCGAGCGTATCGGTCGGAAGACCGGCGCCACCGGTAATCGCCGGGAAGGCGAAGCGGCCGATATTGTCGTCGGCGAGACCCTTGCCGTCGCCGGCATTGGTGCGCTGGTTGGCGGCGGTGTTTTCGAAGCCAAGGATCATCGCAGCCTTGCCGTCGCCGAAGACGCCGAGCGCCTGCGGCCAGGTGGTGCCGAGATAGCCGGGCTGGAACGGCTCGAGCTTGCCGAGTTCGGCAAGCTGCTCGCCGGCCTTGATGATCGCCGGATCATTGAAGCCATTGCCCTCGCCGCTCTTGGCCGCGGAAAAAACCTTCTGGCCGCCGTCACGCATCACCAGATAGCTCCAATAGAAATGGATCGGCCACTTCTCGCCGCCGCCGCCGGCGATCGGCACGATACCGGCCGCTTTGATCTTCTTGACGGCGGCCAGATAGTCGTCCCAGCTCTTGATAGCATTGGCGTCGACGCCGGCCTTGGCGAACAAGGCCTTGTTATAGAAGAAGGAAACGGTGCCGAGCTTGTAAGGCACGGCACTGATCTTATTGTCGAAGGTCAGGCCTTTCACTGCCGCAGGATTATAGCTCTTCACCCAGGCGTCATCCTTGGCGTTCATCGCCGCGGTCAGGTCCATCAGCGTGCCGGTTGCCTGCTGCTGCTTCAACACACCACCGCCCCAACTAAAGAAGAAATCGGGAGCGTCGTTCGATTGCAGCAGCGTCGGCAGCTTGGCCTTGAAGGCTTCATTCGCCAGGAACTGCATTTCGATCTTCACGCCCGGATGCTGGGCTTCATATTGATCGGCGATCTTGCGCCAGACGGCGATGTAGTTCGGATCGAGCTCCAGGTGCAGCCACTTGACGACCGTATCCGCCGCAGCGCTCGTGGCGCCGGCAAGCATGACAAGCCCCGTGGCAGCGGCGATCGCAGCAACACGCGCACCGCGAAGGGCCTTCGCCCCGCGTTCATACAGCATGATTTTCTCCTCCCAAGGGAACAAGAGCCTCAATAATTTTTCCCTTATGCGGATTAATTCAGCGGAGCTTTGCTGAAATGTCAACCACCATCGCTAAATTTTCGGCGAAGTGACTGGGAAACGGCTTGACATCAGGCCATAAGCATAGGTTATTTAATTCGTATCCCGTCAAAAATATCAGGCCGCAGCCGAGCGGATTCGTCATTCGGCACCATTCACATGAAAACAGCAGACCCCGAGCTTATGCGGGCAATCAACCGCTTCAACGTGCTGGATACGATCCGGCGGGCGGGTTCGATCGCGCGTATCGAAATCAGCGAGCGCACCCAGCTTTCGACCACGACCGTATCGGCGATCACCGCTTCGCTGCTCGATGACGGCCTGATCCTGGCGCGCACCGAAGGCGACCTGCGTGAAGCCGCCGCCCGTGGGCGGCCGCGCGTCATGCTGGAGCTCAATCCGGACGCCGCCCGCGTCGTCGGCGCAAAAATCGCCGCGAACCGCATGGTCTTCGTCGTCGCCGATTTCCGCGGCGAAGTGCAGTCGACGCTGACGCTCGCCCTTCGCGTCGACCGGCAGCCGATCAGCGTCATCGCCGACCTGATCGAGGACGGGGTGCGCCGCTGCGTCGTCGATGCCAATCTCGCGCTCGATGAAATCGATTCGGTCTGCCTCGGCCTGCCCGGCGTCATCGAACACCGCACCGGCCATGTGCGCTCTAGCCCGATTTTCCGCGAGAGCGGCGTCGATTTCGCCAGGGAAATGTCGGAGCGGCTGGGTGTTACCACCATCGTCGAAAGCGATGCCCATGCGATCACGCTGGCGCATCATTGGTTCGGCGAGGCGAGAGATCTTGACGACATGGTGCTGGTGTCGCTGGAACAGACGCTTGGCCTCGGCGTGCTGCATGGCGGCCAATTGTTTCGCGGCGCCGGCGGCTTGAGTCATAATCTCGGCGACCTCACGCTCGGCATCGGGCCGCAGGGCACGGTCAGGCTCGCGAGCCTGGCGGGCGAAAGCGCGATCCTCGGCGACCAGCCGAGCGGCGGCCGCTTTGCCGAAGCCATCCGCCTCGGCCGCGGCATGGCGCATGCCAAAACATTGATTGCCGCCGAAGACAACGCGCTGATCGGCGCGGCGATCCGCGCCGGCGAAGCCTGCGGCATGGCGCTAGCCAATATCGTCACGCTGTTTGCGCCGCCGCGCGTTATCCTCGTCGGCTCGAGCCTCGCGCTCGGCCAACCCTTCCTCGACAGCCTGAGAGAGGCCTATTCGCTGGCAATCCCGCCATCGATCAAGGGCGTGACCGAACTCGTCTTCGACCAGTCGACAGATGAAACCTGGGCGCAGGGCGCGGCCGTTGTGGCGCTGCGCGAACTCTACGAATCTCCTTGGGGAACGACAGGGCCGGCACCGGCGCTCTGACCCCGCAAGGCATGCACGAACACTTCATTCGGAGGAAGCTTTATGGAAAAGGTCGGCATTGGCATTATCGGCTGCGGAAACATTTCCGGCGCCTATCTCACCGCGATGAAATCGTTCCCCATTCTCGACATCAAAGGGGTGGCCGACCTCAATCGCGAACTCGCCGAAGCCAAAGCCGCCGAATTTGGTCTGAAGGCCGTCGATGTCGCGGCCCTGTTTGCCGATCCCACGATCGAGATCATCGTCAACCTGACCATTCCGAAAGCACATGTCGCCGTCGGCCTGCAAGCGCTTGACGCCGGTAAGCACACCTATTCGGAAAAGCCGCTCGGCATCAACTTCGCGGAGGGCAAGAAGCTTGCGGATGCCGCGGCCGCCAAGGGCCTGCGCATCGGCGCTGCCCCGGACACCTTCCTCGGCGGCGGCCACCAGACGGCGCGCGCGATCATCGACGAAGGCGCGATCGGCATCCCGGTCGGCGGCACCGCCACCTTCATGTGCCCCGGCCACGAGCGCTGGCATCCGAATCCGGCTTTCTATTATGAAGTCGGTGGCGGCCCGATGCTCGACATGGGACCTTACTACATCACCGACCTCGTCAACCTGCTCGGCCCCGTCTCCCAGGTCGCCGGCTTTGCCGTGACGCCACGCAAGGAGCGCATCATCACCAGCGAGCCGCGCAACGGCGAGCGCATCCCCGTGCATGTCGCCACCCATGTTGCCGGCGTCATGGCCTTCGCCAACGGTGCTGTCGTGCAGATCGGCATGAGCTTTGACGTTGCCGGCCACAAGCATGTGCCGCTCGAAGTCTATGGGACCGAAGGCACGCTGATCGTGCCTGATCCGAACCGTTTCGGCGGCCCGGTCGAATATCTCAAGAAAGGCGGCCAGTTCGAGGAACGCGAAGTCGCGGCCCCCTATGCCGACGGCAACTACCGTTCGCTCGGCGTCGCCGATCTGGCGCATGCCATCCGTTCCAACCGGCCGCACCGCGCCGATGGCAGCCTCGCGCTGCATGTGCTCGAAGTCATGGAAGCCTTCCAGACGGCCTCTGACACCGGCCGCACGATCGCCATCACGACGCAAACAGAGCGTCCGGCCCCTCTGTCCGAATCTCTGGTCGATGGACAGATCGGCCGCTAACGACACAGTTTCAGGAGGAATATCATGCGCGAAGCACTTATCGTCTGGGGCGGCTGGAGCGGTCACGAACCGCAGGAATGCGCCCATATCATCCGCGACGTGCTGGAAGAGGATGGCTTTAAGGTCTACCTCGAAAACAGCACCGAAGCCTTTGCCGACCCGTCGATCCATGACCTCAGCCTGGTCGTGCCGATCGTCACCATGTCGAAGATCGAGAAGGAAGAGGTGAAGAACCTCGCCGCCGCGATCGAAAGCGGCGTCGGCATCGCCGGCTATCACGGCGGCGCAGGCGACAGCTTCCGGGAATGCGTCGAGTATCAGTTCATTATCGGCGGCCAGTGGGTCGCCCATCCCGGCAACATCATCGACTACACGGTCAACATCACAAAATCGGATGACCCGATCATGGAGGGGATCACCGATTTCCCCTACACATCCGAGCAATATTACATGCATGTCGACCCGTCGAACGAGGTGCTGGCAACCACGACATTTACCGGCGATCATGCCTATTGGATCGACGGCGTCGTCATGCCGGTCGCCTGGAAGCGCAAATACGGCAAGGGCCGCGTCTTCTATTCCTCACTCGGCCACCAGGCCAAGGAATTCAACGTGCCGCAGATGAAAACCATCTTCCGCCGCGGCGCCAACTGGGCCGCGCGTTGAGAGCACCTGCCTCTATCTGATTTCCAAGCAAGAATTGCCCCTCACACAACCCTCTCCCGGCACGCGGGACAGGGCGGCCGCCCTTCGACAAGCTCACGAGCCGGATGAGGGGCTTCTCCGCACCTCCACCTTGCCACCTTGACCCGAACTGATAAAATATCGCCGGCACGCCACAAACGCTTGTGCTGCTTGCGCTTTTTTTGCTGTCGGGGGAGGACGGATGGACCAAGGCGCCACGGATGCACCCAACACGTCGACGGTCAGCTACGGCACCGAACCGGGTTTGCGTTTCGCTTCCCAGCTCGACGGACGTGGCGGCTGCAAGCAGCTCTGCATGGAAGAGCTCAGCGAGTGGAAGCATGGGCAGGGTGTGACTTGGCTACATCTCGAGCGCGACCATCCTGCCGCAGCCGACTGGGTCATGCATAAAAGCGGCTTCGACCCCTTCGTCATCGAAGCCCTGCTGGAGGAGGATTCGCGCCCTCGCGTCGAACCGGTGGGCGACGGGCTATTGATCATCCTGCGCGGCGTCTGCGCGACATCGCCGGACGGCGCGACGCAGAAACCCGCCGATATCGACCTTGTGCCCCTGCATCTCTGGGTCGATGGCGAGCGCATCGTTTCGCTCCGCGACAGCGGCCACTACATTACGGCGCTGCGCGATATCCGTCTGTCGTTGGAAAAGAAAAAAGGGCCGCAGCGCACCGGCGACCTGCTCGCCTTGATCGGCGACAAGCTGGTGCGCGACCTCGAACCCGTGCTCGACGCCATGGATGAAGAGGTGGACGAACTCGACGAACTGATCTTTCACGGCGAAGCCGGCCAAGTGCGCGAGCGCCTGAAACTGCTGCGCCGGCGAGCCGTGCAGCTTCGCCGTTATCTGGCGCCGCAACGTGATGCCCTAAACCGCATCGAGCATGACGATGCGCCCTGGCTTGCCGAGCGCGACAAGCTGCGCATGCGCGAAGTGATCGACAAGCTGATGCGCTACATCGAATATCTCGACGCCATCCGCGACCGCACCAGCATCCTGCACGACGACTTGTCGACCGTCATCAGCGAGCGCATCGCCCGCAATTCCAACCGCCTTGCCGCCCTCGCAGCCCTGCTTTTGCCGCCGAGCGTTGTGGCCGGCCTCTTCGGCATGAATGTCGGTGGCATCCCCGGCGTCAACGACACCTGGGCCTTCGTTATCATCGTCGTCTTCGTAACGATCACCTCGATCGCGACCCTCTGGGTGCTGAAGCGTATCAACTGGCTTTAGGCCACTCTGGTCCTGCCGGTCAGCGCGCCGAGCCGCCGTCGACGACAGGACAATCCTTCCAGCACCCGCACCAGCACAGCATATGCACGATCCCCGGGATCACCGCCGGTCATCGACACGCCGCGCCTCGCCCCCGCCCTGCGACGAACGCGGCTGGGATCGCCTCCTGATTAAGGCTTGACCAATTTCGGGAAAGAGCATTACTTTGGATCCATGGATCCAAAGTCTATTTTCAGCGAGCTGCGGGACGAGATTGAGTCAGGTGAATTGGCACCAGGCTCCGTTCTCAAGCAGGAATCGATCGCCGAGCGTTTCGGGGTCAGCCGCCAACCGGTCAGGCAGGCCCTGGACCGCTTACTTGGGAGTGGCTTGGTCGTGCGGCGTCCGGATCGAAGTCTGGCGGTAGCGATCCTCTCGGAAGGGGAGGCAAGTGAACTTACCGAGCTTCGGGCTATTCTGGAGGTCGCCGCCTTGGAGCAGTCGGTGCCGTTGCTTTTGCCTTCCGCCTTGCGGAAGGCTGAAAGGCTCAACGATGGGCTATTCGCAGAGTACGATCCGGTAGGGATTGAGGAGCTGGACCAACAGTTTCACCTGACCCTGTATAGCGGGTGCGAAAATACGCGATTGCTGAGAACCATTGCAACGCTTCGACGAGAATCTCGGCGGGCATGCCTTCATCAAAAGCGTGGCGCCCAGGAGCGCATTGATTTTTTCGAGGAACACGCCGCGATCGTTGCCGCTTGTGTCAGGGGAGATGTCGACGCTGCCGCGCAGCATCTTCGCCACCATCTCACTCAAACGACTGCAAGACTTCTTTCCATGCCGACAAAGGATGATCTGATATGAAGATGACCGTCGAGGTACATTGGGAGCGCGAAGGAGCAGTCTTCACCGACAAGCGTTACAGCCGCGCGCACATTTGGCGCTTTGACGGCGGCCAAGTCGTGCCGGCGTCGGCTTCGCCGCATATCGTTCCGCTTCCTTATTCCGTGGAAGCCAATGTCGATCCAGAGGAGGCCTACATCGCGGCGATTTCCAGTTGCCACATGTTGACCTTTCTCTCGCTCGCCGCACCCAAGCGGATCGTCGTCGAGAGCTATACCGACAAGGCGATCGGCGTGATGGAAAAGGTCGACGGAAAATTGATCGTCAGCCGCGTTGAGCTCAATCCGACCATCGTCTATGCCGGGGAACCGCCAACCGCCGCAATGCAAGCAGAACTGCACCACCTGGCGCATGAACAGTGCTTCATTGCCAATTCCGTCAAGACGGAAATCCAGGTCGCCGCCGCTTGAGGTATCCATTCCGCCAAGGCGATTGATCGGAGGATGTTTCGGACAGGCTTGCGGGTTTCGAGCCTGATCTGCATTTTATTCGCCCCGCGCGGCACAGCCAACGGTCTGCTCGAGTAGGCCGCGTGATCCAGGTTTCGGCCACGCTTCCGGCAAACTTTATTGCTTTCGAATACGCGACAGGCGATCCCGACTGGTGGTATGACGTTGCCGAAGGCCTGTCGGAGGTGATCGTCAAGAACGGTTTCATCGATGTCATCGATCGGTCGTCGATCTTAATCCGGAAAAGGCCAGGCGCTATCTTGCCGAGGACGATCGCGACTTTTTCGCCAGATTCTTCGGCCCTATTCGTGCGGTAAAGCCAGGTCTGCGGTACAAAATCGCCGCCTCGGCTTTCTGTATTCGGAGTGACTTTCAGCCATTTTCAGTGTCGCCTAAACAGTTATGCTGCGGATGAAGGCGCATACCCTGATGTCGGTTTCGGCCGGAAATTGCGACCCGCCCAATTTTCGTTTGACATTCCTTTATCTTCATTTATCGTCATTCTAGTTTCGGTTTTCGCATGAGGGGTAGAAATCGAAACGAGGGGAGAGGTAATTGTCCAGAGCTCAAATCGACGTCACGGATGTCATTGGTTGCTGCGTGAGCCGCAGTCCGGTCGAGCGCGTCTGCCGCGTTCCGAACCGTGCTCGCCTCGGTTTGCGTCATCGCGAATCCCTCGCATCCGGATCGACGCAATTTACTTCTCCACAACCATCCCGCCGCCGCTCCCGAATCTGTCGAAGGAACGGGGCATTCGGACAGTAAAGGCATAAACGATCGCGGCGGGTTTATATCCTCCAGATCGCTACCCAATGGGCAACAAAACAGGCCTTACGGCCAGCAATCCGTCGCAGCGTCCCCATACGATGCATGGAAGGAGCATATGGTGCTTGAACTCAGAAACGTGTCGAAGGCGGTCGGCGGCGAAACGCACATTGCCGAAACGAACCTGACGCTGCAGCGCGGCACGCTGAATGTCCTCCTCGGACCGACGCTTTCAGGCAAGACGTCGCTGATGCGGCTGATGGCCGGGCTGGACAAGCCGACTTCGGGCACGATCCACGTCGACGGCGCCGATGTCACGGGCGTGCCCGTGCAGCGCCGCAACGTCGCCATGGTCTACCAGCAATTCATCAACTATCCCGCCATGACCGTTTACGACAATATCGCATCGCCGATGCGCCTCGGCGGCATCGATGCGGCGACGATCGACCGCGAAGTGAAGAAAGCGGCCGATCTTCTGCGGCTCGGCCCCTTCCTTGATCGTCTGCCGCTCAGCCTCTCCGGCGGCCAGCAGCAGCGCACGGCGCTTGCCCGCGCCATCGTCAAGAATGCAGGCCTGGTGCTGCTCGATGAGCCGCTCGCCAATCTCGACTATAAACTGCGCGAAGAGCTGCGCGCCGAACTGCCGAAAATCTTCGCCGAATCCGGCGCCATCTTCGTCTACGCCACGACCGAACCCTCGGAAGCGCTGCTTTTGGGCGGCAATACCGCGACCCTGTCGGAAGGCAAGATCACCCAGTTCGGACCGACCATCGATGTCTTCCGCAGGCCGAAGGACCTGATCACCGCCGTCACCTTCGCCGATCCGCCGCTGAACACGATCTCGCTCGACAAGCGCGGCAATCTCTTCGTGCTGAACGGCGATATGAGCCTGCCCGTACCGCCGGGCCTAGAAAGCCAGCCGGACGGCCCCTACACCATCGCCTTCCAGCCGCACCATCTGGCGCTGAAGCCGCAGACCTCCGAAGCGGTCGCAGCGCCGGCAAGGGTGATGGTGACCGAGATCACCGGTTCGGAAAGCTTCATCCACATCGATTTCGCCGACCGGCGCTGGGTCATGCTGATCCAGGGCGTCGAGGACATCGATGTCGACGACTCGATCGATGTCTACATCGACCCGCGCCACATCATGGTGTTCGACACCAACGGCGCCGCAGTCACACCCGCCCTGCAACGGGCTGCCTGAGGAGAGACAGGGCCAATGGCACGCATCGACCTGGACCATATACGACACGCCTATAACGACCACCCCAAATCCGATGCGGACTATGCGCTGAAGGAAGTTCATCATAGCTGGGAGGACGGCAGCGCCTATGCTTTGCTCGGACCGTCCGGCTGCGGCAAGACCACCCTGCTCAACATCGTTTCCGGCCTCGTGCGCGCCTCGGAAGGCCGCATCCTCTTCGACGGCAAGGACGTGACCAAACTGTCGACGCAGGAGCGCAACATTGCCCAGGTCTTCCAGTTTCCGGTCGTCTACGACACGATGACGGTTTATGAAAACCTCGCTTTCCCCTTGCGCAACCGACACGTTCCGGAAGCCGAAGTGAAGCGCAAGGTCGATGAGATCATCGAGATGATCGGCCTCTCCGACAGTGCCCATCGCAAGGCGCGCGGATTGACGGCCGATGCCAAGCAGAAAATCTCTCTCGGCCGCGGCCTGGTGCGCTCCGATGTCAGCGCCATCCTGTTCGACGAACCGCTGACGGTCATCGACCCACATATGAAATGGGTGCTGCGTTCGCAATTGAAGCAGCTCCACCGCCGCTTCGGCTTCACCATGGTCTATGTCACCCACGATCAGACGGAGGCGCTGACTTTCGCCGACAAGGTCGTGGTGATGTATAACGGCGAGGTGGTGCAGATCGGCACGCCGAACGATCTCTTCGAGCGGCCGCGCCACACCTTCGTCGGCTATTTCATCGGTTCACCGGGCATGAACGTCATGCCTGTGCAGATCGAGGGCCGCAACGCCCGTCTCGCCGGCAGCACCGTCGCGCTGCCTGGCGCCCCCATCAATGGACAGGGCGGCAAGACCGAACTTGGCATCCGCCCGGAATTCGTCCGCCTCGGCCGCGAGGGCATGCCGGCGACCGTGACCAAGGTCGAGGACCTTGGCCGCCGCAAGGTGGTGCGCGCCAGACTGGAAGGGCAGGAGATCACCGCAATCATCGGTGAGGACCAGACCGTGCCGGCCGAACCGCACATCGCCTTCGATCCCGCCGGCATCAATATCTACGCCAACTCCTGGCGCGTCGAGATGGGAGCCTGATCATGGACAAGACCTGGAACAACAAAGCCTGGTTCATGCTCATTCCCGTACTGCTGCTGGTCGGCTTCTCGGCCGTCATCCCGCTGATGACGGTGGTGAACTATTCGGTGCAGGACACCTTCGGCAACAACGTCTTCTTCTGGGCGGGAACACAGTGGTTTGAGGAGATCCTTCATTCCAGCCGCTTCTGGGATTCGATGCTCCGCAACCTGATCTTCTCCTTCGTCATCCTGGCGATCGAGGTGCCGCTCGGCATCTTCATCGCTCTCAACATGCCGAAGAAGGGTATCGGCGTCCCCGTTTGCCTGGTCTTGATGGCACTGCCGCTGCTGATCCCGTGGAATGTCGTCGGGACGATTTGGCAGGTGTTCGGCCGCAGCGATATCGGCCTGATGGGCTACGTCCTCGTCGGCCTCGGCATCGACTACAACTACGTCTCCGATCCGGCCGATGCCTGGGCAACGATTATCATCATGGATGTCTGGCACTGGACCAGCCTCGTCGTGCTGCTCTGCTATGCCGGCCTCGCCTCCATTCCCGATGCCTTCTACCAGGCCGCCAAGATCGACGGCGCCTCGCGCTGGTCCGTCTTCCGCTACATCCAGCTCCCGAAGATGAACCGCGTGCTATTGATCGCCGTGCTCCTGCGCTTCATGGACAGTTTCATGATCTATACCGAACCCTTCGTCGTCACCGGCGGCGGCCCTGGCAATTCAACGACCTTCCTGTCGATCGATCTCGTCAAGATGGCCCTTGGCCAGTTCGATCTCGGCCCGGCAGCGGCAATGTCGCTGATCTACTTCCTGATCGTGCTTCTGCTGTCCTGGGTCTTCTACACCGTCATGACCAATTATGATGCGGGAGAGACGCGATGAGCGGCAAACCTCTTACGACCTCCGCAGGCGATAACACGATGAACAAGATAGCGGCTTCCAGCCCCGTCGCCGGTGTTACCGCGACGACCGGCACGCAGCCGGTGAGCCGACATAAAGAGGAAGGGCGCTGGTCCTGGGTGGTGCCGACGCTCTACATCATCTTCCTGCTGCTGCCGATCTACTGGCTCGTCAATATGAGCTTCAAGACCAATGAGGAGATCGTCAGCGGGTTGACGCTTTATCCGCACCAGCCGACGCTGCGCAATTACACGATCATCTTCACCGATCCGTCCTGGTATAAGGGCTATATCAACTCCATCACCTATGTCGTCATGAACATGGTGATCTCGGTTGCCTGCGCGCTGCCCGCAGCTTACGCCTTCTCGCGCTACCGCTTCCTCGGCGACAAGCACGTCTTCTTCTGGCTGCTGACCAACCGCATGGCGCCGCCGGCGGTCTTCGCGCTGCCCTTCTTCCAGCTCTATTCGGCCTTCGGCCTGATCGACACTCATATCGCGGTAGCCCTGGCGCACTGCCTGTTCAACGTGCCGCTGGCGGTCTGGATCCTTGAAGGTTTCATGTCCGGCGTGCCGAAGGAGATCGACGAGACGGCCTATATCGACGGCTATTCGTTCCCGCGCTTCTTCATCAAGATCTTCATTCCCTTGATCGCAAGCGGCATCGGTGTCGCCGCCTTCTTCTGCTTCATGTTCTCCTGGGTGGAACTGCTGATCGCCCGCACGCTGACCACGACCGACGCAAAGCCGATCGCCGCCATCATGACGCGCACGGTCTCGGCCGCCGGCATGGACTGGGGCCTGCTTGCCGCCGCCGGCGTGCTGACGCTGATCCCCGGCGCGCTCGTCATCTATTTCGTCCGCAATTACATCGCCAAGGGCTTCGCGCTCGGCCGCGTCTAAGAGGAAACCGCCATGAATACCGATTTCTCCTGGATGGCCTGGACGCTGCCGACGGTCCTGTTTTTCGTGACCATTCTGCTGCTTCTGCTCGGCATGGCCATTTGGGAATATTTTTCGCCCGGCGGTAATCCGCGCGTCGGCATCCTGCATTTTGAAACAACGCGCGGCGACCGGCTGTTCGTCTCGCTGCTCGGCGCTGCCTTCATTCATATTGCGTGGTTGGGCCTGGGAGGGCCGAACCTGTGGTGGGCGGTCGCCATTTCTGTCGTCTACGCGATCGGCGTTTTCCGTCTGGTCTAGCGCGGTTTCAAGGAGTTACCGCGCCCTTTGCCCGTCTCGGACACATGGCGCAGTAAGATAAGTCGATGCGGATGGCTGGGGGTCTGGCCGTCTGACAATACACTCGCAACCTGTAGGGAGGAATATATGCGACGGCATCTCTTAACAACGACGGCAGTCGTGATGCTGGCTTTGGCCGGATCGGCTAATGCCGGCATGAACGAAGCCAAGGCATTTCTGGACAAGGAGATCGGCGATCTCTCGACGCTCTCGCGCGCCGACCAGGAAAAGGAAATGCAATGGTTCGTCGATGCGGCCAAGCCTTTCCAGGGCATGGAAATCAAGGTCGTTTCGGAAACCCTGACGACCCACCAGTATGAATCGCAGGTCCTGGCACCGGCCTTCACCGCCATCACCGGCATCAAGGTTACGCACGACGTCATCCAGGAAGGCGACGTCGTCGAAAAGATCCAGACGCAGATGCAGACCGGCCAGAACCTCTATGACGGCTGGGTCAACGATTCGGACCTGATCGGTACCCATTGGCGCTATAAGCAGGTGCGCAACCTGACCGACTGGATGACGGGCGAAGGCAAGGACGTCACCAACCCCAATCTCGACATCGCCGACTTCATCGGCACCAGCTTCACCACCGCTCCGGACAAGAAGCTTTATCAGCTCCCCGACCAGCAGTTCGCCAACCTCTATTGGTTCCGCTACGACTGGTTCAACGACCCGAAGAACAAGGCCGATTTCAAGGCTAAATACGGCTATGATCTCGGCGTGCCGGTCAACTGGTCGGCCTATGAGGATATCGCCCAGTTCTTCACCGGCCGTGACGTCGGCGGCAAGAAAGTCTTCGGCCATATGGACTACGGCAAGAAGGACCCGTCGCTCGGCTGGCGCTTCACCGACGCCTGGCTTTCCATGGCCGGCAATGGCGACAAGGGCCTGCCGAACGGTCTGCCCGTCGACGAATGGGGTATCAAGGTCGACGCCGGCTCACGTCCGGTCGGCTCCTGCGTCGCGCGCGGCGGCGACACCAACGGCCCGGCCGCCGTCTATTCGATCCAGAAGTATCTCGATTGGCTGAAGGCTTACGCTCCGCCGGAAGCACAGGGCATGACCTTCTCCGAATCTGGCCCGGTTCCGGCACAGGGCAATATCGCCCAGCAGATCTTCTGGTACACCGCCTTTACCGCCGACATGGTCAAGCCGGGCTTGCCGGTCATGAACGCGGACGGCACGCCGAAATGGCGCATGGCTCCTTCGCCGCACGGCGTATACTGGAAAGACGGCATGAAGCTCGGCTACCAGGACGTGGGTTCCTGGACGCTGATGAAGTCCACGCCGGTCGATCGCGCCAAGGCTGCCTGGCTCTACGCGCAGTTCGTGACGTCGAAGACCATAGACGTGAAGAAGAGCCAGATCGGCCTCACCTTCATTCGCGAATCCACCATCCGCGACAAGAGCTTCACCAAGCGCGCGCCGGAACTCGGCGGTCTGATCGAGTTCTACCGCTCGCCGGCCCGTGTTCAGTGGTCGCCCACCGGCACCAACGTTCCGGACTATCCGAAGCTGGCACAGCTTTGGTGGCAGGCCATCGGCGATGCCGCATCCGGCGCGAAGGACGCACAGGGCGCCATGGATGCACTGTGCGCCGATCAGGAAAAGGTGCTTCAGCGCCTCGAGCGTGCAGGCGTGCAGGGCGACATCGGCCCGAAACTCGCCGAAGAGCATGATCTCAACTATTGGAATGCCGATGCCGTCAAGAATGGCCATCTCGCTCCGCAGTTGAAGATCGCGAACGAGAAGGAAAAGCCGGTCACCGTCAACTACGACGAACTGGTCAAGAGCTGGGCTGACGCAGCAAAGTAAGCCCGACCTTTCATGCGGCAGGAATGCCGGGGCTCGAAAGAGCTCCGGCATTTTTTGTTATGAATAATTTATTTGAAGAGAATATCGATCCAATGTCGGATTGCTGAAGTATCGTTCGTCCTAAGGTCGTCCAATTCGTCAATTCAGAAGGATCATAACCATGCCGAACACCATACGTTTGCATCGCGTCCTGGCAACCAGCCCGGAAAAGGTCTATCGCGCATTCATCGAGGCGGACGCGCTCGCCAAGTGGCTTCCGCCCAACGGCTTTGTCTGCACCGTGCATCATCTGGAAGCGACAGTCGGCGGCACGTTCAGAATGTCCTTCCGCAACTTTACGACCGGCAAAAGCCACGCCTTTGGTGGCGAATATGTCGAGCTGATCCCCGGCGAGCTGGTGCGCTACACCGACAAGTTCGACGACCCCAACCTGCCGGGCGAAATGGCAGTGACCGTGACGTTGAAGAAGGTCCTGGTCGGAACGGAAGTAAACATAACCCAGGCAGGCGTGCCCAACGTCATTCCGCCTGAAGCCTGCTATCTCGGCTGGCAGGAATCGCTGCGCAATCTGGCAAAGCTCGTCGAACCCGATATCAACGAATAGCGCATCGGGAGCGCGGCAAGATCGATCGGAACCGGATCGCGTTGACGATCTTCGCGATCCGGTGATGCATCCAGACCTGCCAATCCGAACGTCTCCCTCCGAGTGGGGGAGATGTTCCAAAGGGACGGAGCGGCGTCAGAGGCGCGGCATATGCCACCGCCTCTGAACGAACCTCACCCCATCACCCTCTCTTCAACTTCGTCTTCCCTTCTTCCACCAGCTTTTGCGCGGCTTCAGCAACCGTGATCTTGCCAAAAGCAAGCTGATCGGCGACGGGGCGCATGACATTCTGGTCGAATTCTCCGGAACCGAGCGGCGCCGGTGCCGGGTAGGCGCCGACCTGATCCTTCAGCAGCTCGACATATTTCACCGTCTGCTGCTCGACCGGGTTGAGCGTTGGCAGGATGGCCGCGCGCACGGCCGGCGACATCGGCACACCGCGCTCGACACCGAGGACCTTGCCGGCATCGAGATCGTTGACGAAGAAATTGATGAATTTCGCGGCCGCTTCGCCGTTCTTGCTGGAGGAGCCCACGCTCCAGATCAACGCCGGGCGATAGTAATGGCCGGAAGGTCCATCCTTCTCTTCGCGCGGCAGCATCGTGATGGCGAGCTTGCTCTTGACCACGAGCTGATAGCCAACGAGCTGGTTGGAATAGGCCATACCGATCGCCGATTTACCCTGTGCCAGGCAATTGCTCTCGATGGTGTTCTGATCGAGCGTCTGGACGTCGGGCGATACGGTGCCGCCACGCTGGCGGAGATCCTCCCAATAGGAATACCATTCCTTGGCGTCATCGACGCCGAAACCGAGGCCGCCGTCTTCGGAATAGAGGCTCTTGCCGCGCTGGCGCAGCCAGGCATCCAGCACATAGTTGTAGCGCGCGCCATAGGGGCCGCCCCAATAGGCGCGCTTGCCGGCAGCCTTGGTCAGTTCCACGGCAAGGTCGGCATATTCCGCCCAGGTCGTCGTGGGGCCGGGCGGCGTCAGGCCGGCCTTCTTGAAAACGTCCTCATCATAAAACATCGCGAAGGAATTAAGCCCGAGGCCGACGCCATAGAGCTTGCCGTCGACCGTCGTCAGCTTCAGCACATCCTTGCCGAAACTGTCGACATTCAACGTTGAAGGCACGAACTGATCGAGCGGCATGCAGGCGCCACGCTTCGAATAATCCGAGATCGTGCTCGGCTCAAGCTGGAAGACATCCGCGATGGTCTGGCTGGCCATTCCCGTTGCCAGCTTGGCCCAATAGCCGTCGCCGCTGATGCTCTCGCCGACGACGGAAATATCCGGGTTTTTGCTGTGGAACAGCTCGGCGACGGCGACCGTGCGCTTGCCGCGGTCGGGCGAGCCCCACCACATCGCCCGCAATTGTGTCGTATCGGCAAAAGCAGGCAGGGATCCTCCCGCACCGAAAGCGAGACCGGCAGCGGCCCCGGCAGTTCCAATCATGAATGAACGGCGATTCATCCGCATGAGATTCCTCCTTCTCTTGCGATGCCCATGGCGCGTTATCCGCAGCGACCTCCCGACGCCTTGTGCGGACAAATTCGAGGATAGGATATGCAATTCTATTGCGTATTGCAATAAACAATCTTTTTCTTGCAAATTTGCATAATTTGCGGAAATATTGCCGCATGAGTGAAGTTCGATCCAAACGTGTCAGGCAAGCCGATATTGCCAGCAGGGCCGGCGTCTCCGTCTCGACGGTGTCGCGGGTGCTAACCAATGAGCCTGGAATCAGCGAAGCTATCCGTCAGCAGATCTTCAAGGTGGCGAGCGATCTCGGCTACCCGCTGAAGCCGGCCGCGGAAACCGTGCCGGCCGCGCTCGCGCTGATCGCCAGCGACAGCGCTACCGGCGGCCTGAGCGTCTTTTATGAGGGTATTTTGGAGGGCCTGCGCGCCGGCGCAGCCGAACGCGGCATGCCTTTCGACATTCGCCTCGTCCGCGAAGCCAGGACCACGCCAGACCATATCGGGGAATATCTCCAGGCAGCCGGCGCTGAGGGTCTGTTCCTCGTCGGTATCGATCCCTCCGATGAGCTGCGCATCTGGCTGGAGGACAGCGGCACGCCGGTCGTGCTCGTCAACGGCACCGATGCAAAACTGCGCTTCGATGGCGTCTCGCCTTCGAATTTTTTTGGCGCCTATGCCGCGACGCGACGCCTGATCGATGCCGGCCATCGTCGCATCCTGCATCTGACTGGTTCGCATCGCCAGACCATTCGCGAGCGCATCCGTGGCTTCGAGGCGGCGATGGCCTCCGTCGAAGGCGGTGAAGGCCGCGTCGTGCCGTTGACGTTTAGGGGCAGTGCGAGCACGGAGGCCCATGCCGTCACCACCGCTGTCCTTGCCGAGGATAGCAGCTTCACCGCCGCCTTCTGCATGAACGATTTCGTCGCGGTCGGCGTGCTCGAAGCGGTGATGGAGGCGGGTCTGCGCGTGCCGGATGATTTCGCCATCGTCGGCTTTGACGATCTGCCCTGCGCACTGATGACCAATCCGCGCCTCGCCACCATGCGCGTCGACCGCGCGGCCATCGGACGCGAAGCGATCGGCCTGATGACGGCCCGTTTCCGCGACCGCGAGGCGCCCGCGCGCCAAGTTTGTCATGCCGTCGTCCCAGTTCTCGGCGGCACACTCCCGCCCGAAACCTGAGCCCGTTTCTTTAGCGGCAACGACCGAAAAAGAGCCAGACCGATGACCTACGACCCCGCCAGCACCAACCCGCTCGCCGGCAATCCGCTGGAAAATCGCACCGACATGCGCCGAGCGCTGATCGACCTGTTCTATCCGCTGCTTCCGTACTTCTCCAGGGGCAATGCCCGTGTCCGTATCGATGCCGCCGGCGCGCATTTCGACCGCGCCGCCGCCGATCTCGAAGGCTTCGCCCGCCCGCTCTGGGGTCTCGCACCATTCGGCGCCGGCGGCGGCGATTTTGCGCATTGGGGCCGCTATGCCGAAGGGATTGCCAATGGCGTCGACCCCGGCCATCCGGAATATTGGGGCACCGTCAACGGCCGCGACCAGCGTATGGTCGAACTCGCCGCCCTTGGTTTTGCGCTTGCCCTAGTGCCGGAAAAGATCTGGGAACCGCTCGATGGCAGAGCGCGCGACAATCTCATTGCCTATCTCAAGCATGCCCGCGCGTTCGATTATGCCGAGAACAACTGGAAATTCTTCCGCGTCCTCGTCGATATCGCCCTCGACCGGCTCGGTGCGGCGTTCGATCGCAGCCTGACGGAAGAATATCTCAGGGAATTGGACGGGTTCTACATTGCTGACGGCTGGTATCGCGACGGCAATATCAGGCGCGTCGATCACTACATTCCCTTCGCCATGCATTTTTACGGGCTGATCTATTCCAGGCTCGTCGATGACGACCGCGCCAAGCGCTACCGCGAACGCGCCGTCCTCTTTGCCAAGGATTTTCGCCACTGGTTCGCGCCCGATGGCGCCACCGTGCCCTTCGGCCGCAGCCTCACCTACCGCTTCGCCTGCGCCGGCTTCTGGTCGGCGCTGGCCTTCGCCGATGTCGAGGCCCTGCCCTGGGGCGAGATCAAGGGGCTCTGCCTGCGGCACCTGCGCTGGTGGGCTGACAAGCCGATCGCCAATCGCGACGGTACGCTGCCGATCGGCTACGGCTATCCCAATCTTCTGATGTCGGAAAACTACAATTCAGCCGGCTCCCCCTATTGGGCCTTCAAGGCTTTCCTTCCGTTGGCGCTCCCCGAGGCGCATCCCTTCTGGACCGCCGAGGAAAAGCCGCATGTCGCCGAGCCAGCGATCGTGCCGCTTAAGCACCCCGGCATGGTGATGATGCATGGCAAAGCGGATGTCGTGGCGCTGTCCTCAGGCCAGGAAAACCTGCAGATGCGCTTCGGGTCGGAAAAATACGCCAAATTCGCCTATTCCGCCCGCTATGGTTTCAGCGTCGAAAGCGACGAGCGTGCCTTTGCCGGCGGCGCTTTCGACAGCATGCTCGCCTTCAGCGACGATGGCCTCCATTATCGTGTTCGCGAAACCAATGAAGAGGCGAAGCTCGCCGGCGATACGCTTTACGCCAAGTGGTCGCCCTGGCCTGATGTCACCGTCGAAACCTGGCTGATCCCTGTGGCACCCTGGCATATCCGCCTGCACAGGATCACCACGCCCCGCCCGCTGCAGACGGCCGAAGGCGGTTTTGCCATTGCTAGGCGGGATTTCGAGGCCGATACGCTGGCTTCGCAAAAAGGTGCTGCCTATGTTGGCGGCGAGGCGGATTTCAGCGGCATTCTCGATCTCGGCTCGACCATCCCGCGCGACGGCCTGGCGCAGAAAGCGCCGCCGAATACCAATCTTATCGTTGCCAAGACGCTGGTGCCGCAACTGCGCGGGGCGATTCCGGCAGGCGAAACCATTCTCGTTTCCGCCATCCTGGCAGAGCATGACCCCGCTGCCCTCTCAGGCGCCTGGACGAAGCCGCCCACTAAACCCGATCTCGATGGCTTGCGCGCACTGATCGCCGAAAAAGGCGTCACCGTCAGCGCCATCGACGTGCCGGGACGACCGGCATGACCCAATCGTCCCCAGACCGCCCCGCCATCGCATTCGCCATGCAGCCCGCGCGGACGCAGCATGTCCTGACGCCCGGGCTGATGCAGCGGCTCGACGTGATCGGCCGCGTATTGGACGCCGCGCCAATGGAGCGCTTTGACGACGAAAGAGCACGAAAGCTGCTAAGCGAGACGGAGATCCTGATCACCGCTTGGGGCTCGCCGCATATCGACGCCGCCGCATTGGCGCAGGCGCCGCATCTGAAACTGGTGGCGCATGCGGCCGGCACCGTGAAGGGGCTGATCGAGGACAGCCTGTTCGCCAGGGGCATATCGGTAAGCCATGCGGCACAGGCCAATGCCCTGCCGGTCGCCGAATTCACCCTCGCCGCCATCATCTTCGCCGGCAAGCAGGTCTTCCGCTTCCGGGACGTCTATGTCGCTGACCGTCATCGCAACCGCACGCAGCCGATGCAGAGCCAAGCGATCGGCAATTACGGCCGAACGGTCGGCATTATCGGCGCCTCGCGCATCGGCCGGCGGGTGATCGAATTGCTGGCGCCGTTCGACTATAGGATCCTGCTTTACGATCCGATGGTCGGAGAGGCGGAAGCACGGCAACTCGGCGTCGAGAAGACCGAACTCGACCTCCTGATGGCGCGGGCCGACATCGTCTCGCTGCACGCCCCATCGCTGCCGGCGACACGGCATATGATCGACGCCCGCCGCCTGTCGCTGATGAAAGACGGAGCCACTTTCATCAACACGGCACGCGGCGCGCTGGTCGACGAGGCCGCCCTGCTCGCAGCACTGAAGACTGGCCGCATCGACGCGATCGTCGACGTCACCGATCCCGAAATTCCGGAGGCAAGCTCAGCCTTCTACGATCTGCCGAATGTCTTCCTGACGCCGCACATTGCCGGCGCCGTCGGCCTGGAACGCACCCGCCTCGGCGAGATGGCCGTCGATGAAGTCAGCCGGTTCATCGAGGGAGAGCCGTTGCTCTACGAAATCCGCCGCGAGGACCTAGCGCGCATGGCGTAAAGCCTCGGAATCATCACCAAACCGCCTCATTTCGGCACATGCGGAAAACCCGTTTTTAATCATTCTGGGCTAGCAATCTCTTCAGCGAAGAGGTTCTAGTTATGCGTACCCGTATCATCTCCATAGCCGCTGTGCTGCTGCTCGGAATGCTAGCAGGCTGCGCCACCGCACCGTCCCATACCCGCAATGTCTGCGCGATCTTCGATCAGCGCGACGGCTGGTTCAACAATTGGCAGCGCGCCGCCGAACGTACGGAACGGGAATACGGCGTGCCGGTGCCGATCCTGATGGCGACGATTTACGCCGAATCCGGCTTCCAGCCGCATGCCCGGCCGCCGCGCCGGAAACTGCTCGGCTTCATTCCCTGGACGCGACCTTCCAGCGCCTATGGCTATTCTCAGGCTCTCGACGGCGCCTGGGATCACTATCAGCGCGACACGGGCCGCTGGGGCGCACGCCGCTCCGACTTCTCCGACGCGATCGAATTCATCGGCTGGTATCACGCCCAGAGCCATCTGCGGAACGGCATCCCACTTAACGATCCCTATAATCTTTATCTGGCTTATTATGTCGGTTGGAAGGGCTATCAGCAGGGAAGCTGGCGCGGCAATGGCGACCTGCAGCGCACGGCGCAGAAGGTCGCCAACATGTCCGCGCTCTATGCCTCGCAGTTGCGCAATTGCAATTGAGCCTCAGCGGTTTTGCTTTTCCATGAAAAGTTAAGCCGCTCTAAGGCCGCGCCTCGAGCAGGTTGAGCCCGTCATCCTGACCCCAGATATCGGCGATCGATACCTGCTGGCCGGTCCGGCTGCTTTCCAACGCCGCGATGCCGCAGAGAACCGAAAGCGCGCCCGCGCGTGAACCGGCGCGCTGTCTCAGTTCGTCGTTTGGCCCGGACCGCAGCAGCATGTTGCGCAGCCGGTCGTCGCCGCCGTAATGGCCGCCCGAGGAATAGGGCACCCAGATGCGCTCGACATCACCGAAATTCTTCATGACGACGATTTCGTCGGCCGGCGGCGTCGTCCAATGCTGCTTTTCGTATTGCCGCAGCTCGATACGCCCCTTGTGGCCGTTGAAGGCAATATGGTGGCCTTCGATCGGCATATAGGTGTTCAGCGAATAGGAGACGTTGACGCCGTTGCGATAGCGGATCGAGGCGACCATGGTGTCGGGAATGTCGATATCCTCGCGGAAGACGCAGGCATCGCGAACATAACCATCGACCGTCGACGGGTCTTCATAGAGGCTTTCGAGCAGCGGCGTGGCGCTGATATCGAGATAATAATCGCACTCGTCCTTATACCGACAGGTGCGACAGCGCTCACCACGGAAGGGGCCTTTGCGACCATAGTGCTTGAGATCGGCAAAGGCAGACACGGTTTCCGGATCGGAATCGAGGTACCAGTTCAGAAGATCGAAATGGTGCGTCGCCTTGTGAACGAAGAGGCTGCCGGAATTTTCGACAAAGGCGTGCCAGCGCCGGAAGTAATCGGCGCCATGACTGGTGTCGAGATACCAATGAAAATCGACCGAGGTCACATCGCCGATAACGCCGGAATTGATGAGTTCCTTGATCTTCGCCGCCGTCGGCGCGAAACGATAGTTGAAGGACACGTCGACCCGCTTGCCCGTCCGAGCCTCGGCATTAAGAATACGCTTGATCTTGCCGACCGTGGTCGTCATCGGCTTTTCACTGATGACATTGGCGCCTGCTTCCAGCGCTTTGACAATTTGATCGTCATGGGTGGAATCGCGGGTGCAAACGATGACGAGATCGGGCTTTTCGACCCGCAACAGCTCGTCGAAATCGGTATAGACCGCCACGGAGGCGCCGATATAGTCCAGCGCACGCCTGGCCCGCATCGCGTTGAGATCGCAGACGGCGACAAGTTCGACCTCATTGCTCCAGCGCTCGACCAGATCCTTGCCCCACATGGTCGCGCCGCGATTGCCCGTGCCGACCAGCGCATAGCGCTTCTTCGATGACGACTGCATGTTTCTCCTCCAGAGTCTGCAATAACGATGGTCAGGTTGGTCCGGCTCGACCGCACCTTTTGCGTGGCCCCTCACCCAACCCTCTCCCCGCACAGCGGGGTGAGCGGGTTTATCATGCATGATATTGCCTCGATCCGAGTGGTTGGATCGGTTGGCTTGCTCCGTAGTCCCTTCTCCCCGTCCGAACGGGGAGACGGCTAGGGTGAGGGGCCATGCACGACAGCGCGTCAAAAACGGAGCATGCCTGGCCATTACCGAAATCTTATGTCGGCGGCGTCTCCATCGCGCTCCAATCCGGCTCGACGGATGAACCGAGGCCGATCGCGCCGATCACCGAACCGATGGCGATCCTTCCACCCTCGATCCTCAATCGCGTCCGCCCGTTTCGAACGGCGTAGAGATCGGCATGATCCCGTGCGAAAGCCGCCTGCTCAGCCTGGGGTGCGCCGGCCATGCCGTCGACATAGTGGTGGCCGTTCCGCTCGATATGCGTCATGCCGATCAGCGAGGCGAGCGCCAGATCCTGTTGTACGGCGAGACCGCCCTGTGTCGTCAGGTCCTCTGCCGACATGAAATAGGCCACACCGTCATCGGCGCTCCACTTGGCGACGCGCGCCCGGTTCAGCAGCGAACGATAAAAACCCTTGCAGGATTTAGAGGAGATGCCGGTATAGCCAAGCCGTCTGGCGGCAACGAAAGCGTTGATATCGGCATCGGATTCATCGATCTCGACAGGCTTGAAGGCCGCAAGCGCCGTGACCGGCTTCTCGAAGGCGTAAGCGCGGGCGATCGGCTGCTCGACAAACAGGATCGAAGCCGCAAAACGGGCAAGCCGCGGTTCGGCCTGGATGCGCGTCAGCAGATCGGCGACCGCCTCGGCGGACGCGAATTGCTCATTACCGTCAAGCGTCACCGAATAAGCCGGCATTTTGGCATCGATGACAGCGGCAATGCGGCAGAGACGGTCGATATCAGCATCGGGAACGCCCGATACCTTCACCTTGAAGAAGGTCAGGCCATAAGCATCGATCGCCTCTTCAAAACTTTCCGGCAGGCCGTCATTCAAACGGTCGGCGGCCGGGATGTCGCCCGCTCGGATAGCATCGACCAGACCGACCGTGTGCCGCGCGGCGAGGCTTTCGACCGGCGCCAATCCCTTGAGGAAAGCCGCCAGGTCGAAGCCCGCCAGATCGGGCGCCGTCGATACATCGATGCCGGGGCGGTTGGCTCTGATCGCCTGCGCAACCGTCAACCCTTCCAGCCGGCAGAGCGCATCGAGAACCGCCCTGTTGGCGAGCGCCAGGCCGAAGGACGCGACCAGTCCGTTCAGCCCCTCGGCGGCTGCCCGCGTATGGTGCACCGCTTCGACGGCCGCATGCAGCGCGAAAGCCGTGCCCAATCCCGCATTTTTCAGGGCGTCGAGAGCCAGCGCCAGCGAGCGGCGAAGCTGGTTTTCATTGTCGGTATTGGAGAGTTCCGGCGATTTATCGAACCATTTCGGCACCATCAGCTCGGCAGCCATGCCACTTGCCGAACCCCCACGGGCATCTTCGATGCGGACGCGCAGAAAAATCTGCCGCGCCTCCCGCAGCGTCGCCGCGCCGAAGCGGAAAGGAAGCCGCAATGTCACCGGCCGCTCGAAGGTCTCGGCCTCGACAAGTCTGATTTTCAACGGTTCGGTCATATTTCAGATGGCTCCTGTGATCGTCAGGCAAGTCTGCCTATGCCGCACATTTGCGCCTGGCCCCTCACCCCAGCCCTCTCCCCGCAAGCGGGGCGAGGGAGTTCTGTCGTGCCAACCCTTCGCTGTTCCGCTAAGGCAAACACCGCTTTGCTCGGTCGTCCCCTCTCCCCGCTTCGGCGGGAGAGGGCTAGGCTGAGGGGCCATGCACATAGATGCAGCACCCACGAGATATCCTGACCATCCCGATATTTGGGAAGCCACCATCCCTCAAATCTCCAGCGGCTCGACATCCAGCCAGCGGCGCTCCGCCCAGCTCTTCAGGCCGAGAGAGGCGAGCTGCACGCCCTTGGCGCCTTCCGTCAGCGTGTAGCGCCAGGGCGCGTCTTCGAGCACATGGCGCAGAAACATCTCCCACTGGATCTTGAAGCCGTTGTCGTAAACCTGGTTGTCCGGCACTTCGTCCCAGGTGTTGTAGAAGTCGATGGTCTGCGGTTGGTCCGGGTTCCAGACCGGCTTCGGCGTGTTGACACGGTGCTGCGTCCAGCAGCGTGTCAGCCCCGCCACGGCCGAGCCATGCGTGCCGTCTACCTGGAACGTGACGAGATCGTCGCGGCGCACACGCACCGCCCAGGAGGAATTGATATGGGCGATGATGCCGCCCTCCAACTCGAAGGTGGCATAGGCCGCATCATCGGCATCGGCGACATAATGCCGGCCGGCTTCGTCCACGCGTTCGGGAATATGGGTGGCGCCGAGGCAGCTAATCGCCTTCACCGGCCCGAAGAGATTGTCGAGCACATAGCGCCAGTGGCAGAGCATATCGAGGATGATGCCGCCGCCGTCTTTCTTGCGATAGTTCCACGACGGCCGCTGCGCCGTCTGCCAGTCGCCTTCGAACACCCAGTAGCCGAACTCACCACGCACGGAGAGGATCTTGCCGAAGAAACCGCTGTCGCGCAGCATGGCGATCTTGCGAAGGCCGGGTAGGAACAGCTTGTCCTGCACGACGCCGTTCTTCAGGCCCGATGCCTTGGCCTTGCGGGCGAGCGCAATCGCAGCGTCGAGGTCGTCGGAGATCGGCTTTTCGCAATAGATATGCTTGCCGGCATCCAGCGCCTTCGAAATCAGCTCGGCGCGCATCTGCGTCGTCGCCGCATCGAAGAAAATCGTGTCATTAGGGTCGGCAAGCGCACCGTCGAGATCGGTGGTCCAGCGCTCAATACCGTATTTACGGGCAAGCTCTTCCAGCCGCGCCGCATTGCGGCCGACAAGGACCGGATCGGGCATGACGCGCTCGCCGTTCGACAACAACACGCCGCCTCCGGCGCGGATCGCCACGATCGAGCGGATGAGATGCTGGTTCAGCCCCATGCGTCCCGTGACGCCGTGCATGATGATACCAACGCGCTTCATGATCCCTCCTGAATTTCTGAGCCGACTCCCTCCAGAGTCAGGAAAAGCAAAGGCTTGGTCGATCAGCCAATGTAACTATATAGTTACACGATCGCGCGATACGTCCGGATTTGTCAATCGCCTTTCGAAAATTTCTCGTGATCGCCGGAGCGCCGCGAGTTCATGCTAAGCCCTGATCGAAGCCAAGGTCACCGAAACGATATGCTCGCCCCAGGCTTTCAGCGCCGCCGGGGCCGTCAGCTTGCGGGCGAAAATCGTCGACAGCGTATGGCGATTGGACAGGTAGAAGAACCCGAGCGCGGCGATGGTAAGGTAAACCGACACCGGGTCGATGGCCGGCCGGAAAATGCCGGCTGCTTCACCTCGTCGCAGTACGTCGGCGAGTTCGCCGATGAAGTGCGAATGCATCGCCAAGATCTTGTCGGAACGTTTCAGATAGCGCGCTTCATGCAGGTTTTCGGTAACGAGCAGGCTCAAAAATTCCGGATGCTCAAGGAAATGATGCCAGGTGAAAAGCGCAAGTTCGCGCATCCCTTCCTCGGGATCACGGCGCGCAAGGTCGAGATTTTTCTCGGCATTGCGGATTGCCGCATAGGTGGCTTCCAGCACGGCGACATAGAGCCCCTCCTTGTCGCCGAAATAGTGATAGAGCATGCGTTTGTTGGTCTGCGCCCGAGCCGCAATCGCATCCACCCTCGCGCCACCGAAACCGTGAGCGGCGAATTCCTCCGTCGCCGCTTCCAGGATCATGGCATGGGTGCGTTGCGGATTGCGCGGCACCTTCGCCGGCCTCGTTTCCGCATTCCCGTAAGCGCCGGCTTTCGCTGGTTTTTCAGTTCCTTGCGTCGCTCTGGTCACCATGGACATTCCTCCTCCCCGATCTATCTCTTCCGCAACGGACCTCTCCAGCCTCAGCGCAGGTCGTTTGATTGTGACACGATTGGCGCTTGACAGCGGTCGCGTTTCTATCCAACTTGTAACCAAATAGTTATATCATGCAAAAGCAGTTCGTAAATCACCGGTTAACTGGGGAGGAGACCAGGATGACTTTGACGATCGATCGCCGGCAGTTGCTTGCCGGCATGGCAGCGACGCTAGCTTTCAGCGGTATCGGACTTAACCGCGCCAATGCGGCAACCTCCATGCGCCTTCTTTGGTGGGGATCGAAGGAGCGAAGCGATCGCACGTTTGCGGCAGTGAAGGCCTATCAGGCCAAGAACCCGGACGTCACGATCGCCGGCGAATCCTTCGGCTGGGACAGCTACTGGACGCGTCTTGCCACGCAGACCGGCGGCGGCAATGCGCCCGACCTCATTCAGATGGATTATCGCTACATCTTTGAATATGCCCGCCGCGGCGCGTTGCTCGACATGACGCCCTATCTCGGCAAGAGCCTGGCGATCGAGGATTTCGGGGCTCCCAATATCAATTCCGGCAAGGTCGATGGCAAGATTTACGGCGTCAATCTCGGGGTCAATTCCTCCATGGTCGTCGTCAATGTGGCAGCCTGGCAGGAAGCCGGCGTCGAGCCGCCGCATGACGGCATGACCTGGGAGCAGCTCGGCGAGGCCTGCGCCAAGGTCACCGCCGCCAAGAAACGCCGCGGCTTCTACGGCACCGCAGATCAGAGCGGCGGAGAGCCCGACTTCGAATGCTGGCTGCGCCAGCGCGGCAAGGCGCTCTATACGAGCGACGGCAAGCTCGGCTTCGAGGCCAAGGATGCCGCCGAATGGTTTTCCTTCTGGGACCATCTGCGCGAAATCGGCGCCTGCGTGCCGGCCGACGTGCAGGCGCTCTACAAGCAGACCCTCGAGACTGACATGCTGGTGACCAAGAAGGCGGCCGTCAGCTACGCCTTTTCCAACCAGTTCGTCGCCATTCAGGGCCTCGTCAAGGAAAAGATCGACCTGATCGCCTATCCCAGCGACCCCGGCAGCAAGCCCGGCCAGTATCTGAAACCCTCGATGCTGATGTCGGTTTCGGCAACCTCCGCAAACAAGGACGCCGCCGTCGCCTTCGTCAATTATCTCGTGGAAGATCCAGAAGGCGCAAAGATACTCGGCGTAGAGCGCGGCGTTCCCGCCTCCCCGAAGATCCGCGATCTGCTGACGCCGGATCTCGATGCGACAAGCAAACAGGTTGTCGACTACATCGGCCGATTGACGCCGAAGGTCGGAGCACTCCCGCCGTCTCCGCCGAACGGTGCCGGTGAAAATGCATTCCTGCTGAAGAAAATCGCCGAGGAAGTGGCTTTCGGCAAAACCAGCGCGCAGGACGCTGGAGCGAAGTTCACCGAACAGGCGGCGGCAAACATTACGCGAGGCTGATACCGTGGGTACAAACAGCAAGAGCGTTGCCGGCGGCTTGGCCGTCGGCGAGCGCGCGCCGTTGCGCGTCGAAACTTATCAGAAGGCGCCGAGTGCATTTGCGCGCAACGCGCCGGGCTATTTGTTTCTCCTGCCCTGGTTCATCGGCTTCTTCGGCCTGACGCTTGGACCGGCGATCGTGTCGCTCTACCTGTCCTTCACCGACTATAACCTGCTGCAGGCGCCGCATTTGGTTGGGCTGGACAATTATGCGCGCATCGCCACCGGTGACGACAAGTTCATCTCGTCGATGAAGGTGACGCTGTTCTATGTCGTCTGCTCGGTTCCGCTGAAGCTTGCCTTCGCGCTGATGGTGGCGCTGTTGCTCAACCGCGGCATTCGTGGCCTGCCGATCTATCGCGCCATCTTCTATCTGCCGTCGCTGCTCGGCTCCAGCGTCGCCATCGCCGTGCTCTGGCGGCAGATTTTCGATGGCGACGGCGTCGTCAATACCCTGCTCTGGTATGTGCTCGGCATCAACGGACCAAGCTGGATCTCCAACCCCAACTATTCCCTCTACACCCTCATCATCCTGGCCATCTGGCAGTTCGGCTCGCCGATGATCATCTTCCTTGCCGGCCTCCGGCAGATCCCGACCGATCTCTATGAGGCGGCCAGCCTCGACGGCGCTTCGAAGGCACGAATCTTCTTCAAGATCACCCTGCCGCTCTTGACGCCGGTCATCTTCTTCAACGCGGTCGTGCAGACCATCGACGCCTTCAAGGCCTTCACGCCGGCCTATGTCATCTCGTCCGGCACCGGCGGGCCGATCGACTCGACGCTGTTCTACACGCTCTACCTCTACCAGGAAGCCTTCGGCTATTTCCGCATGGGATATGCCGCAGCCCTCGCCTGGGTCCTGGTGATCATCATCGCGGTCTTCACCGCCTTCTCCTTCCTCTCCGCTCGTTATTGGGTTCACTACGATGACTGACGCGAAGCTCACCCATTTTCCCGACAATCTGAACCCGCCGCGCGAGCGTCCCTGGTTCCTGTCCGTTCTCATCCATGTCGCGCTGGTCGGCGCATCGATCGTGATGCTCTATCCGCTGCTGTGGATGCTGTCCGGTTCGGTCAAGGATCAGAACGAAATCTTTGGCTCGGCCTCGCTAATCCCGTCGCAGTTCGACTTCAGCGCCTATGCCCGCGGCTGGTTCGGCGGGCAGGTGAATTTCGGCTCGTTCGTGTGGAATTCCGTCGTCATCGCCGTCCTTTCCGTCATCGGCAATGTCGTCTCCTGCTCCCTAGCGGCCTATGCCTTCGCGCGGCTGAATTTCTGGGGCAAAAATTTCTGGTTCGCACTGATGCTCGGCACGCTGATGCTGCCCTATCATGTGACGCTGATCCCGCAATATATCCTGTTCCTGAAGCTCGGCTGGGTGAAAACCATGCTGCCGCTGGTCGTGCCGAAATTCCTTGCGGTCGACGCCTTCTTCATCTTCCTGATGGTGCAGTTCTTCCGCGGCATCCCCCGTGAACTCGACGAAGCGGCGATGATGGATGGGTGCAGCCCGTGGCGCATCTATTGGCGCATCATGATGCCGCTGTCGCTGCCGGTTCTCGCCACCGCCGCCATCTTCTCCTTCATTTGGACCTGGGACGATTTCTTCGGTCCGCTGATCTATCTCTCCGACATCAACACCTACACGGTGCAGCTCGGCCTGCGCTCCTTCGTGGATTCGACCGGAAGCTCCGACTGGAGCAGCCTGTTTGCCATGTCGAGCATCTCGCTGATCCCCGTCTTCCTGATCTTCCTGTTCTTCCAGAGGCTGCTGATCGACGGCATCGCCACGGCCGGCCTCAAACGCTGACGCAAAAGCACGATCCCTGACGATGTCCGGGGATCATGCTGCAAAGAATATACTTGAAAGGAAATGTCGTATGAGCGCCCTGCGCTTTGCTGCCATCGGTCTCAACCACGATCACATCTACGGCCAAGTCAACGTCATGCTGCGGGCCGGTGCGGAACTGGTCGCTTTCCACGCCGTTGAGGACGAGCTTGCGGCCGCATTCTCCGGGCGCTTCCCGCAGGCAAAACGCGTTGCCGACAGACGAGAAATCCTGGAGGACAACTCCATCGCACTGATCGTCAGCGCAGCGATCTCCAGCGAACGCTCGGGCGTCGCGATCGATGCCATGCGGCATGGTAAGGATGTGATGCTCGACAAGCCCGGCATGGTAACGCTGGATCAGCTCGCCGAAGTGCGCAGGGTACAGGCCGAAACCAAGCGCATCGTCTCCATCCTCTATTCCGAACATTTCGAAACCGCCTCGACCGTAAAGGCCGGAGAGTTGGTCAAGGCCGGCGCCATCGGCAAGGTGATCCACACGACCGGCCTCGGGCCGCACCGGCTGCGCAAGCCGACCCGGCCAGATTGGTTCTTCGACCGCGCGCGCTATGGCGGCATCATCACCGACATTGCTTCGCATCAATGCGAGCAATTCCTGTTCTTCGCCGGTTCGCTCGAAGCCGAGGTTCTGTCGGCGACGGTCTCGAACCGCGCCAATCCCGAGACACCCAGCCTGCAGGATTATGGCGATTTCCATGTGCGTACGCCAGACGTCACCGGCTATGTCCGCGTCGACTGGTTCACGCCCGACGGCCTTTCCACCTGGGGCGACGGCCGCCTCTTCATCGTCGGCACGGAAGGCACCATCGAGCTGCGCAAATACATCGACGTCGCCGGCCGCCCCGGCACCGATCACCTGTTCCTGACCGACCGCAAGGGCATACAGCATATCGATTGCAGCGGTGTCGAGCTGCCTTATGGCCGGCAACTGGCTAGCGATATCAGGGACCGCACCGAAACCGCGATGGGACAGGACCATTGCTTCAAGGCCATGGAGCTGGCGCTGAAGGCGCAGGCTCTGGCCGAAGCGACATCGCTCAACAGCGTACAAAGGTAATTTGCACATGTCCGACGTAAAGAAAGTTGCGGTCATCGGTCTCGGTATCGGCCACTCCCATATTGTCGAGGGCTATCTGCCGCATCCAGACCGCTTCGAAGTCGCCGTGCTCTGTGATCTCAACGAAGAGCGCCTGAACGCCACCGGCGACGAATTCGGCATTACGAGGCGCATCAAGGATTTCGTCGAGGTCCTGAACATGCCGGACATCGATATTATCGACATCTGCACGCCGCCGGGCTCGCATTTCGAAATGATCCTGCAGGCGCTTGCCGCCGGCAAGCATGTGGTCTGCGAAAAGCCGCTGGTCGGCTCCCTCGCCGACGTGGACGCAATCATCGCGGCGGAAAAGACGGCAAAGGGCAAGCTGATGCCGATCTTCCAATATCGCTATGGCGACGGTATCCAGAAAGCCAAGCGCATCATCGAGGCCGGCATCGCTGGCAGGCCCTATGTCGCCACCTCTGAAACCCATTGGGTCCGCACGGCGGAATATTACGCCGTTCCCTGGCGCGGCAAATGGGCAACGGAACTCGGCGGCGTGCTGATGACGCATTCGATCCATCTGCACGACATGCTGACCTATCTGATGGGGCCGATCGCCGGCCTTTTCGGCCGCGTCGCCACCCGCGTCAACGATATCGAGGTGGAAGATTGCGCCAGCGCCAGCCTGCTGATGGAGAACGGCGCGCTAGCGACGATCAGCGCGACGCTTGGCTCGCAAGAACAGATCAGCCGCCTGCGCCTCGCTTTCGAAAACGTCCTGATCGAAAGCAACCACGAGCCCTACAGTCCCGGCCAGGACCCTTGGAAAATCGTGCCGGCCAATGACGAGGTCGCTGCAAAGATCGATGCGTTGCTTGCCGATTGGACACCGGTGCCGGTCCGCTTCAACACGCAGATGAAGCTCTTCCATGAGGCGCTGGTTTCCGGCGAACCGCTGCCTGTGACCACGGTCGACGCCCGCCAGGCGCTGGAGCTTGTCACCGCATTCTACGAATCGTCGGAAACGCGCGCCGAAGTCCGCTTTCCAGTCGGCCCGGAAAGCACGAAATATAAGAGCTGGAGGCCGGCATGACGACGGCCCTGCGAGCCATCAGGACGAACAAGGAGGAAGCGCCCATGGCGACAAGCGTCTCGCTGCAGAAGGTCATCAAGCGTTATGGCGAGCTTCAGGTCGTCCACGGCATCGACCTGGAAATCGAGCCCGGTGAATTCGCGGTTTTCGTCGGCCCTTCCGGCTGCGGCAAGTCCACGCTGCTGCGCATGATTGCCGGCCTGGAGCCGATTTCCGGCGGTGCGCTCTACCTCGATGGCAGCCGCATGAACGATGTCCCAGCCTCCAAGCGCGGGATCGCCATGGTGTTCCAATCCTATGCGCTTTATCCGCACATGTCGGTCTACGAGAACCTCGCCTTCGGCCTGGAAACGGCGGGCATGAAGAAGCAGGAGATCCAGCCGCGTGTCGAAAAGGCCGCAGAAATCCTGCAGATCAAGCAGCTCCTGCAGCGCAAGCCGAAGCAGCTCTCCGGCGGCCAGCGCCAGCGCGTCGCCATCGGCCGCGCCATCGTGCGCGAACCGAAGATCTTCCTGTTCGACGAACCGCTCTCCAATCTCGATGCCGAGCTGCGCGTGCAGATGCGCGTCGAGATCGCCCGCCTGCACCAACGGCTCGGCAACACCATGATCTACGTCACCCACGACCAGACGGAAGCCATGACCATGGCCGACAAGATCGTCGTGCTGAATGGCGGCAACATCGAACAGGTCGGCGCCCCGCTCGATCTCTACAACAAGCCGCGGAACAGGTTCGTCGCCGGCTTCATCGGCTCGCCGAAGATGAACTTCCTGGAGGCCAAGATCGTCGCCTCCGACGACGGCTCCGCCGTCATCGACCTTAACGGCCAGACGGTACGCCTGCCGCGGCGGCTGGGCGGCCTCCAGCCCGGACAGCCGGTCACTCTCGGCGCACGCCCGGAGCACCTGAACGTCGGCGATCGCGGCCTGGCGCTCGGCAACGCCCGCGTCGATCTCGTCGAGCACCTCGGCGGCCAGACGATCCTCTACGTCACACTGCAGGGCGGTCAGGCATTGACGGTTGCGCTGGAAGATCAGCAGGCCATCCGCGCGGGCGAAACGGTCAGCATCCATATCGATCCCGAACGTTGTCATCTGTTCGGGCCGGATGGCGTGACGCTGTGACCGGAGCCGCAACACGCGCGGGATTATCTCGCTCCTGGCGGGCGAGAAAGTAAAAACTTAGGATTAGGCGAGGGTTCATCCCTCGTCTAATTCTTAGTTTTTACAAGAGCGGGGGTAGGTATGGACGCAATCAGCCTCCGGCATATCAGCGCAAGAAGCGGCCCCCTCTCTTGCAATTTCAATGGCTTAGAAATTGTGCAAGGTTTTTGAACATGCTGAGTCTCCTGTGCCACAATTCCTAAGCCAGTGAAATTTGCTTTCTCGCCCACTAGGGGCGAGATAGGTTTCCGTATTTGCCACCAGCTTAATCAGACCTCCACGATCCGCCGGCTGCCAATTGCACGGATCTGGCCAGACGGGATGACATCGGCTGGAACACCGTCTCGTCGATGAAGCCTCAACCGCCGGGTCGCCCCCGGCGACAGGTGGAACCAATCGTGCTCCGCCCGATAGGCTTCGAAATCGATCTGCACCGATTGTACCAACCGGTCGCTGCGCAGATCGAGGAACCAATGACCGTCCTGCTGCGTGATGGAGGCCGTGATTTCAGCCGCATGGAAGGCTTTCGTCCTGCCCAGCGGGAAATAGAAGGCTTCTGCGATCAGCGCCCCGGTCTCGCGCGCCGTAAGACGCGCCACCGTGACGTCATGCGACGGCGGGCCGAAGCGGAAGGCATAGGTCGTGTCGAAGAAGGCGCCGAAAAGATCAGTGCAGGCTATCTTTTGCTTGCCGCGAGCCTCGATGGATAATTCCCGCTTGCCGCTGACCACGGTCTGCCGGCCGTCCCGCAGGCAGACCACATCGAGATCGAGGTCAAGGGCGACATCGCCCTCGTTGATGACATGCACATCGAGGCCATTCGTGCCTTCATCGGTGAGCAATACCTGTACCGGCCGGAAGGCGCGGCGGAGCGCATACCATATGGGCTTCGGCTCGCCGGTGGAATCGATCACGCCCCAGCCTGGACCGGGCAGCAGATCCTGCAGGGTCCAGACGAGCGCGCCGTTGCAGCCGGAGCCTTGCCGGCGCCATTCGGCATAGGTCTCTTCCGCGACTTCGCCTGTAACGGCCCGCGACAGATCGAGATAGAGATCCGGATCCTCCCGCCGCAGCCGGTCCGGCTCGAAGCCGTAAAGTTCGCGCAAATAATGGTCGCGCACATCCTCGAAATCCCAGGAAGCACCACGATCGCGCGGCACGCGCTCTTTCCATAGCGGGCTATGGACCGCCGGAACCGGCAGATGCCGTGCCAAAGTCCGGGCCTGCGGCACATGCGCGAAAGCCAGGCTTTCCGCAGCAAAGCGAACATCGGCACGGCGCGCATCGCCAAGCGGCCGCATATAGGCTCCGACGCCGTAATAATGCGTCACGCCCGCATTCGGCGAAAACGGCATAGCGCCGCCCGCAGGAGAATTGACGACATAGGGAACGTCGGGCCGGATGGCCTTGACGACGGCCGGAATGATCTCCTCCACGATCGGGCTTGCCCAAAACCGCTCCGGCAATCCCAGCATCGCCGCCTGCTGATACATCTCGCTCCCACCGCAAAGCACGGCGAGCGAGGGTGACAGGCGCGTGCCGGAAAGAAGCTGCGCCGCCTCCGCTTCGACATGGGCGTTGAATGCCTTGTCGTTCTTCGGATAGTCGAAATTGGCGAACATGAAATCCTGCCAAACCAGCAGGCCGAGTTCGTCGCAGAGGCGGAAAAACTCCGGGGTCTCATAGGCCATGGTGCCGCCAATGCGGACCATGTTCATCCCCGCCTCCGCCGCCAGTCGCAGCCAGGGCTCATAGTCCTCGCGGCCGCCAGGCAGACGGGCAATATCCGCAGTCGTCCAGACGGCGCCGCGGCAGAAGATACGCTCGCCATTGACGACAAGTGCAAAATCCTTACCGTCCGCACCGCGATCGACCGCGAGCCGGCGGAAGCCGGTGCGCCCGAGCGGATATTCAACGCCATCGATGATCAGCGCGACGTCATGAAGACAGGGCGTGCCGTGGGTGTGCGGCCACCATGGCGTCACGCCCGGGATTTTCAGGAATGCGGTGCAGTGGCCGCTATTGTCTTGCACGAATGCCTGTTCGGCGTCGCCACAACGAAGTACAATCTCGCCGACCGGTCCTTCGATGACGAGCGAGGCATAAAGCCGGCCCTCGCCGTACTCCAGCAGGTCCGGACGCAGGGAGAGATCGCGAATGACGGGGCTATGCGGACGCAAAAGCGAAATCGGCCGCCAGGGACCGACCGCGTGAGTTTCCGGGCACCAGCCGGGCATATGGCCGAGCAGCGTCGTGCGCACTAGGCGCAGCCCCTGCGGGGTGATCATCTGCGGTCGCCAGCGGGCTCTGGGGCCAGGTTCGGCAAGCCGCGGCTCCAGCGCGCGGAAGCAGAGCGCCAGCTCATCGCCGCCCAGCAGATGGACGGCGAGTTCATGCGCCTCGAACATGCTTTCGGAGACGAGAATTTTTCTGCCGTTGAGAAAGACTTCGCAAAGCGTTGCCAACCCATCGAGCCGCAGAACCGCATTGCCAGGGTCGGCGTCGACCAATCGGCAAAAATACCAGGCGTCCTTGTCGTTCAGCGGGTGGGGATGCTCGCGATTGAAAAGCCCGGCCTTTTCCAGCGCCCCGGCCACGGTGCCCGGCACCGATGCCGGGATGAAACCGGCCGAAAGCGGCACATCCGAAGGCGAGGCGCAGGCGCCCGCATCCGTCAGAACCAGATTCCATCCTTCGCTCAGCAGCATCTCGCCGCCAAAGCTTGCCAAACGCCCGTGCATTGGATCTCCCGGCTCAAGACATGATCCCAAAAGTGCAAAGCAACTTTTGGATAGGATCATGTGTAACTAAAGCTTTTGTTCAAGCAGCCCCATCATGGAATCCCACGCATCCGCGGCCGGATCAAGGGCCGTCCGCAGCGGCTCGAATTTCTTGCGGGTTATGGCGCGGGCAAGCTGGAACTGCACCGATTTCGCCACTTCCGAAATTCGCCGCGCCTCGCCGGCAGCCGCTGAAAATTCTCCCGACAGCCAGTCGAGATGGCTGCCCGCCAGCTCGAAATTGGCGCCGAGCTGGCGCAGCGTATTGAAGGCATATTTATGGAAAAAGCCGAAGGGCCGCTCGGCCACCGCTTCCACCTGCGCCGGGAAAAGTGCCGCGAAGGCACGGATGGGATTGTCCATGGGACGGCGACGGAAATGGAAGGCCAGAAGTTGCCGGGACGTCTGCCGGACGGCAGCCTCGCCCGGCCCGTTCTCGGGAAACTTCGCGAATTCCGTATAGGGCAGGAAGGGCAGGTCCTCGTCACCCAGATGCAGTTGGAACAGCCCGTCGAAATCCTCGCCCGACAGCCGGAAGAAACCGCCATTATGGAAATAGTCGAGCTCGCGGCCCGCCATATCCAGCCTGTTGATGGCGACGGTTGTCTTGCCGTGCTCGCGGCGGTAACCGACACCCTGGGTGTCCGGCATATAGAAGGAGTCCATCTCCACGAGGCAGAGCCGGCCACGGCCGATCTGCTCGGCGACATGGTGCTGGACCTTGTCGTAGATTGCCAGTTCGGTGCAGCGGATGCCGTAGAGCGCTTCCAGATCTTCGAGCGGCACCTTGAAGAAGGTGAACTGATCCCCCTCGAAATCTTGGCGCACCGTGAAGCCAAGCATGGCTTCCGGCGGCAGCTTCAGGCTCGAAAGCACCTCGATCCAGAGATCGATATAGCAATTGGTTTCCGGCCACATGCGCTCGCTGTCGTGCAGCGCATGTGGCTTATAGGCGGCGGGATCCAGTCCCTGAAAGACGGCAGCCATGGAAGCGATCAGCCCCACAGCGCCTTGCGCACGCTTTCGGGCCATTCCTTGGTATCGAGACCATGGGTGTGGAACAGCGCTAGCGCAATGCGCTCCAGACCGAAGCCGACACAGGCCGTATGGGCGACACTGCCGTCGGCAAAGTTCAGGCCCCATTTCGCGCCGAAAGCGTCCTGGTGATAATTGAAGCTCATGCAGGCGGTCGGTTTGGCGACGGAGGTGATCGGGATCAGCAGCTCGAATTTCAAGTTCTGATCGCGTTGATTGTTGGCGAGCATCTTGCCGGCGCGGCCGAAGAACGGGTCATTGGCGACGTCGATGGTTACCTCAAGGCCGACAGCCTTCATCATCTCGACGCCGCGATCCATCCAGCTCTGGCGGAAATCAGTCACATGCTTTTCGCTGCCCATGCAGACATATTCGCGCATGCGGAACAGTTGCTGGCGAGCCGGATCCTTGGAGGGCTCATGACGGAAGCAATAGGACTGCAGGTCGAAGAGTGCGCCGTCGTCGGACAATGCGCCGCGCTTGGCAACCGTCGGATAGAGCGGATAGCAGGCGGCCGGCGTCAGCACGATATCGGTCGCCTGCTGGTCCTTCGTCCAGTCGTCGCCGACTTCCATGCACTTCAGCAGGCTCATATGGTCGAGTTCGTTGCCGCAGAAGCTGTGCACGGTGCCGGCAAGCTGCGGGAAGCTCTTCATGTAACCACTCTTTTCGAAGAAGGCGCGGTTCATGCCGGGCGGAAACCGGATGGCTTCAGCACCATCGGCGCCGCCGAACTTGTCGATCAGCCGTTCGAAAGCGGAAATGACGTCTTCGAACTGGCCACTGCGGCCATAAAGGCCATCAATGCCGGTGTCGATCAGAAGGCCGGATTCAAAAAGGCGGTCGAGAAACGAGGTCTGCATATCCATGACGGTTACCCTAACAGGCTAGTATCTTGCTTATGGACGAGCAGCATGGTCGACGTATTGCCGAGAATGCGGTCGTTCGAGATCATCAGTTGAGCGGAATGGGCGTCGCGCAGATGGCGGCCGAGGCTGTAGGGCGTGCCGTTCTTGTAGCCCATGATGCCGCAGATCAGCATGGCGTGGTTGATGATCGGCAGGATCATTTCCGACGACGCGATCTTTACGTTGTTCATGGCGACGGCAAAGGCCATCGAGGAGAGCCGGTCGGCATCGGCCTTGGCCTCTTCATAGACTTTCAGACCGGCCACGACATTCGATTTCACCATCTGCAGCAGGCTGGAGACCTCCGCCAGCCGCAACGCGCCGGGCGGCTGCGTGCCGGGCGACTTGCGGGCCGCAGCGCGCACGAAAGCCTGGGCGCGGGCCACCGCATCGGCCGCGATACCGTACCAAACGCCGCTCCAGAGCAGATGCGAGCTTGCCAGCATCGATTGCGCGGCAATTTCGGCAAGCGGTTTCGGCAGGATCTGCATGGCCGGCGCCTCGCCTTTGAAGAGGAAGCCGTCGGAGCAGGTGCCGCGCATGCCGAGCGTGTTCCACTCGACGGTGCGCTCCAGCGTGTATTGATCCCTGAGGAAAACCGTCAGTACCTGGTCGGAAGAGGCCGCCTCGGCATGGCTGCGCGAGGTAATCAGGATCGCATCGGCATGGGCGCCGTAGGAGATGACGGTTGCGTCTTTCTCCAGGAAGCAGCGGTCGCCTTCGACCTTGATGGCGCAGATGCTGTTGCGGAGATTGCCGCCGATGCCGCCTTCCGTCGTCGCCGATGCCAGCAGAAGCTGCTCCTTGGCAATACGGCGCATGAAATCGCAGTGCCAGTCGCTGCCGGCACCGTGCTCGACCAAGCTCGACAGCTTGATCTGATGCATGGCGAAAACCATGGCGCTGGCCGCACAGGCTTGACCAAGGATGGAGCAGAGCTCGGCTATTTCGGTGGTCGAAGCACCCTCGCCGCCAAGATCGGTGGGGATCTGGATCGACAGCAGCCTTTCGGCGCGCATCGCATCCACGGCCTCGCGCGGGAATCGACCTTCGGCGTCGACTGCATCAGCATATTTGCCGGCAATTGCCGCAACGCGCGCGGCGCGCACCGCCGTCGTATCTCCGGCTCCGGCTTCGACCAAAGCGACCGCCACGTTCATCAGGCAACCTTTCGGCTATCCAGGATCATGGCGACCGTCTTTTCGATGGCGACGATGCTGGCAAAGGATTTGCGGTTCAGCAGGTTGTCGGGAAACTCGATGTCGAAAGCTTCTTCGATGCCAAGCATGAGCTGCACCGACGCAAAGGAAGACAGCCCGGCCGCGTAGAGATCGGCATCGTCGGCAATCTGATCCATCGTAACGGGGAGCGCACCAAACTTGGCCAGCAAATCGCGAATCGTCTCATTCATCTGTAGTCCCTCCAGGCAATCGCAAACACGACGGCAGCAACGCCGTCTTATCCTGAGCCGAGAAGTAACAGGTAAAATAGAACATTCCGCTAAGCGACGTGGTAAATATAACCACGCTATACTTAGCAAGAAAATCTTATATTTTAGCTTTATCTAAAAGAAATTTACGGTATTTAAGCCATGTAAGCTGTCGTTTGCAGGGTGATATCTTACAATTCTAAAATATGCAGCGAAGGATGTGCGGAAAAATGGTACTTGGCCGCAAGGTTAATGCGCCAATTTTCCAGCAAAATTCATTTACAAACGCGGCGCCTCAGACATCCTGAAGTAGCTGAAACCGCTCGGGAACAGACTATCCCTCCGGCGGATAGATATGCTCGCCGTCGCGATAGTCCGAGATGGAATAGCAGCCTTCGCCGAGTTCGCGGACGGCTTTTCTGCCGATGTCCGCCTTGCCGTGGCCGCCTGGAATATCGAGGATGTAGGTGGGCTGGCATAGGCCGGAAATGCGGCCGCGCAGCGCCGCGACGATCTTCTGCCCCTCCGCTATCGACAGGCGGAAATGGCTGGTGCCAGGGGCAAGATCGGGGTGATGCAGGTAATAGGGCTTGATCCGCGTCTCGACGAAAGCCTTCATCAGCGCCGCCAGCACATCCGGATCGTCATTGACGCCCTTCAGTAAGACGGACTGGCTGACTAGGACGATACCGGCATCGACAAGCCGCGCGCAGGCGGCGCGCGCCTCGGCGGTCAGCTCGCGCGGATGGTTGGAATGCAGCGCCACATAGACCGTCTTGCCGCTCGCCTTCAGGGCCGCAATCAGCGCTCCTTCGATCTTCAGCGGATCGACGACCGGTACTCGGGTGTGGAATCGGACGATCTTCACATGATCGATATCTGCGAGCGCACTGAGCATCTCCTCCAACCGGCGCGGCGACAGCACCAGCGGATCGCCGCCGGTCAGGATGACCTCCCAGATCTCCCGGTGATCGCGGATATAGGCGAAGGCAGCATCAAGTGCCGCCGCATCAAGTGTTCCAAGTCCCTGCGGCCCGACCATCTCACGGCGGAAACAGAAGCGGCAATAGACCGGGCAGACATGCACGGCCTTCAGCAGCACACGGTCAGGATAGCGATGGACGATGCCGTCGACCGGACTATAGGCATGATCGCCGATCGGATCGGCCCGCTCTTCCGGCGTGACGATGAGTTCGGCCGTGTCGGGTACGAATTGCCGGGCGATGGGGTCGGCGGGATCGCTGCGGTCGATCAGCTTTGCCATGGTGGGCGTCAGCGCGATGGCGTAACGCTCCGCCACCGCCTGTAGGGAAAGAGCCTCGCCGGCATCGATCAGACCGGCCTGTTCGAGGTCGTCGACATTTCTGATCGGGCGCATCACATTCATGAACCGAACTCCGAAACCGGCGCCCAGAGCACCTGTTCGATCCGCGAGGCCCCGGTCGCTAGCATCACCAGCCGGTCGAAGCCGAGCGCTATACCGCTCGCCTCCGGCATGGCTGCGAGAGCTTCAAGAAATTCCTCGTCCAGCGGATAGGTCTCGCCATAGATACGGGCTTTCTCGGCCATCTCGATCTCGAACCGCCGCCGCTGCTCGACGGCATTGGTGAGTTCGCCGAAAGCATTGGCGAGCTCGACACCGCAAGCATAGAGCTCGAAGCGTTCGGCCACCCGATGATCCCTAGCCGAAGGCCGAGCAAGAGCCGCCTCCGAGACCGGATATTCGTCGAGGATCGTCGCCCGGCCGAAGCCGAGATAGGGCTCGACCTTCTCGACCAGCACGCGGCTGAAAAGATCGGGCCAGTGATCGTCGTTTGCAACGCGCATGCCGACACGCCGCATCTCGGCCGCCAGATGCTCACGATCCGTCGAACCGTCGAGACCGATCGAACCGAGCAGGTCGATCCCGGCATAACGTTCGAAGGCCGCAGCGACGCTGATACGCTCCGGTGTGAGGAACGGATCGGTTTCGGCGCCGCGATAGCTGAGTTTCTTTGCCCCCACCGTCTTCGCCGCCAGCGCCAGCAGAGCGGCGCAATCGGCCATCAGCGTCTCATAGGTCTCGCCCGCCCGATACCATTCCAGCATGGTGAATTCCGGATGGTGCAGCGGACCGCGCTCGCGGTTGCGATAAACGTGGGCGAAACAGGCAATGCGCTCCTCGCCGGCAGCCAGCAGCTTCTTGCAGGCGAATTCCGGCGAGGTGTGGAGATAGAAGGGCGCCTTCTGGCCGTCCGTCGTCAGCGCCTCGGTGGCGAAGGCATGAAGATGCGCCTCGTTGCCCGGCGATACTTGCAGCGTTGGCGTGTCGACCTCGATAAAACCGTTGCGGATGAAGAATTCACGCAGCGCCGCCTGGATGGCATTGCGGCCAATCAGGAACGGCCGCCGGTCCGCGTGCACGCTGCGGGTCCACCAGGGGGACGCTTTGCTGCTCGTTGGCTCCATTGCGCGCTTTCTTCTCGGGATCGCCGGGGATGGGGGTGGCTATTTCTGCTGATTTAGGGTACTTGCGCCCCCAAGCAAACAATAGCTGCGTCTCGAGGTGCATTTCGACAGTCCCTCTACGACGCAAAGGGCAGCGTTACAAGGAAGTCTTATGGTCAAGGTCATCGCCTCTTCAGTCCGCAAGGGCAACGTTCTCGATGTCGACGGCAAACTCTACGTCGTTCTCACCGCTCAGAACTTTCATCCGGGCAAGGGCACGCCGGTCACCCAGGTCGACATGCGCCGCATCGTTGACGGCGTGAAGGTGTCCGAGCGCTGGCGCACCACCGAGCAGGTCGAGCGCGCCTTCGTCGAAGACGTGAACTTCCAGTACCTCTACGAAGACGGTGAAGGCTTCCACTTCATGAACCCGGCCACCTACGACCAGGTCGTCGTCGACGTCGAGACCATGGGCGACCAAAAGGCCTATCTCCAGGAAGGCATGACCTGCATCCTGTCGATCCACGAAGGCGTTCCACTGGCACTCGAACTGCCGCGCCATGTCACGCTGGAAATCACCGAGACCGAACCGGTCGTGAAGGGCCAGACGGCATCCTCGTCCTACAAGCCCGCCATGCTGTCGAACGGCGTACGCACCATGGTTCCGCCGCACATCAACGCCGGCACCCGCGTCGTCATCGCCACGGAAGACAACTCCTACGTCGAGCGCGCCAAGGACTGAGGAATCAGCCTATCGTTTCACGGAAAACGCCCTGTCCTCACGGATGGGGCGTTTTTGTTTTGTGCATGATCTCGCATGCTGAGCGAATTCGGGCCTATCTCGCCCGGGCGAGATAGGGCTCCGCCACAAAGCTACCGCGACGGCCCATTCGCCCTCTTGGGGCTTACGTCCGGTACCACCGCCGCCCGCGGCACGACTGCGGCAACGACCTCCTCATGTTGCACCAGCGCCTGAAGATGCAGGACGCGTGGCGACATTGCCTGAAGATAGGCTTCGGACCGGCCGATATAAATCACGGTGGCGTCAGTGAACTCCGTCAGCAACGCCGAGAACTTGGCCTGAATATCCGGCTCCAGCCCTTCCATGACTTCATCGAGGATGATCCATTTCGGTTGCGCCAGCAGCAGATGCGCGAAGGCGAGCGCCTTTTGCTCGTCATTGTCAAGGAGCCGGTCCCAGCGCGCCTGCGTATCGAGCCGGCTCTTCAGGCGGCCGAGGCCGACCTTGTCCATCGCAGCCTCGACGGCGGCATCGTCATAGGTATCCCGATCCTCGGGAAAACTGATCGCTTCGCGTAGCGTACCGCCAGGCACATAGGGCGTGTGCGGCATGAACAGCATGTCTTCCATCAGCGGCAGGCTGATCTTTCCGGAGCCGCAATTCCATTGATGCGCCAGCGATTGGAACAGCAGCCTGCGGTTCACGCCATGGTCGCCGTTGACCATGATGTGCTCGCCGGCGGCAATCGTCACCGTGCCCTCGCGGATACGGAAGCCGTTCTCGATGATATCCTCGCTGGTCTTGGTGGAAATCTCCATATCCGTCCAGACCATTTCACCGGGCGCAGCATGGTCGAAAGCAATGGTATGCGGCATGACCTTGCCGTCATCCATCTCGGTCAGCGCCTGGCGGAAATCGGTGACACGCATCAGCGTGGCGCGCCATTCCGCGATCGGGCCGAAATTGGCGACATACCAGCGCAAGGCGGTATTGACCTGGTTGAAGGCACCGACCGCCACCATCAATTGACCGATGGTCAGCCCGCCGGAGAAATAGGCGGGCGCGGCCACCAGGATCGGAATGATCAGCACCAGCCAGCCATAACCGGCCGAAACCCAGGTGAGATTGGTGTTGGCAATGGCGAGCTGACGGATGACGGCAAGCACGGCGGAAATATCGAGATTGATCCGCCGGCGCTCATTCTCCTCGCCGCCCGCAATGGTGATCGCCGGCATATGCTCGTTGGCATGCATCAGGGCAAAGCGCAGCTCGGCTTCCTTGGAATAGCGGTCGGCATTCAGCCGCACCAGCCGGCGGCCAACGAGCTGGCTCAGGAACGAGGCAGAGCCGGCATAGATGATTGCCGCCCAGACCATGTAGCCGGGAATGGAAAAGCTCATGCCCTTGAAATTGAAGACCATGCCGCTGGACAGCTCCCAGAGCACGCCGATGAAGCTCAGGAGCAGGATGGTCGCCTGTACCAGACCGATCGCAAGGCCCGTCGTGCTTTCGGCAAGATTACGCGCATCCTCGTGCAGCCGCTGGTCCGGATTGACGCCGATCAGGCCGGAGGAGGCCAGACGAAGCGCGCGCTTGGCCTGCAGCCACTGGTCGACGAGATCGCGCGCCAGGCCCTCGCGCATATAAAGCGCGGTCATTTGATTGAGCCATGCCTGCACGACGTTGAGGACCAAAAGCAGGCCGGCAATAATGCCGAAGACGCCGAGCTGATGGAAGAACGCTCCCGTATCGCGCCGCGCCAGCGAATCATAAAACGGCGCATTCCAGTTGTTGAGCAGAACCTGGACATAGGCCGTGACAAGAATAATCGCGAACAAAGCAATCGTAAGAGAAATAATCTTGATGCGTACCGCCGAATTCCAAAAGGCGGAAAACATCATGCGCAGCCGATAGAGAACGCTGAAGTCGTATCCGACCCGGTCCGCTCCCTCATTATTCGGCTTGGCTTGCGTTTCAACTGCCATCAACACTTCCCTGCGACGCACTTAATCCTCAGTTAATCATGACCTGCTCACATGTCCATCCATGCGATACATCAGCGTGATCACGTTCGGTATATACACCGTTTCACGCCTTGAACCGAATTAGACCAAGGGATAGCTTGCGCCCGAAAGATTGATGAAAGCCTTCCAATGCAATTTCAGGGCACCGCGGACTATATCGCCGACAAGGATCTGATGGTCGCCGTCAACGCCGCCATTCGGCTGGAACGACCGCTTTTGGTGAAGGGCGAGCCTGGGACGGGCAAGACGGAACTGGCTCGTCAGGTCGCCGCAGCCCTCGGTCTCGACCTCATCGAGTGGAATATCAAATCGACCACGAAGGCGCAGCAGGGTCTCTACGAGTATGATGCCGTCTCGCGCCTGCGCGACAGCCAGTTGGGCGACGTGCGCGTCAATGACGTCAGGAACTACATCCGCCAAGGCAAGCTCTGGCAGGCATTTACGGCCTCGCAGAAATGCGTGCTGCTGATCGATGAGATCGACAAGGCCGACATCGAATTCCCGAACGATCTGCTGCAGGAACTCGACCGCATGGAGTTCCATGTCTATGAGACCGGCGAAACGATCCGCGCCGCCGTCCGGCCGATCGTCATCATCACCTCGAACAATGAAAAGGAGCTGCCGGATGCTTTCCTGCGCCGCTGCTTCTTCCATTATATCCGCTTCCCCGACGCCGAAACGCTGACGCGCATCGTCGAAGTGCACTATCCCGGCATCAAGCAGACACTGGTGCGGGCGGCCCTCACCCAATTTTTCGAGATCCGCGATGTGCCGGGGCTGAAGAAGAAACCCTCCACCTCCGAAGCGCTCGACTGGATCCGCCTCCTCGTCGCCGACGACGTCGATCCCGCCACGCTGCGCGGCGACGCAAAGAGCGTCTTGCCGAAGCTGCATGGGGCTTTGCTGAAGAACGAGCAGGACGTCCATCTCTTCGAACGCCTTGCTTTCATGGCGCGCGGGCAGGGGAAATGATGCAGCCGGATGCCGTGAAGGTCTTGATCTACGCGCTGAGCGGTCGGCATTTGCTGGTATTCGACGAGCCGGATTTTCCCACCGTCGAACTCCAGGTTCCCGGCGGCACTGTCGAACCCGGCGAAGGCATCGCAACGGCGGCGGCGCGCGAATTCGAGGAGGAAACCGGTTTTGCGCCGGACGAACTCCATCCGCTCGGCATTCATGACTATCGGTTCGAAAAGGATGGGCGCCAGCACCATCACCAACGGCACTATTTCCGCTGCCGCATCTCCGAGACGGCGCCCGCCACCTGGCTTCACTATGAAATGACGCCGTTCGGCGGCGGCGATCCGATTGGCTTCCGTTTCTTCTGGCTGCCGATCGAGGACGCCAGGCTACGCCTCGGCTATGGCATGCAGGCGCTCCTTGGTCATCTGTAGGCGACAACCGACATACGCAACCGCCCGCTTTTCCCGGAAAAGCTTGCCCATTGACCCGCAGGGGCAGCAGGTCTATTGAATTTCTCCCGTGGTGATTTGGCCGGCCGGCTTGCAGCCACGTTAAAAAAGTCGCTAAAGGGCCGCGTGCGGACCGGTAGCGATTCTTATCGCGGCCGGTTTTTTGTTTTTGTCGAGTGATAACGATGCCCATCAAGATTCCCGATACGCTGCCCGCGTTCGAAGCCCTCCAGAGCGAGGGTGTGCGGGTGATGACCGAAACGGTGGCGATCCGGCAGGATATCCGCCCCCTTCAGATCGGGCTTCTCAACCTCATGCCGAACAAGATCAAGACCGAAGTGCAAATGGCGCGCCTTGTCGGCGCCTCGCCCTTGCAGGTGGAATTCTCGCTGATCCGCGTCGGCGGCCACAAGGCCAAGAACACATCGGAAGAGCATCTGCTCGCCTTCTACCAGACTTGGGAGGAGGTGAAGCACCGCAAATACGACGGCTTCATCATTACCGGCGCGCCGATCGAGCTGCTGGATTATGAGGAGGTCACCTACTGGGACGAGATGCAGCAGATCTTCGACTGGACGGCGACCAATGTCCATTCCACAATGAACGTCTGCTGGGGCGCGATGGCGGCTGCCTATCATTTCCATAGGGTGCCGAAATATACGCTGAAGGAAAAAGCCTTCGGGGTCTATCGCCACCAAAACCTGAAGCCGTCCTCGGTCTATCTCAACGGCTTCTCCGATGATTTCGCCATTCCGGTCTCGCGCTGGACGGAAGTGCGCCGTGCCGACATCGAAAAGGTGCCGGGGCTACAGATCCTGATGGACTCCAGCGAGATGGGCGTCTGTCTGGTCCACGAGCAGGCCTGCAACCGGCTCTACATGTTCAATCACGTGGAGTATGATTCCACCTCGCTGGCGGACGAATATTTTCGGGATGTGAACGCGGGCGTGCCGATCAAGATGCCGCACAATTATTTCCCGCATAACGACCCGGAAATCGCGCCGCAGAACCGCTGGCGCAGCCATGCGCATCTGTTCTTCGGCAACTGGATCAACGAGATCTACCAGACCACGCCCTATGATCTCGAGGAGATCGGCCAAGAGAGGTTCTGAGCTTGTTCATTCCCTTCTTCCTGAAACTGAAGGAAGCGAAGGTTCCGGTGACGCTCCGGGAATTCCTGTCGCTTCTGGAGGGGATGGAAGAAGGGATCGCCGATTACGACGTCGAGGCCTTCTACTATCTGGCCCGTGCGGCGCTGATCAAGGACGAGCGCTTCATCGACCGTTTCGATCAGGTCTTTGCCGATTACTTCCGCGGTGTCGAGGCGGTCGGCAGCGATGCGCCGCCGGCCGAGCAGGTCGCGATCCCCGAGGAATGGCTGCGCAAACTCGCTGAAAAACATCTGACGGACGAGGAAAAGAAGCTGGTCGAGGCGCTCGGCGGCTTCGAAAAGCTGATGGAGACGCTGCGTCAGCGTCTTGCCGAACAGAAGGGCCGGCACCAGGGCGGCTCGAAATGGATCGGTACGGCGGGCACGTCGCCGTTCGGCGCGTATGGCTATAACCCCGAAGGCGTGCGCATCGGCCAGGACGCGTCCCGTCACCGCAAGGCGGCGAAAGTCTGGGACCGCCGCGAATTTCAAAATCTCGACGACAGCGTCGAACTCGGCACCCGCAACATCAAAGTGGCGCTGAAACGGCTCCGCCGCTGGGTGCGCGAAGGAGCTGCCGAAGAGCTCGATCTTTCCGGAACGATCCGCTCCACCGCAGAGCACGGCTATCTCGACGTCCAGACCCGGCCGGAGCGGCGCAATGCCGTCAAACTGTTGATGTTCTTCGATGTCGGCGGTTCGATGGATGATCATATCCGTGTGGTCGAGGAACTATTCTCCGCCGCCCGCGCCGAATTCCGGCACATGGAATATTTCTATTTTCACAACTGCCTCTACGAAGGCGTATGGAAGGACAATCGCCGCCGGCGCGCCGATATTACCGCAACGGCCGACCTGATCCGCACCTTCGGTCCCGACTATCGCGTCGTCTTCGTCGGCGATGCCTCGATGAGCCCCTATGAGGTCACCCATCCCGGCGGCTCCGTGGAACATTGGAACAGGGAGGCCGGCGAAGCCTGGCTCAGCCGTATCACCGGCCATTTCCGCAAATGCGTCTGGCTCAATCCCGTGCCCGAAAACTATTGGACCCACACCACCTCGATCTCAATCATCCGCCGTCTGCTTGCCGAGCGGATGTACCCGCTGACGCTTGGTGGTTTGGAGAGGGCGACGAAGGAACTGTCCCGCTGAGACAATCTACATTGATTGCCTGCTTGTCTTCATCATGCATGCTTGATGGCGATGGCTAGGCACAAGACCGCGGCAAACCCGAACAAAACACCTCGCCGGCCTGTCGTACGCATTGCACATTTCCGGCGCAGTCTGCCGGTTCCGAAGCCGTCGGGAGAAACCCGAGCGGCACTTGATCGGCCACCCGCCGCCTCTAAATTTCGCAATCGACCGATTGCGGACCGGCGCAAATGGGGGCAGGGTCAAGCCTCGAATTTTCAATGGGAATGGATGAGCTGATATGACGAAAGACAATTTGGAGCGGGAAGTTTTCGGGACGACGGCCGATGGAGAAACGGTCTATCGCGTCAAGATAGTCGGCGGCGGCCTGACGGCTCACATCATGACCTGGGGTGCCGTCATTCAGGACCTGCGGCTGGACGGCCATAGCCCGTCCCTGCTGCTCGGCTTCGATGACTTCGCCGATTATCCGGCCCATTCCTCCTATTTCGGCGCCACGCCCGGCCGCTGCGCCAACCGCATCGGCGCCGGCCGTTTCACGCTGGACGGCAAGGAATATCAGCTCGACCTCAACGAAAAAGGCGTCACCCATCTGCATGGCGGCAAGGATAATACCGCCAAGCGCAACTGGACGATCGTCGAACACGCCATCGACCGCGTCGTGCTGAAGATCGTCGATCCGGATGGCCGCGCCGGCTATCCTGGCAATTGCACGATCCAGGCGACCTATTGGGTGCATGGCAACGGCGAATTCTCGGTTACCTATGAATCGACGACCGATCAGCCGACGCTCGCCAATGTCTGCCAGCACGCCTATTTCAACCTCGATGGCCACGACGACGCGCTCGGCCACGACATCATGATCGCCGCCGACCACTATACCCCGACGGATGAAAAGCAGGTGCCCACGGGCGAAGTGCGTCCCGTCGCCGACACTGTCTTCGATTTCCGCGAAATGGCGCCGATGATGCGCTTCGATGGGACCGAACAGGCGCTCTACGACCATAATTTCTGCCTGTCGTCCGAACGCACCGCCAAGCGCTCGGTGGTGCTGGCACGCAGCGTCAATTCCGGCGTCTCGCTGGAAGTGCGCACGACCGAGCCCGGGGTGCAGTTCTATGCGGGCTTCAAGCTGGATGTTCCCGTTCCCGGCCACGATGGCCGCAAGATCGGCCCCTTCGCAGGGTTCTGCCTGGAAACCCAGGTCTGGCCGGATGCCATCAACCACGAGGGCTTCCCGAACGCCGTTCTTCGTCCCGGCGAAGTACTGCGGCAGGAAACGGATTACATCTTCACCAAGAACTGAGCTGAAGGTACCCAATCACGGAATTGTCGGCCGGGCGCACTGCGCCCAGCCGATTGAATTTTAGCCCCGCAGATCAGATTCACCTTGCAGATTGGTTCTAAATAGGTTCTATGAAGGACCCATGGATAGAACCAGTTTAGTCGCTGAATTGAACAGTCGTGGCCTGCGCGACGCGGCCATGAGCGGCCCGTTGTACAAGCGCCTGGCGCAGGCGCTGACCGGGCTCATCCAGGAAGGCCTGCTGAAATCGGGAGCAGCGCTGCCGGGCGAGCGCGACCTGGCCGAGGCATTGCAGGTCGGCCGCGTCACGGTCCGCACCGCCTATCGCGATCTGCTGGCCTCCGGCGCGATCGAGTCACGCCATGGCAGCGGTACTTTCGTGTCGCAGCGCGTCGAGCGTATCGAACAATCGCTCTGGCGCCTCTCCTCCTTCTCCGCCGATATGCGCTCGCGCGGTCGCGAGCCGGCGGCAAGGATCCTGTCGCGCAGCGTCAGCACGCCGGCACCCGAAGAATCCTTTCTGCTCGGTCTCGGGCAGGACGAGCCCGTGCTGCGGCTCGATCGCTTGCGCCTGGCCGATGGCCAGCCGCTCGCCATCGAGCGCGCCGTCGTACCGATCAAATTCGTCGGCGAGGATGCGGTTTCCGAGGGTTCGCTCTATGATGCGCTGGCTGGAAACGGCTTCAAGCCGGTCCGGGCCCTGCAACGGCTGACAGCCGTGACGCTCGATCCGACCTCCGCGTCGATCCTCAACGTCAAAGCCGGCGCGCCCGCGCTTTTGATCGAACGTATTTCACGCCTGGAAGACCAGCGCGTCGTTGAATACACCCGCTCGCATTATCGCGGCGATGCCTATGATTTCGTTGCCGAATTGAGAATTGGAGATGACCTATGAGCGAGACCCAATCCCTGATGCTGACGGAAGCCGGCCAGTCGCCGGATGTTGTCGCGGCGCTGCTTGAGAAAGAAAAGCCCGTCTTTGCTGAAATCGCAAAGCTCTTCACCTCTACGCGTCCCTCTGTTATCACCACGGCCGCACGTGGGTCTTCCGACCATGCCGCCACCTTCTTCAAATATCTCTTCGAGATCTCCCATGGCGTACCCGTCGCGTCGGTCGGTCCGTCGATCGCCTCGGTCTATGGCGCCCCCCTGCATCTAAAGGGCGGCATCCACTTCACCGTATCGCAATCCGGCGGCAGCCCCGACATCATCGCGCTGCAGGCCGCCGCCAAGCAAGGTGGTGCCACCACGATCGCCGTCGTCAACGTCACCGACAGCCCGCTCGCCAAGGAGGCCGATATCGTGCTCGGTCTCAACGCCGGCCCGGAAAAGAGCGTCGCCGCCACGAAATCCTTCATTGCCTCCGTCGCAGCGCTCGCCGGCGTCACCGCCGCGATCTCGGGAAACCAGGCGCTTGCCGCCGGCCTCGCCAAATTGCCGGAAGCGCTTGCAGCGACATCGGGGATCGACGGCAAGGCCGCCGAGGACGTGCTGTTCAACGCGACATCGCTTTATACCGGCGGTCGCGGTCCAGCATTCGCCATTGCGCTGGAGGCAGCCCTGAAGGCCAAGGAAACCTCTGGCCTGCATGCCGAAGCCTTTTCGCTTGCCGAGCTGATGCACGGACCGATGCGGCTAGTGCAGCCGGGCTTCCCGATTGTTGCCTTTTCGCCCGACGATGCCGCCTTTGCCAACAATGCCCAGGCGCTGGAGCGCCTGCAGAAGCTCGGCGCCACCGCCGTCTCCTTCTCTACCGCTCCGCTACCCGGCATCAACCTTCGCATGCCGACCACCGGCAACGGTTTGCTCGACCCGCTGGTGTCGCTGCTCTGCTATTATCGCCTCATCGAATCCGTGACGCGTCGCAAGGGATTCGATCCGGATAAGCCGGCTAATCTTCTCAAGGTAACGGAGACCATGTGATGGATTACAAGGTCTTTACCGGCGCCCGCGTCTTCGACGGCGAACGGTTTCACGAGGACAGCGCCTTGGTGACCGGCAATGGCCGGGTGCAGGCGATCACCGCCGCCAACAATGTGCCGGATAATGCCGAAGTGATCCGCCTTGACGGCGGCGTCCTGTCCCCCGGCTTCATCGACGCACAGGTGAACGGCGGTGGCGGCCGCATGCTGAACGACGGCCCTTCGCCGGAAGCCATGTATACGATCGCCGAGGGGCATCGCCCCTATGGTACGACGGCGCTGCTGCCGACGCTGATCACCGATATCGCTGCGACGACGACGGCGGCGATCGAGGCGGCGACCGAAGCCGTCAAGGCCAACCGAGGCGTCGTCGGCCTGCATCTCGAAGGCCCGCATCTGGCGCCGGCCCGCAAGGGTGCACATCTTGCCGAACTGATGCGCCCGGTCGAAGACAGCGACGTCAAGACCCTCATCCGCGCCCGCGAGGCGATCGGCATCCTGCTGGTCACCATGGCGGCCGAGCAGGTCACCGCACGCCAGGTACAGGCGCTGAACGAAGGCGGCGTCATCGTCAGCATCGGCCATAGCGACTGCACCGCGGAAGCGGCCGATGCCCGCTTCGACGCCGGCGCCCGTGGCGTCACCCATCTTTTCAACGCCATGAGCCAGATGGGTCATCGCGCGCCGGGCCTCGTGGGCGCAGCGATCGACCATCCCGCGCCCTGGTGCGGCATCATCGCCGATGGTCACCATGTCGATCCACGAGCCCTGCGCATCGCGCTTCGCGCCAAGCGCGGCGAGGGCCGGCTGTTCTTCGTCACCGATGCCATGTCGCTGGTTGGCACCGACCTTCCGAGCTTCACCCTGAACGGCCGCACCGTCTATCGCACCAAGGGCGGCTATTGCTCGAAGCTGACGCTGGATGACGGCACGCTTGCCGGCTCCGATGTCGATATGGCCTCGACGATCCGTTACGGCGTCAATATCCTTGAATTGCCGCTGGCAGAAGCCTTGCGCATGGCGACGTCCTATCCCGCGCGCTTCCTGCGGCTTACCGACCGTGGATATCTGACGCCCGGCGCGCGTGCCGATCTCGTCCACATCAATGACGGCATCGAAGTCACCAAGACATGGATCTCCGGCCAGCGATCGGCCTGAAACCGCAAACGAGAGAGGCACGGAATGACCGCAGTCACGGACAGCTATTTCTCCGCCCTCATCGGCCGGCTGGAAACCTTGCGCGAGACGCTCGCCGAGCCGATGGCCAAGGCTGCCGCCGTCATCAGCGCGGCGGCGCGCGCCGATCGACGCGTCTATGTCTTCGGCACCGGCCATTCGCATATGCTGGCGGAGGAGGTGCACTACCGCGCCGGCGGCCTGGCCTTCACCATCCCCGTGCTGGTCGGCTCCGCCATGCTGCACGAAGGCGCCGTCATCAGTTCGGTCTATGAGCGCACCGAGGGCCTGATACGGCCGATTTTCGAGCGCTACGGCATGCAGTCCGGCGATGTACTGATCATCGCCTCCAATTCCGGCGTCAATGCCGCCCCGATCGAGGCTGCCGATTACGGCCGCGAGATCGGCGCGACCGTCATCGCCATTACTTCCCTCGCCTACTCCACCGCTATCGCCAATGGCCGCCGGCGGTTAGCCGATATCGCCGATATCGTCTTCGACAACGGCCTGCCGCCTGGCGACGCCGTCATCGATCTGCCAGGCAGCGATTTGAAAGTCGGGCCGGCATCGACTGCGATCGGCGCCACGGTGTTGAATGCCGTTTTTGCCGAAGTCGCCGCCGAGCTTTGCAAGGACGGCGACCCGCCGGTCTATCTCAGCGCCAACATGCCGCGCGCCAAGGAAATCAATCAGCGGCTGGTGAAAAAATACCGGCCGCGCAATCCACATCTCTGATCCGTATCACTGCGCCGCGGCGTCGTGGGCTGAAGGCGCTTCCGCCGCAGCCTCCGCCGCCGGCCGGCGCCGCCTGCGCAGCACGACGTAGAAGACGGGCGTCAGGAACAGGCCGAACAACGTCACGCCGAGCATGCCCGAGAAAACCGCCGTACCCAGCGACTGGCGCATTTCCGCGCCGGGGCCGGTGGCGATCATCAGCGGCACGACGCCGAAGATGAAGGCGAAGGCAGTCATCAGGATCGGCCGCAGGCGCAGATGGCTGGCCTCGATTGCCGCTTCGACGGCACTCTTGCCCTCCTCCTGCGCCTGGCGGGCGAATTCCACGATCAGGATCGCGTTCTTCGCCGCAAGGCCGATCAGCACGATGAGGCCGATCTGCGTCAGGATATTGTTGTCCATGCCCCTGAGATGCACGCCGATGAGGGCAGCCAGCACCGCCAGCGGCACGATCAGGATGATGGCCAGCGGCAAGATCCAGCTTTCATACTGCGCCGAGAGCGCCAGGAAGACGAAGATGACCGACAGCGCGAAGATATAGACGGCCGTATTGCCGGTGTTCCTTTCCTGATAAGCGAGCTCCGTCCATTCGAAGGTCGTACCCGCCGGCAGGAGGTTCTTCGCCAATCCTTCCATCGTATCGAGCGCGGTGCCGGTCGAAACTCCCGGCCCCGGATTGCCCTGGAGGGGGACCGAGACATACATGTTGTAGCGTTGGACAAGCGTCGGCCCGGTCGTATCCCGAATGTCGACCAGCGTCCCGAGCGGCACGAGCGCACCGGTTGCCGAGCGAACTTTCAGAGCGAGAATATCCTCCCGGTCCATGCGATATTGCTGGTCCGCCTGCGCCCGTACCTGATAGACGCGGCCGAAGGCGTTGAAGTCGTTGACATAGGACGTGCCGAGATTGATCGACAAGGTCTCGAAGATATTCGGGATCGGCACGTTCAGCGCCCGCGCCTTGTCACGATCGACCGCGAGGAAATATTGCGGGCTATTGGCCGAGAAGGTGGTGAAGACGCCGCTGACCCCCTTGTTCTGCGCGGCCACGCCCATGAGCTGATAGGCCAGCGGGAGAATCCGGCGCATATCGGCATTTTCCCGGTCCATAAGCTGCATCTTGAAGCCGCCGGAATTGCCGACGCCGCGGATGGAAGGCGGCGGAATCGCGATGATGAAGGCTTCCTGGATGCCCTGCAGGCTGCCGTAGAGCTGACCAATGATTTTGCTGGCGCTCTCCCCGTTCTTCAATCTCTCCTCAAACGGTTTGAAGGGCGTGAAGATGACACCGGAATTCGAGGCATTCGTGAAGGTCGCGCCGTTGAAACCGGCGAAGGCAACAGCGTTTTCGACGCCCGGCGTTTTCCTGATGATCTCGGTCGCCTTCTGAATGACGGCGTTGGTGCGCGCGAGCGACGCTCCATCCGGAAGCTGTACGACAACGATGGCATAGCCCTGGTCCATGGTCGGGATGAAGCCTTGCGGCACGATCTTGCCCATGTACCACGTCGCACCCAGCAGCCCGACGAAAACGACAAGAGCGCAGCCGAGCGCGACCCAGGTCGTGACGAGATGGCTGATGACCCAGGAATAGCCGCTGCTCATCCGGTCGAAGCCGCGGTTGAAACCGTTGCCAAGAGCGCGGCCGAAGCGCGAGAAGATGTTATTCGATTTCTTATGGTCATGCGGGCGCAGCACGATCGACGCGATCGCCGGCGACAGCGTCAGCGAATTCAGGCAGGAAATCGCTGTTGCAACGGAAATCGTCACCGCGAACTGCCGGTAGAACTGCCCCGATATGCCGGGAATGAAAGCCGTCGGCAGGAAGACGGCGATGAGGACCAGCGAAATCGCCAGCACGGCGGTACCGACCTCGTTCATGGTCACGTGCGACGCCTCTTTCGGCGTCATCCCGAGCGCAAGATTGCGTTCGACGTTTTCGACGACGACAATCGCATCGTCAACGACGATGCCGATGGCGAGCACTAGGCCGAACAGCGTCAGCATATTGAGCGAGAAGCCGAAGGCCAGCAAAAAGGCGAAGGTGCCGATCAACGATACCGGGATGGCGACGATCGGAATAATCGCCGTTCGCCAGGATTGCAGGAAGACCAGCACGACGATGGCGACGAGGATCGCTGCCTCGAAGATCGTCTTGTAGACCTCGTTGATCGATTCCGAGATGAACTCCGTCGGATTGTAGACGATGCGATATTCGAGGCCCTGGGGGAAATCCTGTGCCAGATCCTTCATCGTCTTCTGGATATCTGCGGCGGCATCGAGCGCATTGGTGCCGGGCCGCGAAAAGATGCCGAGCGCAACGGCGGGAGCACCGTTCAGATAGCTGTTGGTGACATAGTCCTGCGCGCCGAGTTCGATGCGCGCCACATCCTGCAACTGCACGAGCCGACCGCTATCCGTCGCCTTGACGATGACATAGCGGAATTGTCGCGCATCGGAAAAGCGCCCCTGGGTCGTCACCGTATATTGAAAGGCATTGGTGCCCGAAACCGGCGGCCCGCCGATCGAGCCGCCCGATACCTGCACGTTCTGATCCCTCAAGGCCTGGACTATATCGCCGGCCGTCATGCCGTAGGCGGCAAGCTTTTCGGGGTCGAGCCAGATGCGCAGCGAATATTGCCGCTCGCCGAAGAGCTGCACGTCGCCGACGCCGTCGAGCCGGACGAGAAGGTCGCGGATGCGCGTGCGGGCGTAGTTGGAGATATAGAGTTGATCATAGCGATTGCTCGGAGAAAGCAGATGCACGACCATCATCAGGTCAGGCGAGCTTTTGACCGTGGTGATGCCGATGCGGCGAACCTCATCCGGCAGGCGGGGCTCGGCGATGGAGACGCGGTTCTGGACCAGAACCTGCGCCTTGTCGAGATCGGTGCCGAGCTTGAAGGTAATGGTCAGCGACATCGAACCGTCGGCGCTGGAATAGGAGGACATGTAGAGCATGTCCTCGACGCCGTTGACCTCCTGCTCGATCGGCGTCGCCACCGTATCGGCAATGGTCTGCGAATCCGCACCCGGATAGGAGGTTCGCACCACGATCGTCGGGGGTGCCACTTCCGGATATTGCGCGACCGGAAGCTGGAAATAGGCGATGCCGCCGACGATCAGCAGCACGATGGAAAGGACCGACGCGAAAATCGGCCGGTCGACGAAGAAATGGGAAAATCTCATTGGTCCGACCCCTGGACCGATGCCTGTGTCGGCGCCTCCTCGTTGGTCGCATCCGGCGGCAGTTGGACCAATTGCGGTGCAACCTTGACGCCGGGCCTGATGCGCATCAGCCCGTTGACGACGATGGTTTCGTCGCCAGTCATGCCGCTGCGGATGACGCGGTAGCCGTAAAGCTTCGGCCCAAGCCGCACGGATTTCGGCGTAACGCTGCCATCGGCACCGACGACGTAGACGACGCGCTGATCCTGATCGGCGCCGATGGCCTCGTCGGGAACAAGGACCGCCTTGTAACTATTGGAACCCGCGACCTGGATGCGCCCAAAAAGGCCAGGCTGCAAGACGAGATTCGGATTGGGGAAGCGGGCGCGCACACGGATCGTGCCGGTTTGGTTGTCGACGCGGTTTTCCGCGAAATCGAGCTTGCCCTTGAACGGCTGCTGGCGATTGTCGGCGATCATCACGGTGACATCGAGGCCGCCGCCGCCCTGCTGCAGAACACTGCCGTTCTTGCGCGCCTCATCAGCATAGGAAAGCAGCCGCCGTTCATCGACGTCGAAATAGAAGTCAATCGGATCGAGCGAAACGATGGTCGTCAAAACGGTCTGGTCCGCCTGGACGAGATTGCCGACCGAAATCAGGCGCCGGTCGATGCGGCCGCTGAGCGGCGCAGTGATCCTGGTATATTCCATGTCGAGCGAGGCACGATCGACAGCCGCCTGCGCGCCGCGGACATTTGCCTGCGCCGAGATCAGATCGCGGCGGCGATCGTCGAGATTGGATGCGGACAAACTGCCGGTACCCGCCAATGCCTGCGTGCGCTGAAATTGCGCATCGGCATTCGTCAGTGTCGACTTCGCGACTTCGAGGGAAGCCGTGGCTTCATTCAGCGCGTTGACGTAGGGCCGTTGGTCGATGACGAAAAGCAGGTCTCCCTGCTTGACTATGGTACCGTCCTGAAAATGCACCTCCTGCAGATAGCCGCCGATGCGCGAGCGCACGGAGACCTCATCGACCGGCTGGAAGCGGCCGATGAATTCATCGCTGTCGATGACATTGCGGACCACGGGCTTGGCGACCGTCACCGGTGCCGCGGGCGGCGCATTTTGCGCTAGCGCCTGAGATCCCGTGAGAACAGCAATTGCACAGCTTAAGAAAGCGACACGCGCCAGCGTCATCGGCATGAAGGAACCCCCTGACCAATAAATCACCCACGGCAAAAACTGCCGCGTCAAGCGTTCATGATGTCTGCCTGCAGCCTTCCGCGAAGGACCTACACCGCCAGCGGCGGAATCTCGTCAGATCTCTTCGGACTTCTCAATGCGTCGCGGATGACTGACGATCCGCGGCGTCCTCCAGCTCTGGAACGCCGTGCGTTGGTTTAAACGCAGAAGGGGCGCTCTGGACGTTTGAACCTGGAGCATCTGTTCGCTTGGAGGGGATATTTACCTGAAAGCAGGATGCTCTAGTCTGGTACTTTCAACACAATGTATAAACAGTTTATCGAATTCGACAACAGGGAATAGCACCGGCTGCAACCATCTGTTTTCTTTAATATACCGATGGCTATGAAAGGTTGATGACACGGTTTGAACCGCGCCTCAGCCCTCCAGCTCTTCCCGCAGCATCTCGAGCTCCAGCCATTCCTCTTCCATTTTCGTCAGGCTGTCGCGCAGCTTTTCCATCTCGGCCGCAAGGCGGTTGAAGCTTGCCGGATCCTTGGCGAAGAGGTTGGGATCGGCCATTTTCTTTTCGCGGGCGGCGATGTCAGCCTCGGCCTTCGCCATCTCCTTCGGCAGGTTTTCCAGGGCGAATTTCTGCTTGTAGGAGAGCTTGCCCTTACCCTTCGAAGCTTCAGCGGTGGCTGCCTGCGTCTCCGCTGCTTTCGGCTTCTCGGCTGCCTTTTCGGCTCGCTTGCGCTCCTCGATTGCGCCCTTGCGCTGAGCGAGCATGTCGGAATAGCCGCCGGCATATTCGATCCAGCGGCCGTCCGGCTCTTCGGGATTGGCAGGTGCGATGGTTGAGGTCACGGTCCGATCGAGGAAATCACGGTCGTGACTGACGAGGATAACGGTGCCGTTGAAGCCGGCGACGATCTCCTGCAAGAGGTCAAGCGTCTCGATGTCGAGATCGTTGGTGGGTTCGTCGAGGATCAGGAGATTGGTCGGCCGCGACAGGATACGCGCCAGTATCAGCCGGGCACGCTCGCCGCCGGAAAGATTCTTGATTGGCGTACGCGCCTGTTCCGGCTGGAACAGGAACTCCTTCATATAGCCGGTGACGTGCCGCTGCTCGCCATTGACCAGCAGGTTTTCACCGCGGCCGTCCGTCAGGTAATTGGCGAGCGTATCCTCCGGATTGAGGTCTTCGCGCTTCTGGTCGAGGGTGGCGATCTCCAGATTGGTGCCGAGCTTGACCGTGCCGCCGTCCGGCGGCAATTGGCCTGTCAGCATCTTCAGGAGCGTCGTCTTGCCGGCACCGTTCGGACCGACGAGACCGATACAGTCGCCGCGATGCACCCGGATCGAAAACGGCGCGACGATAACGCGCTCGTCATAGGTCTTGGTGATCTTGTCTGCCTCGATCACCAGCTTGCCGCTTTCCTGCGCGTCGGCCGCCGCTGCCTGCACCGTGCCCTGCGGTCCCTTATGGCCGCGATGGCGCGCGCGCATGTCCTGCAGCTCGCCGAGGCGGCGCATATTGCGCTTGCGCCGCGCGGTCACGCCGTAGCGCAGCCAGTGCTCCTCGCGCTCGATCGCCTTGCCGAGCTTGTGCTGTTCCAGCTCCTCGGCCTCCAGCACCTGGTCGCGCCAGCCTTCAAAAAACGCGAAGCCGCGATCGAGCCGCCGCGACGTGCCGCGATCGAGCCAGACGGTCGCCGTCGACACCTTTTCCAGGAAGCGCCGGTCGTGCGAGATCAGCACCAGGGCGCTGCGGCTCTTCTGTAGCTCGCCTTCCAGCCATTCGATGGTCGGCAGGTCGAGATGGTTGGTCGGCTCGTCGAGCAGAAGGATATCCGGTTCCGGCGCAAGAACGCGGGCAAGCGCCGCGCGGCGCGCCTCGCCGCCCGAGAGGTTTTTCGGGTCCTCCTCACCGGTCAGGCCAAGATGGGAGAGCAGGTAGGTAACGCGATAAGGATCGTCGCCCGGTCCGAGCCCGGCTTCGGCATAGGCGGCCACCGTCTTATAGTCGGCGAAATCCGGCGCCTGCTCGAGATAGCGCACCGTCGATGACGGATGACGGAACACTTCGCCGGACTGCGCCTCGACAAGGCCGGCGGCGATCTTGAGGAGGGTCGACTTGCCGGAGCCATTGCGGCCGACAAGGCAGATCTTATCGCCCGGCTCCACCTGCAGCCCGGCGCCGGCCAAGAGCGGCGCGCCGCCGAAGCTCAGAAAGATGTCGTCGAGTTTCAGGATGGGAGGGGCCAAGATCAGACTCCGCTGAGATCATAGGGGCGGGCAAGGACGATCGCCCTGCCGCTGCCGAGCGAAAGGCGCACAGTGCCTTCAGCCACATTGGAAATGGTGCGCGACGCGCCGAAGGGCAGATGGAAATCGCGCAGGGGATAGCGGGCGTTGTGAATGAAGAGACCCTTCAAGTCGCTGAAGCCCAGAATGGAAAACAGCGAGCCGGCCGGCAGCGCCAGTTCCAAGTCGCCCGGCAGCAGCGGCACGGCCTCTTCATCGCCCGAGGTCAGCAGCACGTCGAAACCTTTTTCGGCGAGCTGAACGCCATTGAGCAGATGCTGGATCGCGTGATCCGAACGTTCTCCACCCATGGCGCCGGCGAGGATCAACCGCTTCGCACCACGATTGATCGCTTCCGACACGGCGATCTCGCCGTCCGTCGCTGCCTTTGCCTCCGGATAGGGCTGCTTGGGCACATCCGGAAATGCACCGTGCAGATCCGCCGGCGTCGAGTCGAAATCGCCGACCCAGAGCTCGGGCGTCGCCTTGAGCGCCACGGCATGGCGCATGCCGCCATCTGCCGCAATGAAACGGCTACCGGCGACCGCCGCGCGCAGCCGGTCCGTCAGGCGAAGCTCGCCGCCGAGAAGGATGGTGAAGGTGGTGGATTGGCTCATGTGCCAAGCCCATAGCGCAAAGACGCGTCCTAAGGGAAGAGCGCTGTTGGCAAGAACGGCGGTGTCAGCCGTTCAGCCGTCTGTTTCCTTGATGCGCGCCTGGAAAACCTGCTCATAACCGCTGACGAACCGATCGAACAGCAGCGAGAAAGTCTCGATGTCCTCGGTCGACCAGTCGGCAATGATGCTCTCGATGACCGAAAATTTCTGCGCCTGGATTTCGGCGAGCAGCCTTTGGCCCAGCGCGGTCAGCACGACCACGATGCGGCGCGCATCCGCCTGCGAGGCTTTGCGGCGCAGAACGCCGCGGGCGACCATATCAGCGACGATGCGGCTTGCCCGCGATGGATCGATGCGCAGGATGTCGGCGATGGTCCCGACCGTGACTTCGCCGGCCTCTTCCGCGCGCCTTACGGCATCGATGACGTCGAGATGCGAAAGCTCCAGGCCCGGCGCAACGTTCTGGATGGCAAGCCGACCGATCATGCGGCGGCCGGTCATCAGGCGCATGCGGGTCATCACCTGCCCGATGCGCAACCGGTTTTCATCTTCGGGCAAGGTTGAGGCTTCAACTTCTCGTGTGTTCGTCGCTGATGTCATCATTCCAACATATCAGAGACGGATAGGAATTAAAATATGCAAACAGCATTCACTTGCCATTGACAGTTATATGCTGATAGCACATATATTGTTTCGGAACATTCGCTTTCGAAGACCTGTCCGAAAACGCCATGTTCCGCATTCAGGAACCGGGGCGTTCCCATGCGTTCGGTCGAGCGCATAGCGTTTCGGGCAAGCTCGGATTTCTCGTTCCATGGATATGCAGACCACGCCCGCGCCACTCGTGGCGGATCATCGCCGCCGGCTGATTCTCTTCTTTTTCCTGATGACCGCCATGTTCATGGCAACCCTCGACAACCAGATCGTATCGACGGCGTTGCCGACCATCGTCGGAGAATTCGGGCACTTGGAACGCTTCGGCTGGATCGGCTCGGCCTATCTGCTGGCCCTATCCGCCTCGATGCCCGTTTACGGCAAGCTCGGTGACCTCTTCGGCCGCAAATATGTGATGATGACCGCCATCGCCATCTTCACCGTCGGTTCGGCCGTCTGCGGCCTTGCAATATCGATGAACACGCTGATCGCCGCCCGCGTGCTGCAGGGCCTTGGCGGCGGCGGCATTCTGGTATCAATCTTCTCCGTCAACGCCGATCTCTTCGAACCGCGCGAACGCGCCCGTTATCAGAGCTATTCCAGCCTAGTGCTGATGGCCTCCGGCGCCATTGGCCCCGTTCTTGGCGGCACGATGAGCGACCTTTTCGGCTGGCGCTCGATCTTCCTCGTCAACGTGCCGATCGGCTTTATCGTTCTGGCCGGCCTCGCCTTCATGCTGCCGTACCGCAAACCGGCCCGCAAGCCGAAGATCGACTATGCCGGCGCGCTTCTCCTTGCGCTGACGACCACCAGCATCGTACTTGCCGCTGACGGCACCGAACTCTTCGGCTCATTGCTTTCGCCGCAATGCCTCGGGATCATCGTCTTCGGTGCGCTCTGCGCGCTGGCCTGGGTTTTCGTCGAACGCCGCGCGCCGGAGCCGATCGTGCCGATGACGCTGTTCCGCAACCCGACCTTCGGCCTGCTGCTGATCATCTCGGTCACCAGCGGCGCGGTGGCAATCGGCATGGTCAATTATTTCGCGCTCTTCCTGCAGACGACGACCGGCCTGTCGCCATCCATGGCGGGTCTGCTGTTCATTCTGTTGACCGGCGGCATCGTCTGCGGTTCGCTTTCTGCCGGCCGGCTGATCTCGATGAGGGGTCGCTACAAGCCCTTCGCCATCGCCAGCGCCGCCTGCAGCACCATCGCCTTCGCCACGCTGGCGCATGTTCACGCCGGCACGCCGATCGTCTTCATCGGCGCCCTGATGCTGCTGCATGGCATCGGCATCGGCCTGGCACAACAAGTCCCGGTCATTGGCGTGCAGAATGCCGCAGCCAGCCGCGACGTCGGTGCCGCCACCGGCGCCGTGACGCTCTCGCGCATGGGCGGCGCCTCGATCGCCATTTCCATCTACGGCGCCATCATCGCCGCCAAGCTCGGCAATATCGGCGTTTCCATTCCCGGTGTCGCCAATATCGAGGAACTGACGCCGAAGATGATGGCGGCCCTGCCGGACGCCACGCGCGAAAGCGTTGCCAATGCCTATGCGAGCGCCTTCAGCCCACTGTTCATGACGGCCGCCGCCATCTGTTTCCTCGGCCTGCTGACGGCGATCTCATTGAAGAACGTGCAATTGCCCGGCTCCGCCAAGAAGCTCGACAGCCAGGCGGCTGCGCACGCAGCCGAGTAAAACGAACGTACTGCAATCGACAGGGGAATCATTCCCCTTGTCATCCCTTCGTCACAGGAATAAACCTGCCAACGCTCTAACGGGGTGCCTTATGTCTTTCGAAGACATCTGGCTGAGAGGCTTTCACCGGCCAACCCGCGGAACCTGATCCGGCTAACACCGGCGGAGGGATTAGACGCGTGACAAAATCATGGCGCCCTTTTCCCGTTCAAAACGAAACCAACGAGGAGGCGCTGTCATGCCCAACCGATCGCTATTGTCACTGTTTACCGGCTTGGCTCTCGCCGCCGGCGCAACGCTTTTCGCCGCCCCGGGCGCCGAAGCCGCCGACAAGACGCTCACCATCTACACCTATGAAAGCTTCACCGCCGACTGGGGTCCGGGCGCCAAGGTCAAGGCCGCCTTCGAGAAGACCTGCGGCTGCACGGTCAATTACGTCAGCGTCACCGACGGCGTGGCGCTGCTTTCTAGGCTGAAGCTGGAAGGCACGGGCACGAAAGCGGACGTCGTTCTCGGCCTCGACACCAACCTCGTCGATGAGGCCAAGGACACTGGCCTGTTCGACGCCAGTGGCATCGACACATCAGGCCTGAAGGTTCCGGGCGATTTCAAAGACGACGTCTTCGTCCCCTATGACTACGGCCATTTCGCCGTCGTCTACGATACGCAGACAGTCAAGAATCCGCCAAAGAGCCTGAAGGATCTGGTCGAGGGCGATCCGTCGCAGAAGATCGTCATCGAGGACCCCCGCACCTCGACGCCGGGCCTCGGCCTGCTGCTCTGGGTCAAGTCGGTCTATGGCGACAAGGCGGCCGATGCCTGGACGAAGCTCAAGGGCCGCATCCTGACCGTGACGCCCGGCTGGTCGGAAGCCTATGACCTCTTCACCAAGGGCGAAGCGTCGATGGTGCTCTCCTATACGACGTCGCCGGCCTATCATATGGTCGTGGACAAGACCGACCGCTATCAGGCGGCCGCCTTCTCCGAAGGTCACTATATCCAGATCGAAGTCGGCGGCCTGATCAAGTCGTCTGCGAACAAGGACCTTGCCCGCGACTTCCTGAAGTTCATGGTTTCGCCCGGCTTCCAGGACACAATCCCGACCAACAACTGGATGATGCCGGTCTCGGCCACCTCCGAACCGCTGCCGGATGCCTTCAGCAAGCTGGTCGTCCCTTCGAAGACCTTCCTGATGAGCCCCGATGTGGTCGAAAAGAACCGCAAGGCCTGGATCGACGAATGGCTGGCCGCCACCAGCACCAATTGATGTCGAGATGCTGCTGACGGCGCCTGAGAAAAGACATGCTATTGCCGGCGGGGCCTTCAGCCTCGCCGGTATCGCGTTTTTCATCGGCCTTGCCATCGTCACCCTGCTTGCCGCTGGCATCGAATCCGCCGGCGGCAATCCGCTTGCCGATCCCTATCTTCTGCGCGTGCTGCGTTTCACCCTGCTGCAGGCAACGCTGTCGACCCTGCTTTCTGTCGCCCTCGCAATTCCGGTCGCCCGCGCGCTGGCGCGGCAACCGCGATTTCTCGGCCGGCTCTGGCTGATCCGCCTGATGGCCGTCCCGATGGGCCTGCCGGTGCTGATCGGCGCGCTGGGCTTGCTCGGCATATGGGGGCGTCAGGGCATTCTCAACCAAGTATTGACGGGGCTCGGCCTAGCGCAGCCGGTCAGCATCTACGGGCTGACGGGCATCCTGCTGGCGCACGTCTTCTTCAACCTGCCGCTCGCCGCCCGCCTGATGCTTGCCGGGCTGGAACGCGTGCCGGCGGAATATTGGCTGATGGCCGGTGGCCTCGGCATGCGCCCCGCCTCCGTCTTTCGTTTCGTCGAATGGCCGGTGCTGCGCGGCCTCATTCCCGGCATCGCGGGCCTGATCTTCATGCTCTGTGCCACCAGCTTCACGCTGGTGCTGATCCTCGGTGGCGGCCCGGCCGCGACCACGCTCGAAGTGGCAATCTACCAGGCGCTGCGCTTCGATTTCGACCCTGGCCGCGCCGTAGCCCTGTCCCTCCTGCAAATCGTGGTGACCGCCGCCATTCTCGGCGCCATGGCCTTGCTTCCGGCGCCGGACGATCACGGGCTGACGGCAGGCCGCGCCGTGCGGCGCATCGATGGAACAGTGCCCGCCGCCAAACTCGCCGACAGCACGCTGCTCCTGCTCGCCACCCTATTCATCGGCCTGCCGCTCGCCTCGGTGGTCGTCACCGGCCTCAAGGCAGACCTTCTGAGGCTTGTCAGCCAGACGATCTTCCTGCAGGCAGCCTCGACCAGCCTCGCAATCGCGCTTGCCGCCGGCATTCTGGCGGTTCTCATCTCCTTCGCCATCATCCGCGCCCGCGCGGCGATAGCGGCCGAACGCCGGAAAGCGCCGGGCCTGCGCGCCCTCGCCTTCGCCTTGAGCGGCACGTCCTCCCTCGTCTTGCTGGTGCCGCCGATCGTGCTGGCGACCGGATGGTTCCTGGCGCTGAGGCTGTTTGGCGATCCCGCCCGATTTGCAGCGCTTCTGATCGTCGCCATCAACGCCCTGATGGCGCTTCCCTTTGTCATCCGCGTCATCGAACCGGCCCATGCTGTCCATCGTCGCCGCACGGAACGTTTGGCCGCAAGCCTCGGTCTTCAGGGCCTCGCGCGGTTGCGGTTGGTCGACTGGCCCGGCCTGCGCAAGCCGCTTTTTACGGCGCTCTCCTTCGCCATGGCGCTGTCGCTCGGCGATCTCGGCGCCGTCGCTCTCTTCGGCTCCGATAGCCTGGTGACACTGCCTTGGCTGGTCTACAGCAAGCTCGGCAGCTATCGCACCAACGATGCGGACGGACTTGCTTTCATTCTGGGGCTGATATGTCTACTCCTGACTGTCGCCGGCACGGCCGGTCAAGGCAGGCATGAGGACGAAGGCAGGCGGAATGATCGATAATCAGCGCACGGGACAACGGGGCATCACAATGACCGGGGTCGAATTGCGGCTCGGCACCCATGATTTCCGCTTCGATTGCGAACTGCCGCAAGGCCGGATCATCGCTATTACCGGCCCGTCCGGATCGGGCAAATCCACCTTCCTCAATCTGCTCGCCGGCTTCGAGACGCCCGACCGTGGCCGTATCATGCTTGCCGGGCAGGATGCGACTAGGCTGCATCCCTCCGAGCGGCCGGTATCGCTGGTTTTCCAAGATAACAACCTCTTTGCCCATCTCGATCTCTTCACCAATGTCGGGCTTAGCATCAGCCCGTCGCTGAAACTCTCGGTGGACGACCGGCAAAGGATTTCGGGAGCCCTGGCACGCGTAGGGCTTGCCGGCTTCGACAGACGCAAGCCCGGCACCCTTTCCGGCGGCGAGCGCCAACGTGCGGCCTTCGCCCGGGCGCTGGTGCGCGACAAGCCGATCCTACTGCTCGACGAGCCCTTCGCCGCGCTCGATCCCGGCCTGCGCTCCGGCATGGCGGAGCTTTTGTCCGAGCTTCACCGCGAAACCGGCAATACGGTGCTGATCGTCTCGCACGACCCGGCTGAAGTTCGCCGTCTTGCCGATCATGCCGTCTTCATCGATGGCGGAACCGTTCCGCTTTCAGCTCCCATCGAGCGTTTTTTGATGCAGGACGGCATTCCAGCACTGACCACATTTTTGCAACATTGAATGCGATGCAGCATTTTGCTGCCGGTTTTGCCTTAATTTCGTCGCGGCGGACGGCTGAAAGTCCTGGCATATGCTTGCCAAAATACAACGCTGCCACATTTAAACGGAGTCTCGCTATGCAACTGCTGCCGAAATCGGCTACAGCAAAGGGCAGAGACCACCCGGACGAACTCAGGTCCGATCGGGGTGGATGCAACCTTTGACGAAACGCGGCGATGATCTGCCTAGTCATGATCAACCGGGTTCGGCGTCCGGCCGGCATGGCAGTAAGATGAGTGGGACACAGGCACTGAAGCAGAGCGACTACGCAGGACGAAGGATCAGCACGACTGTCGCGGCCCATGCGCGCCGCTTGGCCCCCATCCTCATTGCCGCGGCGGTGCTCAACGGCTGTCAGTCGGTGCTGGATCAATCCTACCAGCCGAATATTTCGCCATCGTCCAGCCCGCAGATCGTTTCCGAAGTACAGAAGAACGATCCGCGCGCGCAGATGGGCGCCCGCGAGCATCCGCGCATTCTGGCGAGCTATGGCGGCGAGTATAAGGATGCCAGGACCGAGCGCCTGGTCGCCCGCATCGCCGGCGCACTAACGAGCGTGTCGGAAAATCCGCAGCAATCCTATCGCATCACCATTCTGAATTCGCCGTCGATCAATGCCTTCGCGCTGCCCGGCGGCTATCTCTACGTCACGCGCGGCCTGTTGGCGCTTGCCAACGATGCCTCGGAAGTCGCCGCCGTGCTGTCGCATGAAATGGCGCACGTCACCGCCAATCACGGTATCGAGCGCCAGAAGCGAGAAGAGGCTGAAGTCATCGCCAGCCGCGTTGTCTCCGAAGTTCTGTCGAGCGATCTTGCCGGCAAGCAAGCCCTCGCCCGCGGCAAGCTGCGCCTTGCCGCCTTCTCTCGCCAGCAGGAGCTTCAGGCCGACGAGATCGGCATCCGCACGCTTGGCCAGGCCGGCTACGATCCTTATGCGGCAGCCCGCTTCCTCAATGCGATGGAAGACTACAGCCATTTCATGACGGCTAATTCCGACGCAGACCAGAGCCTCGACTTCTTATCGAGCCATCCGAGCACGCCGCAGCGCATCGATCTTGCCAAGATGCATGCCCGTGAATTCGGCGAGGAAGGTAAGGTCGGCGATGCCGGCCGTGATTATTACCTCAACGGCATCGACGGCCTGCTTTATGGCGACAGCCCGGAAGAAGGCTATGTGCGTGGCCAGACCTTCCTGCACGGCGGTCTCGGCATTCGCTTCGATGTCCCGCCCGATTTCCACATCGACAACAAGGTCGAGGCGGTCATGGCGACCGGCCCGGGCGATATCGCCGTCCGCTTCGACGGCGTAGCGGACAATCAGAATCAGAACCTGACGAATTATATTTCCAGCGGCTGGGTCACCGGTCTCGATCCCTCGACCATCAGGGCCATCACCGTCAACGGCATGGAGGCGGCCACTGCGCGTGCCTCGGCCGATCGCTGGGATTTCGACGTAACCGTCATCCGCGACCGCTCGCAGATCTTTCGCTTCCTGACGGCCGTGCCGAAAGGCAACACGACCGCCTTGCAGCAGACGGCCGACGTGCTTCGCTCAAGCTTCCGGCACATGACGCCGGAAGAAGCCTCATCACTGAAGCCGCTGCGCGTGCGCGTCGTGACGGTCAAGACAGGCGATAATATCACAACGCTCGCCGCCCGCATGATGGGCACCGACCGCAAACTCGATCTCTTCAAGCTGATCAACGCCCTGCCAACGGGCGCAAACGTCGCGCCCGGCGACAGGGTCAAGATTATTTCCGAATAATTGATCGCGTATCTTCGCCCCAGCACGAAAATGCCGCGCACAGCGCGGCTTGAGGGCGTTATCGAGAAAAGCTGCCTTTTTGCTGGTACCTGATCCTTCCCCCATGGGGAGAAGGTTTTTATCAAGCGTAACTCGCCATACGCGGATCGGCGTCGACCGGAGCGCTGCGGAGTTTTTCCATGGCGCGGCTTTCGATCTGACGCACGCGTTCCTTGGAAATGCCGAGATCGGCGCCCAGCTCCTCCAGCGTCGCGCCATCCTCCACCAGCCGGCGGGCCCGGATGATCTTCATTTCACGCTCATTGAGGTGCTTCAAGGCGGAAGCCAGCCAGACGCGGCGGCGCTCGCCATCGATCATATTGGAGACCTGTTCGTCGGGCAGAGGCTCGTCGCTGATCAGGAAATCCATGCGCTCGGCGCTTTCGGCGTCACCGGAAATCGACGGCGCCTGCAGGGATGCATCATTGCTGGAGAGGCGCGCATCCATGGTCTGCACATCGGCAAGGCTGACGCCGAGGGCGACGGCGATTTCTTCGTGGATCGACTGCACCGTAACGCCGGTATTGCCCCGGGCGAGCTTTGCACGCAGGCGGCGGAGATTGAAGAACAGCGCCTTCTGCGCCGAACTCGTGCCCCCGCGCACGATCGACCAGTTGCGCAGGATATAATCCTGGATCGAAGCGCGGATCCACCAGCTTGCATAGGTCGAGAATCGTACCTCCCGTTCCGGTTCGAACCTTGCCGCCGCCTCTAGGAGACCTACATAGCCTTCCTGTACCAGATCGCTCATCGGCAAGCCGAAATTGCGGAATTTGCCCGCCATCGAAATAACGAGGCGCATGTGGGCTGTGGCGATCTTGTTGCGAGCGCCGCGGTCGTCGTGATCCTTCCAGCGGATGGCGAGGTCGTGCTCTTCATCGCGGCCGAGATAGGGAGCGGCCATCGCGATCTTAATCATACGCCGATCTGCAGACATATTCTTCATATGCATATCCCCTAATCCTGCCCCAAAATCGTCTCTGTGCTACGGTCAACGGAAAAGACAACAAACATCGTTTCCCGACATCGCTGCGCGGGTGAAAATCTATGAATGGAATGCAATTGGAGGCCGATCTCCGGATATCCGACGATCGGTGTTACGGGTCTAATTCGGCTTCTCCGAAATGACCTGGCGAAGGAAATGACTTCCGATCGCCGGGAAATTTCCAATCAAAACGCATGGGGTCCGGTCCTCGTGAACGTTAAGGGAAACGGCTGGGCGAGAAACTCTGATAACGAGAAAGCGCGCACCAGCCGCAAATACGAAACCTAAACGCATCAGACCAAAAAAGGTTCCAAAGAAAAAACCCGGCTCGAAGGCCGGGTTTTTTGACGTGGTATGTGAGCTTCCGGCCTTATGCGGCTTCGTCCTGGGAATCGTCTTCTTCGACGACCTTGCCGCGCTTCGGGCCCTTGTTCAGATTGACTTCGACGAGGCGAACGGCCTCGGTCTCGGACATCTTGTTGACGGCGGCGATTTCGCGCGCCATGCGATCGAGCGCAGCTTCATAGAGCTGACGTTCGGAATAGGACTGCTCCGGCTGGTTCTCGGCGCGATAGAGATCGCGAACCACTTCGGCAATCGAGATCAGATCGCCGGAATTGATCTTGGCATCATATTCCTGGGCGCGGCGCGACCACATGGTACGCTTGACGCGAGCCTTGCCCTGAACAACCTTAAGCGCCCGATCGACGAAATCAGTCTCGGAAAGCTTACGCATTCCGATGCTCATGGCCTTGGCCACGGGCACCTTCAGACGCATCTTGTCTTTTTCGAAGTCGATTACAAAAAGCTCAAGCTTCATGCCTGCGACTTCTTGCTCTTCAATCGCGGTAATCGTACCAACACCGTGAGCGGGGTATACGATCGATTCGCCGGTCTTGAAGCCATGGCGTGCTGCTGAAGGTTTTTTCTGCTGGATCGTCATTCTTTTCAAAAACTCCCTGTTACGCACCCAGCATGAGCCGGGGCCGGGTCAGTCAGGCCCGGTTGAGACGGAAGCACCGTCGGGGTGACTTCATCCTGGTCCAGCCAGACGCGTGCAAAAAGAAATCCGTTCATCGCGATCCCAGACCCGACAACTCAAAACGTTGATATGTCAAGGAAACCGCGTACGGATTTGTTACTTGCTTTCGTGATGGTTTGGGGCACGCGAAATGCCGCAGTGGATCAGTGTGAGGAAGCTATCACAAAAATCTGACTAAATCAATAATTTGCTTTACGCACACCAAAACGGCCACGTCGACCGCTCCGGCGGCCAACGGCAATGATTCGTCTTTAAGCGTTATCGACTACACCTTTATCGACGGCCTGTCACGGCCCTCAATCAGTCACCCGAACCAGGGTTGGTCGAGAAATATTTCTCGAACTTGCCCTGTTCGCCGTCCATTTCCTTGGCTTCCGGGAGAGGATCGCGCTTGACCGTAATATTCGGCCAGATCGAGGCATAATCCGCGTTGATTTTCAGCCACTTGTCGAGGCCCGGCTCGGTATCGGGCTTGATCGCCTCGGCGGGACATTCCGGCTCGCAAACGCCGCAATCGATGCATTCGTCGGGATGAATGACGAGAAAATTCTCACCCTCGTAGAAGCAGTCGACGGGGCAGACTTCCACGCAATCGGTGTATTTGCAGCGAACGCAATTGTCGGTCACGACGTATGTCATGAAGCACTCCAGGGATGTCTCTCGTTTTCCGCGGATGCGCAACCTGGAACGTCACGCTTTTCCCTCGGAAGCCGGCGGACAGGCGTATGCGCTATGCGCAGGCATGCCGACCGGCTGGTTACCAGCGGGTTGACCGTGAGGTATCGACTTTGCCGGCCAATTTCAAGGGATAAACAGTCCCAAAATCATGGAGTTCGAGCAGAGTTTTCTAATCATCCTCGGAGGTCAGCCGGTCTATAGCTCGCCGGTCGCGTTTCGTCGGCCGTCCGCTGCCCGGCGCGCGGAGCGCCTGCTCGAAGGGAGTGAGACGTTTTGTCTCATCTGGCGGCGGCGTCAGATCCTCATAAAGCAGCTTCGCTTCTTCAAAGGGACCTCTGCGCTCGCCCGGCTGACGCACGATCAGGACGACGTCGCGCCGCTCGAGCGAGAGCTCGATCCGGTCGCCTGCCTTGACGCCGTAGCTCGGCTGAACGACCCGCTCGCCATTCACCCGCACGCTGCCGTTCTGGACATAGACCTGCGCCAGCGAGCGGGATTTTACCATGCGGGCAAAGAACAGCCACTTGTCGATGCGCTGGCGCGAACCGGAAGATGGCTGCTTTTCGTCCGTCATGGCCTATTTCTTCATCTGCTCCTTGAGGGCAGCGAGCTTGGCGAAAGGAGAATCCGGATCGATCGGCTTTTCCTTGCGCGGCGGCTTGGCCTCGAAGCGCAGCGGCTGCGATGCGCCGCGATTGTTGCGGTCGTTCCGATCATTGCGATCGTTACGCTCTTTCCGGTCACCCCGGTCGCCGCGATCCTGGCGGTCGTTGCGTTCGGAACGATTGCCCTGATGCTGCGGACGGCCGCCGTCGCGATTGCCGCGCGGTCCTCGGTTGTCGCCACGGGCCTCGCGCCCTTCGCGATTATCCCGGCCCTCGCGGTTGCCTTCGCCGTTCGCCTGCTGCTCGCCACCGCCGTTGCGGCGATTACCCTGGTGACCGCGCCCCTCGCCCTGATGGCCGCGACGATCGCCATGGCCGCGTCCACCCTGGCGCTGCTGGTTATCGCTGCGTCCGCCAAGACGCCAAAGCAGAACCGGCTTCGGTTCGACCGGCTCGGTGGCGGCGACATCCGCACCCGGACCCGGCAGCTCGGCTGTAGCCTCAGAGGCTTCCATTGGCTCGGCAGCGGCGGCAGGCTCAGCAGGAGCTTGCGCTGCGGGAACCGCATCCTGTGCGGCGGTTTCGCCTTCGGTAGCCGGCTCATCGCCTGCGCCATCGGCATCGTCGTGATCGGCCTTCTCTGCGACGGTTTCCGCAACCTGCGCCGGAGCAGGTGCCGAGGAGGTATCCTGCTGCGAAAGGAAGGCTGCCGCATCTTCGGCCTTCACCGCGTCGGCCCGATAGCCGAGACCCTTCAGGATCTCTTCCATATCTTCCAGCGTTGCGCCGAGAATGGAGAGCATCGCGGTCGTCGTCGTGAAGCGGCGGCCGTCATAGGCGCCTTCCGGACGCGACGCCTGCCCAGGCTTCCACTGCAAGAGCGGACGAATAATATCCGCTAGCCGCTCGAGAATGTCGATGCGCACCGCCCGCTTGCCGAGGAAGCGGAAGCCGGCGAGCTTATAGAACATGCGCTCGAAAGTCGGATCGGTGACCACGGACGTACGGCCCGCCGCCAGAACCGGGATCAGGTCGCCATAGCCCGGCTTGTCGAGGCCGTCGTTCTTCAATGCCCAAAGCAGGGTGATGAGCTCGGCCGGAGCCGGCTTCAGCAGAGCGGGCACGAAAATGTGGTAGGCGCCGAAGCGGACACCGTAACGGCGCATCGAGGCGCGCGCGTCCTGGTCCAGCGATTTCACCTCTTCCGTGACGTCGCGGCGGAAGAGCACGCCGAGATTTTCGACGAGCTGGAACGCCAGCCCCTTGGCAAGACCCTGCAAATCTTCGGCGCGCGACAGATCGTCGAGCGGCTTCAGCACCGTGCTGATATGATGATTCACGAAGCGCTCGATGCGCGCGGCGACATGATCACGCGCATTGCCCGTCAACTGCTCGTCTGCGAGCAGGATGACGCGCGGACGCATGACGTGATCGCTGCCCGACAGCCGCGCCACGGGATCGCCGAGCCAACGGACGAGGCCATCCGCACTGATCGCCAAATCGCTGTTGCCTGCCGCATGGATACGGGCGGCGCGCGCCTCGAATTCCAGCGCCAGCGCCTTCTGCGAGGCCGTCTGGACAGCCTTGGCGTCCGGCCCCTCGGTTCCCGCGATAGGCGTGAACCGGAATCCGGTCAACTGTCCCACATGATGCCCCTCAACGAAGACATCCCCATTCACACTGATTTCAGCTTCCAGCATCGCATTCTCTCTCAGGCGCTTCATGAGCACAGATGTCCTGCGATCAACAAAGCGTTTCGTCAACCTCTCATGTAACGCGTCAGACAATCGATCTTCGATTTCCCGCGTCTTTTCTTGCCAGTGTGTCGGATCGGCAAGCCAACCGGGCCGGTTCGACACATAGGTCCAAGTCCTTATCTGCGCGATTCGCGCCGAAAGCGTGTCGATCTCACCGTCCGTCCGATCGGCGCGATGCACCTGCTCGGCGAGGAAGTCCTCTTTTACCGTGCCATAGCGCACAAGGTCGGAAAAGAGGGTGGCGATAAGATCGGCATGCTGGGCGGGCGTAATCCGCCGATAATCCGGAAGCGCGCAGGCTTCCCATAATTTTTCGACCCGCGCCGGATTATTGGCGAGATCGGAAATCTCCAGATCGCGCGACAGATATTCCAGCGCCTGCTGATCGACCGCCGGCAGTGCCCGCGTCAAGCCCTGTACGCGCGGTGCGCTCTCGAGGCTCGCGCGCAGCGAAGCGATCGAGGAGAAATCGAATTCCTTGGTTCGCCATTGTAGCACTTTAACCGTATCGAACTCGTGACCCTCAATGCGCCGTACCAATTCGTCGTCGAAGGGATCCACCTGGCCCGTTACGCCAAAAGTGCCGTCCTTCAGATGACGACCGGCGCGGCCGGCGACCTGGCCGAGTTCGCCCGGATTGAGATTGCGGAACTGATAGCCGTCAAACTTGCGATCCTGGGCAAAGGCGACGTGATCGACATCCAGATTGAGCCCCATGCCGATCGCATCGGTCGCCACGAGATATTCGACATCGCCGGCCTGATAGAGCGCGACCTGTGCGTTGCGGGTACGCGGGCTGAGCGCGCCGAGGACAACGGCGGCACCGCCGCGCTGGCGACGGATGAGTTCGGCGATGGCATAGACTTCGTCGGCGGAGAAGGCGACGATCGCTGTGCGCTGCGGCAGGCGGGTGATCTTCTTCTGTCCGGCATAGAAGAGATGCGACAGCCGCGGCCGCTCAACGACGGTGATCCCCGGCAGGAGCTGCTCAAGGATCGGCCGCATCGTGCCGGCGCCGAGCAGCAGGGTCTCGTCCCGCCCGCGCAAATGCAGGATACGGTCGGTGAAGATATGGCCGCGCTCCAGATCGCCGGCGAGCTGCACTTCATCGATCGCGACGAAAGAGGCCCGCGTCTCACGCGGCATCGCTTCGACGGTGCAGACGGAATAGCGCGCATTGGGCGGCGAGATCTTTTCTTCGCCGGTGACCAGCGCGACATACTGAGCCCCGACCTTCTCGACGACACGCGTATAGACCTCGCGCGCCAAGAGCCGCAGCGGCAGGCCGATGACGCCATTGCCGTGCGCCACCATGCGCTCGATGGCATAATGAGTCTTGCCGGTATTGGTGGGTCCGAGCACCGCGGTCACGCCGCGTCCGCTCAGGATCATTGGCTGCGAAGTCTGAGTCATAGGTCCATGCATGGGCGAGAAACCACTGTCTTCCGATCAGCAAGGTCCCCAGGGAAGAGAAGAAGAGATGACGACCATATGTGACAAAGGCAAGACCTGAATGAAAAAACAACGGCTAGAATATGCGATTTTATCTTTGGCCGTCTCAACCGAAAGCTACATTCTCTCTGCATCCAAAACGAGTCCGGGTGAGTCGAGAACAGCTTGAGAACGAATCGGCGACGAATCGCTGACTCCGCCCTGTTCCCTTTGTGTTCACCACTATATGGATTTCGATTTACAAACCGCCACCAGATAGTGAATCGCATTGGGACTCCTTTTTCACGTGAATCAGGAGCCATCACGCGAATCCGGCGAACCAGCCTTCCCGTTTGGAAACATGGTTAACCATCTGTAAATTCCGCAATTTTCCGAGATAAATATCGAGAACGGCTCTGAGTTAAGATTCGGGCCAAAGCCGGAACGAATCGGCGACGAATCGCTGACTTTCCACAATTCCGCATTTGTTCTCCACAACATCTAGTGCCTTCTCCGGCGAAATGCCCAGGACTCTGCAGGGTTGAAGCGCCAAATCACGTCGAATCGTGGATTGCAATTAACTTTTGAGCGAAACGTAATATGAAAAGTCCATAATCTCTCGCATTGATTGCAATCGTTAACTTTCCGACCAAAGCCGGAACGAATCGGCGACGAATCGCTGATTATGTCGTGTACTGTATTTGTTCACGGCTAGATATAGCGTTCGGAGGGGAAGCTCATCCAAAGGGAGGATGATGTGACGATATGGGTAGCGAAAAAATTCGCCGGCATTAACCATTTCGACCGAGGAATTACCACTTTCCGGCGATAAGGCCTAAACCTTCCTCGCCGAAAGGGGTAGGTTCTCCGAGGCCACAATCCCTGCCGCCGTTAACCAAAGCCCAAATACAGAACGAATCGCTGACGAATCACGGACAAGCTCGCTTTCCCGTTTCGTTCACCGCAACATATTGTATTTTAAATTGTTTTTAACCATATCCCGCGGTCGTCGGCGGGTATTTTCTTGCGCAGCTCGCAGCCGGGCATTAACCTTTGCCCGGGGCATGCCGGCTCATCTTCATGTCTTGTTATTTCTGAGCCGGAACAATTTCTCGTGAAATAAGTTTCTATCGACAGCGGCATTGGTGCGCCCTCATTCTCGAGGAGTGGATAAGGACGCATCGGCACTTGTATCTAGGCGCATCTTATCCGCTTGCGTGAGGTCGCTCTGGCGGGATGCTCTAGGCGCTGGACGCGGAGGAATACGCTATGCTTGGTACAATATTGCTCGTGATTTTGATTCTGCTGCTGATCGGAGCGCTCCCGAACTGGGGTTACAGCCGAGGTTGGGGATATGGTCCATCAGGTGGTCTCGGACTAGTTCTCGTCATCGTTCTTATTCTGCTATTGATGGGCCGGATCTGATCCGGCTGAGTTTGTTGAAAATCTCACACTAGGGAGCAATACCATGAAGAAAATCATTGTCGCGATCGCTCTTGTCGGCGCACTCGCCTCATGCACAGCAACCGAGAAGGGCACAGCCATAGGCGCCGGCACCGGCGCGATCATAGGCGGTGTCGCCAGCAATAGCTGGGGTGGCGCCGCAATCGGTGCCGTCGCCGGTGGCGCCGTTGGCTACCTCATCGGCCGGTCCCACGAGCACCAGGGCTATTGCATCTACCGCGACCGCTATGGCCGCCGCTATGAGGCTCGCTGCCGGTAAGCCGGTATAGACAAAGATCGATTTCTTCCGGCCGATCGTCAGCGCTTCGTTGACGATCGGTCATGAAAGCCAAATCTTTCGCGCCGAAAATTTGGGCCGACATTTCTTGAGACGAACACTCACACCCACGCAGGTTTCGGGGGGATCGCGTCAACGTTTTTGGAAAGGAACGGCACCATGGCCGAATTCATTGCAAGTATCGCAGCATTCGCTCTTGTCGGCACCACATTTTATGTACTCGGCCATGCCGTACGGATGCGGGACAAGGAAATGCGCCGTGTGGTCCTTAAGCCTGTCGTTTTGGAATTCAAACCCCGGCCACGGCCGTCCGTGAATTCACGCCAGCGATGACTGCCGGGCAATTTCCCGGCAATCATCCGCCACTTCAGCCCATCAGCTCAAACGAAGAACTGGCCGCCATTGGCGCTGATCGTCGATCCCGTGATGAAGCCGGAATCGTCGCTAGCAAGGAAGACCGCGACGCGGGCGACTTCCTCGGGCTCGCCGAGGCGTCCCACAGGGATCTGCGGAATGATGCGCTCGTTCAGCACCTTTTCCGGCACCGCCAGCACCATCTCGGTGCCGATATAACCGGGGCAGATGGCATTGACGGTGATGTTCTTGGCAGCACCCTCCTGGGCCAGCGCCTTGGTGAAGCCGAGATCGCCGGCCTTGGCGGCGGAATAGTTCGCCTGGCCCATCTGGCCCTTCTGACCATTGATCGAAGAGATGTTGATGACGCGGCCGAAGCTGCGGTCACGCATGCCCTGCCAGACATGATGCGTCATGTTGAACAGGCCGGTAAGGTTGGTATTGACGACCTCGTGCCACTGCTGCGGCGTCATCTTGTGGAACATGGCGTCACGGGTGATCCCGGCATTGTTGACGAGGATCTCGATGGGGCCAAGCTCCTCCTGCACCTTGGCAATGCCGACGCCGCAAGCTTCATAGTCGGACACATCCCATTTATGGACGGAAATGCCCGTCTCCTCGCGGAAAGCCTGTGCCTTCTCGTCGTTGCCGGCATAGGTTGCCGCAACCCGGTAGCCTGCATTGCGCAGCGCTATCGAAATGGCCGCCCCGATGCCGCGTGTCCCGCCTGTCACCAACGCCACTCTGCTCATGTCCACTCCCCTCTGTTACCGCTAGAGCAGGATGAGCGAACCCGAATCGCTCATCCGTCTCTCGCTATTTATTTTAGCATGACCTTGTTTACAACCATTCCCGCATCGTTTGGCGCGACGCGGCTCAAAGCGCCTCGAAGCACATGGCGACACCCATGCCGCCGCCGATGCAGAGCGTTGCGAGACCCTTCTTGGCGCCGCGGCGCTTCATTTCGAACAGCAGCGTGTTGAGGATGCGCGCGCCGGAGGCGCCGATCGGATGGCCGATGGCGATGGCACCGCCATTGACGTTGACGATCGACGTATCCCAGCCGAGATCCTTGTTGACGGCGCAGGCCTGTGCAGCGAAGGCCTCGTTTGCCTCGACGAGGTCGAGATCGCCGACCGACCAGCCCGCCTTTTCCAAGGCCTTGCGCGAGGCAGGGATCGGGCCGCTGCCCATGATCTGCGGATCGACGCCGGCAGTTGCCCAGGAGACGATACGTGCAAGCGGCTGGATGCCGCGGCGCGAGGCTTCCGACTCGGTCATCAGCACGGCAGCAGCCGCGCCGTCATTCAGGCCCGAAGCATTGCCGGCCGTCACCGTGCCTTCCTTGTCGAAGGCCGGGCGCAGCTTGGTCATGCCGTCCAGCGTCGCACCGTGACGGATAAATTCGTCGGCGTCGACGCTGACGTCGCCCTTGCGGCCCTTGACGATGAAGGGCACGATCTCATCCTTGAAACGGCCTGCGAGCTGGGCAGCCTCGGCCTTGTTCTGCGAGGAAACGGCGAACTGATCCTGGTCATCGCGCGAGAGCTGCCACTGGCGGGCGATGTTTTCCGCCGTGATGCCCATGTGATAGCCGTAGAAGGCGTCCGTCAGGCCGTCCTTGATCATCGTGTCGATCATCTTCATGTCGCCCATCTTGGTGCCGCCGCGAAGATGGGCGGCATGGGGGGCCATCGACATGGATTCCTGGCCGCCGGCAACGATGATCTTGGCGTCGCCCGAAGCGATCTGCTGCATGCCGAGCGCAACGGCGCGCAAACCGGAACCGCAGAGCTGGTTGACGCCCCATGCGGTTGCCTCCTGCGGGATGCCGGCCTTCATGGCGGCCTGACGGGCAGGGTTCTGCCCTTCGCCGGCCTGCAGCACCTGGCCGAGAATCACCTCATCGACTTCCCTGCCCTCGACACCGGCGCGTTCCAATGCGCCCTTGATGGCAGCAGCGCCGAGCTCATGAGCCGGAATGGTCGCAAAGGCGCCGTTGAAGGAACCGACAGCAGTGCGAGCTGCACTGGCGACGACGATGGATGGATTGCTCATGGAAGCCTCCTCACAGGTTGAACATATATAAGGCGAAACTGTCAAAGCTTTGCGCCGGAGTCAAACGCCAAGAATTTTGATCTTCCAGATTTCATGAAGCCGTCATCGCCGGCAAAAATCTGATTAATGGAAAGGGCTTGCCGCATCGCACAAACCGATTGTCACCAAGCTTCTTTTGCGTCTACACTTGGGGGTGGAGGAGTTTCCATACAATCAGACGGGTCCAGGAGACTGATAATGGCAAAGAATGAGGGCCAGATCGTAATCAAGAAATACGCCAATCGCCGCCTATACAATACCGGCACCAGCACGTACGTGACGCTGGATGACCTGGCGGAGATGGTGAAGAAGGGAGAGGAATTTATCGTCCAAGATGCAAAAAGCGGCGAAGAAATCACGCATTCGGTGCTGACGCAGATTATTTTCGAACAGGAATCGAAGACCGGAAATACGCTGTTGCCGATTTCATTCCTCCGGCAGTTGATCACCTATTACGGCGATCAGATGCAGATGGTCGTCCCGAGCTTTCTCGAACATTCCATGCGCGCCTTCACCGAACAGCAGACACAGATGCGCGATCAGATCAACCGCGCCTTCGGCGAAACGCCGCTCGGCAAGAACCTGCAATTGCCGATCCAGATGGTCGAAGAACAGGTCCGCCGCAATACCGAAATGTTCCAGCAGGCCATGCAGATGTTCTCCCCCTTCATGAAGCCGCCGGCAAAGGAAAGTCGCAAGGCGGAGGCAAAGGACATCGACGAGTTGAAAGAGCAGCTCCGCGCGATGCAGAACAAGCTGGATAGTTTGTGAGCATCTTGCCGATGCCCGCCCACAGTGCAGCGCCGCTTTAATCCGTGCTCTGTACGAGCTTCTCCCCGTCGGGGGAGAAGTCAAAAACCCTCACAATCCGATCGAAACATCCCGTCCCGCCGAGCGGATCGAGATCGTGAATCCGCCGATGACATCGATGAAGGTGATGACCATCAGGATGAAGAAGGTCTGTGTCGCCGCATCCTTGACCAGCAGGAATTCGACGAGATAGGCGATGAACACCAGCATCGACAGTATGTGATTGAGCAGCGAGCCGGAACCGTTGCGCGTCGCCTTCAAGATTTCGAAGAACAGCGTGATCAGCGCGATGACGATGAAGAGATCGCCGAGCTGCAGCGTCCATGTCGCGCCCGAGAGCATGGGAAGAGCAAGGATGACATTGTTGAGCGAAGCGATGCCGCCGGCGCCCATCAGACCCAGCATCGCCAGATTGTAGAGCACGAGCGGAACGATCATCAGCGGGAAGGCAACAATCATAGCCAGGAAAATCCCTTCGGAATTGAAGTCGCCGCGAGTCTTAAAGCAAATCCAGGAAAAGTGCGAAGCGTTTTCCGGCGTGATCCTGCTGAACCGAATGCACAAACAGAAAAAGGCCGGCGAGACGCCAGCCTTTTAATCTCAGCCTTTAAGGCAGCGCTTGAATTATGCGCTTTCCTTCGGCGTCAGAACCTGACGACCGCGATACATGCCGGTCTTCAGGTCGATATGATGCGGGCGACGCAGTTCGCCGGAGTTCTTGTCTTCGACATAGGTCGGAGCCTTCAGCGCATCGGCCGAGCGGCGCATACCGCGCTTGGACGGGCTCGTTTTTCTCTTCGGTACAGCCATTCTCGTTACTCCACTTTGCGGACGAAACATATCAGCGGCCAGCCAGGCGGCCGAAACAGACATGGATCAATTTCGGAAATTGGGCGGGCTTATACATGGCTAAAGGGACTTTGACCAGTCCCTTCCCGCATTTTTTGCCCGCACCATCTGATTCGGCGGGATGGAAGCCGAATCAGCGATCAGGCTTCGTCTTCCGGCACGATCCACGGCTCCTCACGCGCCGCTTTTTCCCATTTCTGCCAGGCGGGCAGGGCTTTCATCGCGGCCATATAGTCCAGCGTGTCGGCGGCACTGACGAGATCATAAACTTCAAAGCGGTTGACGATCGGCGCGAACATGGCATCGGCGCCGGAGAAAGCGCCGAACAGGAACGGGCCGCCGGATAGGGCGCGCATGTCGCGCCAGATCGTCTCGATCCGCGCCACGTCCTCCATGACACCCTCCGGCAGGTCGAGCCGGCTGACGGGGCGACGGATGTTCATCGGGCAGGCGTTGCGCAACGCCCGGAAGCCCGCCAGCATTTCCATGGAAATCGAGCGCGCCGTGGCCCGTGCCTGGCGATCACTAGGCCAGAGGCCTGCATCCGGGAAAAGCTCGGCCACATATTCGATGATGGCGAGCGATTCCCAGACCTTGAAGCCATCATGAACGAGCATCGGCACCCTGCCGGTCGGCGAAACCTCGCGGATGCGCGGGTTGCCGGCCGGAAAGTCGAAGGGGATCAGCACCTCTTCGAATGCGATGCCGCAACCCTCCAAGGCGATCCACGGCCGAAACGACCAGGAGGAATAGTTCTTGTTTCCGATATAGAGGGTCAGCTTGTCCATGATTTGTCCTTCTTATTTTTGGAACTCGAATACCAGAAGTTCCTCGAAATGCTTCATGTCGTCGAATGCGCAGAAAGCCGGTGGTCGCAGCTCGAGAACCGGCACCTCGGCGCGAACATCGGCGGCAACCTTGTCCAGCATCGCCTGCCAGCGTGGCAGCGCCTCGTCATCCAGCCGCTCGATGACATAGGAGAAGGTGATGTGGAACGGATAGACGTCATGATCGGGATGGCGATAGCCGAGTAGATCCGCAAAAGCGTTGCGCCACTCCCGCATCACCTGCTGATCCCTCTCGGTCGCGCCATCCATCAAGAGGCCGCTCGGCCGCGCACGCGTCACCGCCACGTTGAAGGGATCGCGCATGGAAAAAGCCTTCAGGCGCTCGCCCATGATCTCGGTCATCTCATCGATCGGCGTATCGAGCGCGATATCCGCCGGCCAATAGAGCTGCTTGCGGCGATATTCGATAATACCCTGAAACAGCGTCATATGCAGGCTGGAAATCGGCGTAAAGGTGAATTGCGCGGCTTCCGGCATCGCCAGAAATTTCTCGCGCGCCGCAACGAGGGCCTGCTGCGTTTCGGAGCCTTCCACCACATGGCAGACGATCGTATTGCCAGGCTCGTATTGGAAATTGCCCGAGAGATCAAAGCGCGTGCCGAGATGAATGGACGGTTCGGGATGGCGGCTCTTGGAATAGTTCAGCAGTTCGGGCGAGAAGGCATCAATGTTCATTGGGCAAATGTCCGGTTTGGTTGGCAGATACCCGCCCTTACGTCACAAGCAAGAATGTCAGATGACGGTCAGCCAATCGAACGACAAGTTCTGATATCAGTTATAAAGGCATTTGATGTACTCGCCGGAACTCCTCGCGCGGCGCTGGATCAGCGAGGCGAGTTGGCGCAGTCCGCGCCCCGGCTTGCTTGCCACCCGGTCGATCGGATTGGGCAGAGAGACGGCGAGAAGAGCGGCCTGACGGGCGTTCAGCTTCGAGGCGGGCACCTTGAAATGATAGCGTGCCGCCGCCTCTATGCCGTAGATGCCCGGCCCCCATTCGGCGATATTCAGATAGATTTCCATCATCCGCCGCTTCGACCAGACGAACGAGGAGGAGACGGCCAGCGGCAGCTCCAGCGCCTTGCGCACGAAGGAGCGGCTGTTCCAGAGGAAAAGATTCTTTGAGGTCTGCATGGGGATGGTGCTGCCGCCCCGCGTGGACTGGCCCCGCAGCGTATCCTGTACCAGCATGCGCATCTCGCCCCAGTCGACCCCACCATGAAAGCAGAATTGTCCGTCCTCAGAAGCCATGACCGACTGCACCAGCACCGGCGCTATCTCATCGAAGGAAACCCACCGACGATCATATCCCTGAAACGTGAGGGCATCGCGCAGCATCAAAGTCGAAATCGGGTGGGTGAATGGCAGAACGTAAAGCAGGATGAACAGATAGGGCAGCAGCATCAAACCGACGAGGAGGAGAACGATACGCTGCCAGAGCGGACGGGCCTTGAACCGTGCAAGCCGGCCCGAGCGTTGCGGCATCTCGGCTTCCTCATCGCTGTCCGTCGGTATGTCCAATTGCTGAAGGTCCACCCGTTGCTCCACCCCGGAGCACTCCTGCGTCCGAGGAACGCGCAGGAATGCTGCAATTGTCATACCGTCTACACAGAGCGATGACCAGAGTGCGACGAGATTCCCACCCTGGCTGTTGACAATTCTCGTTGCCAGCAACACGCACTCATGCCAAACAGCGGCCATGGACAGCACCAATTCCTCCTTCGAACATCGCCTCAGGGACAATGCCGGCAAGGTCGAGGCTGTCCTGAACGAGCTTCTCGCGGACGCCTGCCTGAACGGTGAGATCATCCGTCCCACCCGCCTGCTCGAAGCGATGCGTCATGGCGTGCTGAACGGCGGCAAGCGACTGCGACCCTTTCTCGTGATGGAGACGGCCGCACTTCTCGGCGGCAACGGCGACGCAGCGCTCCGCATCGGAGCGGCGCTCGAATGCGTGCACTGTTATTCGCTGGTCCACGACGACCTGCCGGCGATGGACGACGACGATCTGCGCCGCGGGCAGCCGACCGTGCATGTCGCCTTCGACTATGCAACGGCGATCCTCGCCGGCGATAGCCTGCTGACCTATGCCTTCGATATCATCGCCGCGCCGGAAACCAGCCTGCCGGCCGACCGGAAGATCGAGCTCGTGCTGGCGCTATCGCGCGCGGCGGGGATCGGCGGGATGGCCGGCGGTCAGGCCCTTGATCTTGCTGCCGAAAAAGAGACGCCGGACGAACGCGGCATCACCACGCTGCAGGCCATGAAGACCGGTGCGCTGATCCGCTTTGCCTGCGAAGCCGGCGCCATCATCGCCGGTGCCCCGGCTGAGGACCGTCAGCGGCTGCGTATCTTCGGCGAAAAGATCGGTCTCGCCTTCCAACTCGCCGACGATCTCCTCGATTTGACCGCCGATGCTGCAACCATGGGCAAGGCCACCGGCAAGGATGCCGCCCGCGGCAAAGGCACGCTGGTCGCGCTGCATGGCCAGGCCTGGGCCGAAACCACGCTTGCGCGCCTGGTGGCGGAAGCCGCGGAGTTGCTCTCTCCCTATGGAGAGAAGGCGGCTTTGCTGATCGAGACGGCGCGCTTCGTGGCAAGCCGCCGGAGCTGAGAAGCTCTCGGCGCAAAATGTCACCGTGACAAAAAATCTCCGGGACAAGAGTGACGTCCTGGCGATTCCGTGGCAATTCTGGCGCCTGCAGTGTCAAGCACGCGGAATTGGCCGCGCTGTCTGACATCCTGCGGAGCTATCCCATGCAATGAGGCGCTTGCCTATCTGCCGCAGATCCTGCCGGCCTATATTGCCTATATCATCGCCGTCGTCAGTCCTGGACCGGCGATCATGGCCATCATCGGAACATCAATGACCCACGGCCGCAAGGCGGGCATGACGATTTCGCTCGGCATCTTCGGCGGCTCGCTGACCTGGGCGATCGCTGCCGCCGCCGGGCTTGCCACCCTGTTGCAAACCTACGCGATGGCGCTGGAGATCCTGAAGATTTTTGGCGGGTTCTATCTGCTCTATCTCGCCTACAAGGCATTTCGCGCTGTGCGCGCCAGTGGCGACCTGCCGGCCGCCACGGCGGAGCAGAAGACGCCAAGCTTCAAGTCGCTGATCCTGCGCGGCTACGGCATCCACGTCACCAATCCGAAAGCGATCTTCGCTTGGCTCGCCATCATCGCGCTCGGTATGCCGCCGGGTGCGCCGGCTTCCGTTGCGGTACTCATTATAACCGTGTGCGGAGCGACCGGTTTTGTTGCTTTCATGGGCTATGCGACGCTGTTCTCGACGCCGCATGCTCTGAAGATTTACAGGAACGCGCGCCGATGGATCGAAGGCGCCATGGCCGGCTTCTATTGCTTTGCCGGCATCAAGCTGCTGACCAGCAACGTCTGAGGCCAGTTCCGGCGGCGGATCACTCCGCCGCAGCACTCTTCTGGCCGAAACGCTTCTCGATATAGTCGGTAACCAGCGCCTCGAAGTCCGAAGCGATATTCGGGCCGCGCAGCGTCATCGCCTTCTTGCCGTCGATGAAGACTGGGGCGGCGGGCGTTTCGCCAGTGCCGGGCAGCGAGATGCCGATATCGGCATGCTTGCTCTCGCCGGGACCATTGACGATGCAGCCCATGACGGCGACGTTGAGCGCCTCGACACCCGGATATTTCTCGCGCCAGACCGGCATGTTCTTGCGGATGTCGTTCTGAATGTTCTGCGCCAGTTCCTGGAACACGGTCGAGGTCGTCCGGCCGCAGCCGGGACAGGCCGCGACAACCGGCACGAACTGGCGGAAACCCATCACCTGCAGCAGTTCCTGCGCCACCTGCACTTCGCGGGTGCGGTCGCCATTCGGCTCCGGCGTCAATGAGACACGGATAGTGTCGCCGATGCCGTGCTGCAGCACATAGCCCATGGCGGCGGATGAGGCGACGATGCCCTTCGAGCCCATGCCGGCCTCGGTGAGGCCAAGATGCAGCGCATGATCGGAACGGGCAGCGAGCATGGAATAGACGGCGATCAGGTCCTGCACCTGGCTGACCTTGGCCGAGAGAATGATGCGATTGCGCGGCAGGCCGATTTCCTCGGCAAGGTCGGCCGAAATCAGCGCCGACTGCACGATCGTCTCGCGCGTCACCTCGCGGGCCGAGAGCGGCGAGCCCTCGGCCGCATTCTTGTCCATCAGCGCCGTCAGCAGGTCCTGGTCGAGCGAGCCCCAGTTGACGCCGATGCGCACCGGCTTGTCGTAGCGGATCGCCATCTCGATGATTTCAGCGAATTGCTTATCCTTCTTGTCCTTGAAGCCGACATTGCCGGGATTGATGCGGTATTTCGCCAGCGCCTCGGCGCAGGCCGGATGGTCGGCAAGCAGCTTATGGCCGATATAATGGAAATCGCCGATCAGCGGCACGTCCATGCCAAGGCGCAGCAGCCGCTCGCGGATCTTCGGAACGGCGGCGGCACTTTCGTCGCGATCGACGGTGATGCGCACCAGCTCAGAACCGGACCTATAGAGCGCTGCGACCTGCGCCACCGTCGAATCGATATCGGCGGTATCGGTGTTGGTCATGGACTGCACGACCACGGGCGCGCCGCCGCCGACAATCACGCCGCCGACATCGACGGCAACGGAGGAACGGCGCGGTTTCGGATCGAAATCACTGGCGGACGACATGGAAAGCTCTCGTTAGCCTCGGGAAATGGGTGCCTTTCAGGTGGATCACGGAGCGGTCGTTGTCAACCGCTCCGGGCTTCACTTTTGCTCAGGCGATAGCAGGCGAAAGCGACCAAATTAATGCGAGCCGCTGCCAATGCCGTCGGCGTAATGGGCCAGAGACGACAGCGCCAGCACGATGAGCAGCAGCACCGGCAGCGCCATCAGAACCGGCGAAAAGCCGACGTGCTCGGCGGCGAAACCGATGGCGGAAGGAGCGACCAGCATGCCGGAATAGCCCATGGTGGTGACGACGGAGATGCCGATGCCCGGCTGCAGCCCCGGAATATTGCCGGCGGCCGAAAAGGCGATCGGCACCATGTTGGAAATACCGATGCCGCAGAGCGCGAAGCCGACAATGGCAAGTTCCGCATTCGGCGCCAGCGCCGCAAGCAGCATGCCGACAATCGCAAAGACGGTGCAGACCCGCAGCGTCTTGACGGCGCCCAGCCGGTCGCGAACGAAATCGCCGGCAAAGCGCATCGTTGCCATGGTGAGGGAGAAGGCGGCGAAGCCAAATCCGGACAATGTCACCGAAGCGGCCTTTTCCTGGCCGAGATAGAGGGCGCTCCAATCAAGCACCGCACCTTCCGGAATCATGCAGAACAGCGCCATCATGCCGAGCAGCCAGGGCAGGGGGATCATCGGCAAGCGCGCCTTCGGCTTTGCCTCGTCCGGATGCGGCTGGTCGCCGAGCATCATCGGCCAGGCGACAGCGAGGAAGAGAACAGCAAGGGCCGTGGCCGCCTCGGCATGGCCGAGCACGCCCCAGCGCGAGATCAGAAAACCGCCGATCGCCGAGCCGATGAGGCCGCCAAGACTCCAGAACGCGTGACAGGACGACATGATCGCCCGACGCATGGATTTCTCCACCGACACGGCATTGGCATTCATCGCCACATCCATGGCGCCGATGAAGCCGCCAAACAGGAAGATGGCGATCGCGGCAGTCCAGACATTCTGGGTGACGGTCAAGGCGAGCAACATCGGCACCAGCAACACGGCAAAGGCCTTGACGACGATCTTCGAGCCGCGCCCGGCAATCTGCGCGCCAGCCATCGGCATCATCACCAGCGACCCCAGACCGAAGACAAGGATCATCAGGCCGAGCTCGAATTTGGTCAGTTGCAGCCGTTCGGCGAACTCCGGAATCTTTGGCGCCCAGCAGCCGACGGTGAAGCCGTTCATCAAAAACAGCAGGGAAACGGCTGCGCGCGATTTTGTGAAAAATCCGCTTCTACGAGCCTGAAAGCTCCCGGATCGAGTCATATCATCCATAAGAAATCCCCAAATCGGTGGCCGCAGGATATTTAAATCGATTGAAATCTCAACATCCGAAAAGACGCCGATCGGTCACGTTTCGTCTCCGTCTGTTAAAACGGAGGCAAGGAAGTCACAACCGCAAACAATGTTTCTCATGCGGTTTATCCAGCCCATATGGCCTATTGACGGCGAAAAAGTAGCCGCCTATCCGTTGAGCCTTAAAAGAAATTTTCCGCCGGCCTGCCTCAAGCCATTCCCCTGGTGCTTCCGTGAAAAACCCCATCAGCTACGGCATCCTGCTTACGGTGTTTGCCTATATGCTGTTCACTGCCCACGATTCGGTGGTGAAATTGCTCGTCGCCGACATCCCCGTCTGGCAGATCCTCTTCTGGCGCAGTTGCACCATCCTCGCCGGCTGCTTCCTCTTCGAAGGGCCGTCGCTGGCGCGCAAGGTCCGCCGCTCGCCGATCATCAAGCCGATGATCGTGCGCAGCATGTTGCTGGTTATCGCCTGGACCTCCTACTATTCCGCCGCCCGCTACCTGCAGCTTGCCGAAGTGACGACACTTTATTACGCCGCCCCGGTCGTCGGCACGATCCTGGCGACCATCGTCCTGCGCGAGAAGGTCACCCTGGTCCGGTGGACGGCGGTCGGCCTCGGCTTCTGCGGCGTCGTGATCGCCTCCAATCCGGTCGGCCTGTCCATTTCCTGGCCCGTCTATCTGGCGCTGCAGGCCGCCGTGCTCTGGGCGACCGGCATGGTGCTCCTGCGCAAGACCGCGCTGCACGAAAAAAGCCATATCCAGATGGCCGTCTCGAACATCATCTTCATCCTCCTGACCGCCACCATGGCCATCCTGCATTGGCAGACGCCAACCGCCTATCAGATGTTGCTGCTTTTCGGCACAGGCGTCATTGCCGGCGCAGGACAGCTTGCCTTGTTCGAAGGTATGCGGCAGGCGCCGGTCTCCGTTCTGGCGCCGTTCGAATATACGTCCCTCATCTGGGCTTTCCTGCTTGGCTTCCTGATCTGGGGCGACATCCCCAAGGCCAACACCTTCCTCGGCGCAGCCTTCATCCTCAGCGCCGGCTTGATCATCATCGTCAGCGAGCGAATGAAGGGGAAAGTGGCAACGGTTTGACGAGGAGCAGATAGCGGCGGCTGGACTCGTTATGCGCAGTCGGCCATACGCGCGGTTCGACAGCAACCATGGCCTGACTGACCGGCAGCTATCCGCCACCAGTAACCAATCCTAAAAGATGCTTTTTGCGCCATCACTAGTATGGCGCGACGCACGGCCGTCTCGGACCATAGGAGGGCTGGAACGTATCATCGTAAGCCCTGTAGGACCGATAACGCGCATAGCACCAGCGCACATGCGCACTGCCGCCATAGTAGGCTCGTCGGTAATAGCGCGGACCATAATAGCCGCCGTAATACCGCGGACCATAATAGCCGCCGTAATAGCCAGGCCCATAATAGCCGCCGCCGTAATAGCCCGACCCGTAATAGCCGCCGTAATAATTCGGCTGCGCCAGTAGCCCGCCGATTAACGCGCCAGCAGCAAGGCCGCCGAGCGCCCAACCCCAGTTGTCGCCGTGGTGGTGATAGTATCCGCCATGATGGTAGTATCCGCCATGATAACCGCCATGCCAGTCTATCGGCTGCGCCTTCGGTGCCTCGACTTTCGGGACAACAATGATGGGAAACGCCTCAGCCGGCGGGACGCTTGTCAGCGCCGTCGCTAGCGACAAGGCAACGATTGCTAGCCTCTTCATTAGCTTCACCTTTCCGTCTACATTGCAGCCGATTATTATAACGCGGAAAGGACGGCGTGGCACTTAATTTCCGAGCTGGCCATGGCGTCGGCAGGGCTGACTTTTGCCGCCATTTCGCACCGGCGGATGCCTCATTCCATCCGGCGCGAAACCAATGCTGTTAATCGGGCTTATGATGACTCGCGAAGCTGGACCGCAAGACAAGGATTGGATCGTCAAGCTCCTCACAGAGCGATGGGGGGGCACGAAAGTCGCCGCCCATGGCGAGATTTTTGACCTGCTGGATCTGCCGGCGCTCGTCGTTGATCCCGAGCGGGGATTGGCAACCTACCGAATACAAGGCAATGAGGCGGAACTGATGTCGCTGGATGCGGTTCACTCCGGCCAGGGCGTGGGAACCGCTTTGATAGAAGCGCTCGCCGATCAATTGCGCCAGCAAAGCGTGTCGGCACTCTGGGTCATGACGACGAACGACAATCTCGATGCCCTCCGTTTCTACCAACGTCGAGGTTTCGAACTTCGGCGGGTTCGACCCGGGGCGGTCGACGAGGCACGGCGGCTGAAACCAAGCATTCCAGGGATCGCCGACAACGGAATCCCCATCAGAGACGAACTCGATTTGTGCCTTCAGCTCCTTTGAGAAAAATATTCGCAATTGCCGAATTCTTTTGCAGTTTTCTACGCTTCACTGCCCTAGATTTTCTGCAATGTATTCCTCATCGATTGAACCGCTCAAGAAACGGAAGAAAACAATGAACTGGTTGAAGACCGTCGCCGCTGCCGCCCTCGTGCAGACCGCATTTCTCCTGCCCGCCCATGCAGGCGATAACCTCAAGGCGATTCAGTCCGCCGGCGTTTTGAAGGTCGGCACGGAGGGCACCTATGCTCCTTTCACCTACCATGACGAAAGCGGCAAGCTCGTCGGCTTCGATGTCGAGATCGCCGAGGCGATCGCCGGCAAGCTCGGCGTGAAGGCGCAGTTTCTGGAAGGCAAGTGGGACGGCCTGATCGCCGGTCTCGATGCCAACCGCTACGACACCGTCATCAACGAAGTCGGCATCACCGATGCCCGCAAGCAGAAATATGATTTCTCCGATCCCTATATCGCCTCCAAGGCGGTGCTGATCGTCAAGGAAAGCAACAGCGACATCAAGGACTTCCCCGACCTCAAGGGCAAGAAGGCCGCACAGTCGCTGACCAGCAATTTCGGCAAGCTCGCCCAAACGTCCGGCGCCGAACTCGTCGGCACGGATGGCTTCGACCAGTCGATCCAGCTCGTGCTGACCGGCCGCGCCGACGCCACCATCAACGACAGCCTCTCCTTCTTCGATTTCAAGAAGCACAAGCCGGATGCGCCGGTGAAGATCGTCGCCCAGCAGGCCAATGCCGATTATTCCGCCGCCATCATCCGCAAGGGCGAGCCGGAGCTGCAGGCCGCCATCAACAAGGCGCTGGCCGATATCAAGGCTGACGGCACCTATGCCAAGATTTCGCAGAAATACTTCGGCCAAGACGTTTCGAAGTAATAGGCATCGCCGCCAAATTGTGAAAAAGATGCGTCCGGAACCCTTTCCGGACGCATTCCTTTATTGAGAGGCCGCTTCTTCGTGCAGCACTGGTTGCAATTGATGTGGGAATCACTGGGCTCGCTGCTTTGGGCGGGGCTCGTCTTCACCATCCCGCTCACCCTGATTACCTTCGTTCTCGGCCTGCTGCTCGGGCTGCTCACCGCGGTCACCCGGCTTTTCGGCCCGCGCCCGCTCGTCGCTGTCGCACGCTTCTATGTCTGGGTGATCCGCGGCACGCCGCTGCTGGTGCAGCTTTTCGTTATCTTTTACGGCCTGCCGAGCCTTGGCATCCTGCTCGATGCCTTTCCCGCCGCCGTCATCGGCTTCACGCTGAGCGTCGGCGCCTATACGTCCGAGATCATCCGCGCCGTCATCTCCTCGGTGCCGAAGGGCCAGTGGGAAGCAGCCTATTCCATCGGCATGAGCTGGCGGCAGGCGATGAACCGCACCATCCTGCCACAAGCCGCACGCGTCGCCGTGCCGCCGCTGTCGAATACCTTCATCTCGCTGGTCAAGGATACCTCGCTTGCCGCGGCGATCACGGTGCCGGAACTGTTCCAGGCCGCGCAGCGCATTGTGGCAACGACCTATGAGCCGCTAATCCTCTATATCGAAGCAGCCCTGATCTATCTTGTGATGAGTTCTTTCCTGTCGACGCTACAGGTCTCTCTCGAACGCCGTTTCGCCCGCTATGGCGGCACGCTGGAGGCACGGACATGATCGAGCTGTCGCACATCGAAAAACGCTTTGGCGAGAATATCATCCTGAGCGACATCAGCCTGCTCATTCCGGAAGGCACGGTGACAGCGCTGGTCGGCCCTTCCGGCGGCGGCAAAAGTACGCTGCTGCGCTGCATCAACCTTCTGGAAATCCCGACCGCCGGCATGATCCGTATCGGCGAGGAGACGGCCACCTTTCAGCCGGGCAAGAAAACCGGCTGGCAGGATATTCAGAAAATCCGCCGCCAGACCGGCATGGTCTTCCAGAATTTCCAGCTCTTCCCGCATCAGACGGCAATCGAAAACGTCATGGAAGGCCTGGTCACCGTGCTGCGCTGGCCGGCCGAAAGGGCGCGCGCCCGCGCCGTCGAGCTTTTGACCAAGGTCGGCATGTCGCACAAGATGGACGCCTGGCCCTCGACACTATCCGGCGGGCAGCAGCAGCGCGTGGCAATCGCCCGCGCGCTTGCCCCCTCGCCCCGCGTTCTTCTCTGCGACGAACCCACTTCGGCGCTCGACCCCGAACTCGCCGCTGAAGTCGTCGACGTTCTCGGCCAGCTCGCCAATGAAGGCACCACCATGGTGATGGCAACGCACGACCTGCGCCTCGCCTCGAAAATCGCCACCAGCGTCGTCTTCCTCGAGGCCGGCAACATCGTCGAAACCGGCCCCTCCCGCGCCATCTTCAGCGCCCCGACGCAGGAGCGCACGAAGCGGTTCATCTCGACGCTGAATGCCGGGCACAGCTACGATATTTGAGCGACAGCGCTGCCGGGCATCCATTGCGCCGGAAAAGGCGCATTGACCGCGCACAGCTTTCCGTCTAGCTCTGGTGTCATGAACACGGCACTCGTTCTCGCAGTGGTAGGAAGGCGCATGGGCAGGATGGTGTAACCATCCGGCGAAAGCACCCATGCGCGGTAAGCAGGCTCCTGACGGGGCCTTTTTTATTGCCCTCAATCCGGGCAGCGCCCCGTCAGATCTCCCTCGACTTCCCACTCACGCGACGGACAAGGCCATGACGCGCACCAAAAGCCGCATAGACCATTCAGCCACGCAAGCAATCGAAGACACGACCATCGGGCAAGCCGCCGCACAGCCGCGGCTAACGACCCTCATCCTGCTTTCCGCCCTTGCCGTGCTGCCGGTCAACATGATCCTGCCGTCGCTGCCGAAGATATCAGCGGCGTTCCATGCCGATTTCGCCCTCGTGAACCTTTCGGTCGCCGGCTTTTCCATCGTCACCGCGTCCCTTGAGGCCATCGGGGGAGCGATATCGGATCGGTTCGGCCGCCGGCCTGTGGTCCTGACGGCGCTTGCGATCTTCATCATCGCCTCGATCGGCTGCGTTCTCGCGCCCGATATCGGCACCTTTCTCGTTTTTCGCTCGATGCAGGCATGCATCGGGCCGTGCTATTCCGTCGCTCTCGTCGTCATCAAGGAAACATCCGACGAGCACGAGGCCGCCAGCAAATTCGGCTATCTCGCCATGGGATGGGCGCTGGCGCCCATGGTCGGGCCGCTGTTCGGCGGCTCGCTGGACGAGTTTTTCGACTGGCGCGCAAGCTTCGTCGTCCTCGCGATCCTCGGCATCGCCGCCTTCCTCCTCTCCCTGCGTGAATTGACGGGATCGAGAGCGCCCTTATCGGATGCGCGGAGGAACTACCTTGACTCCTATGGACTGCTTTTGCGTTCGGCGCGATTCTGGGCCTATACGCTCTGCATGGCCTGCTCCATGGGCGTGCTCTATATCTTCCTCGGAGGAGCCCCGCTCACGATAGGCGATTCCCTCGGCGGATCGAGCACCAAGCTCGGCTTCTACATGGGCCTGGTTCCCGCCGGGTTCATTCTCGGCAGCTATCTCGCCGGCCGCTACGCCGCGAAAATCCCGCTCGGCAGGATCCTTGTCATCGCGCGGCTTCTGACCTGCATCGGCCTGTCGATCGGCTTGGCACTGTCCCTGTCGGGAATGACGTATATCTGGGCGCTCTTCGGCCCCTGCATGTTCATCGGCATCGGCAACGGTCTCACCATGCCGGCTGCCAACAGTGGTGCAATGTCGGTCCGGGCGGATATGGTCGGCACGGCTGCGGGGCTCGCCGCCGCCATGAGGATCGCGGGCGGCGCCCTCATCGGCTCGATTGGCGGGTTGTTCATCGCGCAATCGGCGACGATCCATACCCTGTTTGCTCTGATGCTGATATCCGCGGTGCTCGCGCTGCTGGCGGCAGTCTGGGCTGCCTTGATCGAGAAGCAGAGATTGTGAGCGAAGAGAGCCTATCCGATGCGCTTGCTCAGTGCACTGGCCGGCGGATGCTTCACACCGGCGAAATCCTGTAGCCGTTGGAAACCAGCTCCACGCGCCCGAAGCCGGTGATGTGGCCGCCTGCGACGATCCAGCCTTCGCAGACAGCATCTTCCAGAGCAGCCCAGCGGGTTCTGACGGCCAGCTCGGGATCGAGATCATAGGCGAGGCCGATCTTCGGATCGCCGGGCTGCAGATCCCCCAAATGCAAGGCATCGCCCCAGATCAGGAGAGAATCGTCGCCACCGCGCAGCAGATAGCCGGTGTGGCCCGGCGTGTGGCCCGGCAGCGGATGCGCCTCTATATCGGGCAGCACTTCGCCAGCACCGATCCGCTTTATGCGGGAGCCATAGACGCGCTGCAGTTGCTCGGCCACCTTGAAGCCGCCGCGCCGCGCCTCCGGCACAGCCTCGCGCGCGACGGGATCGGTGAAGAAGGCGATATCACGGTCCGATACGAACACGTCTGCATGAGGGAAATACGGCTTGTCTCCATCGAACAAGCCAAGCGCATGGTCACCATGAATATGGGTGAGTAAAACGCTCTGGATTTCATCCGGCGCGATCCTCGCTTCATGCAACGCCGATCGCGCATGGCCGTATTTCGGCCCCCAGGAAGTGCCCGTCCCGGCATCGACGAGAAGAACACCGGAAGGCCCGCGCAGGAGAAAGCAGTTCACATCCACCTGAAGCGTCGGCTTACCCCAGCTTTCGATCGCATGTTGCCGGGCAGCATCGCCATCCGTGTGGATCAACACATCCACCGGCGCTTCGAATAACCCGTCGTGCAGAAGAGTAACGTCGTATTGCCCGACATGCAGGGAATAATCGGTCATGGATGCGACTCCGCTCGCGGGCTGCAGAAAGGGGCCGGATGACGAGCCGCCCCCTTTCCGTGTTTTATGGACGCTCAAGCGCCATATACGACGAGCAGATCCTTTGCGTCGATCTGATCGCCGGCTTTCACCAGCACCTCGGAAATCGTGCCGTCCTTCTCCGCATGCAGCGCGGTTTCCATCTTCATCGCTTCGATGGAGACGAGCACGTCGCCGGCCTTGATCGCCTGGCCGGGCGAGACGAAGACAGTGGAGATGACACCCGGCATCGGCGCGCCGACATGGGCGGCATTGCCGGTCTCGGCCTTGCGGCGGATGGCGCTGCCCGACGCACCATGGGCACGGTCCGGCACCTTGATGCGCCGCGGCTGGCCGTTGAGCTCGAAGAACACCGTCACCATGCCCTTCTCGTCGGTCGCCGTCATCGCCTGGTTGACGATGACGAGCGTCTTGCCCCGCTCGATTTCGGCAAACAGCTCGTCGCCTTCCTTCAGACCGTAGAAGTAAGCCGGCGTCGGCAGCACCGAGACCGGGCCATAGGTGTCGGCCGCCAGCGCATAGTCGGTGAAGACCTTCGGATACATCAGGTAGGAGGCGAATTCGAAGTCGTCGACCTTGCGTTCCAGCTTGGTTTCGATCGCCCTACGATCGGCATCGAGATCGGCCTCAGTGAGCAGCGAACCTGGACGGACGGTATAGGGCTTGTCGCCCTTCAGTGCCTTCTTCTGTAGTGCTTGCGGCCATCCGGACGGCGGCTGGCCGAGATCGCCCTTCAGCATGGAAACGACCGAATCCGGGAAGGCGATATCCTTGGCCGGGTTTTCGACATCGGCGACCGTCAGGTCCTGGGACACCATCATCAGCGCCATGTCGCCGACCACCTTCGAGGACGGCGTCACCTTGACGATGTCGCCGAACATCTGGTTGGCGTCGGCATAAGCCTGCGCCACCTGATGCCAACGGGTCTCGAGGCCAAGCGAGCGGGCCTGTTCCTTGAGATTGGTGAACTGGCCGCCCGGCATTTCGTGCAGATAGACTTCCGATGCCGGTCCCTTGAGATCGCTTTCAAAGGCGGCGTACTGATGGCGCACCGCTTCCCAATAGAAGGAGATACGACGGATCCATTCTGGATCGAGGCCCGGATCGCGCTCCGTTCCCTTCAAGGCCTCGACGATCGAGCCGAGGCAGGGCTGCGAGGTATTGCCGGAGAGCGCATCCATCGCGGCATCGACGGCATCGACGCCGGCGTCTACGGCCGCCAGCACGGTTGCGGCTGCAATGCCCGAGGTATCATGCGTATGGAAATGGATCGGCAGGCCGGTCGCCTCGCGTAGCGCCTTGAACAGGACCTTGGCCGCACCCGGCTTCAAAAGCCCGGCCATATCCTTCAGCGCGATGATATGCGCGCCGGCCTTTTCCAGCTCGACGGCGAGATCGGTATAATATTTCAGATCGTACTTCGGACGGGCCGAATTGAGAATATCGCCCGTATAGCAGATCGCCGCTTCGCAGAGCTTGTTCTCCTCGGCAATCGCATCCATCGACACCCGCATGTTCTCGACCCAGTTCAGGCAGTCGAAGACGCGGAAGAGATCGATGCCGCCCTTGGCCGCCTGGCGAACAAAGTATTTGACGACATTGTCGGGATAGTTGGTGTAGCCGACGCCGTTGGCACCGCGCAGCAGCATCTGCAAGAGCAGGTTCGGCGCGCCCTCGCGGATCAGCGACAGGCGTTCCCACGGGTCTTCGGTGAGGAAGCGCATGGAAACGTCGAAGGTGGCGCCGCCCCAGCATTCCAGCGACAGCAATTGCGGCAGAGCGCGCGCATAGGTGCCGGCAACCCGGGCGATGTCGAAGGTGCGCATACGAGTGGCGAGCAGCGACTGATGGCCATCGCGCATCGTCGTGTCGGTCATCAACACGCGCTTTTCGTTGCGCATCCATTCGGCGAACTTCTGCGGGCCAAGCTGATCCAGGCGCTGCTTGCTGCCGTCCGGAACCTTGCCGTCGCTATAGGGCAAGACCGGTTCGGCCGCCTTCGGCGACGGCGCCGGTCGGCCGCGGGCTTCCGGATGGCCGTTGACGGTGACGTCGGCGAGATAGGTCAAGAGCTTGGTGGCGCGGTCCTGACGCTTGACCTGCTGGAACAGCTCCGGCGTCGTGTCGATGAAACGCGTCGTATAGCTGTTGTCGCGGAATTTCGGATGGGTGATGATCGCTTCGAGAAAGGTGAGGTTGGTCGCCACACCGCGGATGCGGAATTCGCGCAACGCGCGATCCATGCGGGCGATGGCCTCCAGCGGGTTCGGTGCCCAGGCCGTCACCTTCACCAGCAGCGGATCGTAGTAGCGGGTGATAATGGCGCCGGAATAGGACGTGCCGCCGTCGAGACGGATACCGAAGCCGGAGGCCGAGCGATAGGCGGTAATCCGGCCGTAATCCGGGATGAAATTATGTTCCGGATCCTCGGTCGTCACGCGGCATTGCAGCGCATGACCGTTGAGACGGATGTCCTCCTGTTTCGGAACGCCGGACTCTTCGGTGCCGATCGCATAGCCGTCTAGGATGTGAATCTGCGCCTTGACGATATCGATGCCGGTGACGACTTCGGTCACGGTATGCTCGACCTGGATACGCGGATTGACTTCGATGAAGTAGAATTTGCCGGTGTCGGCGTCCATCAGATATTCGACGGTGCCGGCGCCGATATAATTCGTCGCCTCGGCGATCTTCAGCGAATAGGCGGCCAGTTCCTGGCGCTGCGCATCGGTCAGATAAGGCGCCGGCGCACGCTCGACGACCTTCTGGTTGCGGCGCTGGACTGAACAGTCGCGCTCGAAAAGATGCACGACATTGCCGTGCGTGTCGCCAAGGATCTGGCTTTCGACGTGGCGGGCGCGTTCGACGAGCTTTTCCAGATAGACCTCGTCCTTGCCGAAGGCGGCCATCGCCTCGCGCTTGGCCTCCGTCACTTCCTTGGCGAGATCCGCCTCAGCGCGGATGACGCGCATGCCGCGACCGCCGCCGCCCCAGGAGGCCTTCAGCATGACCGGATAGCCGATCTCCTCGGCCATCTTGGCGACTTCCTTCATATCGTCCGGCAACGGCTCGGTGGCCGGCACGACGGGCACGCCGACCGAAATCGCGAGATTGCGCGCTGCGACCTTATTGCCGAGCTGGCGCATCGTATCGGCTTTCGGGCCGATGAAGATGATGCCGGCGGCATCGCACGCATCAACGAATTCCGGGCTTTCCGACAAAAGGCCATAGCCGGGATGGATGGCGTCGGCGCCGGACAGCTTGGCGACGCGGATGATTTCGTCGATCGACAGATAGCTTTCGATCGGGCCGAGATCGCGCGAAAGATGCGGGCCGCGGCCGACCTGATAACTCTCATCCGCCTTGAAGCGGTGCAGCGCGAGTTTGTCTTCCTCGGCCCAAATGGCCACCGTTTTTATGCCAAGCTCGTTGGCGGCGCGGAATACGCGGATGGCGATTTCGGAACGGTTGGCAACCAGGATCTTGGAAATGGGCAATGCTGTCTCCTCACGGCATCGAAACGGGCAATGCTGCACCCGCGAAGAGAATTCTTAACTTCTTGTCACAAGAAGTTCAATTTCTCCTGCGACATCCGACATCAAAATAGTTGCCACTACGGAATAAGCCCGTTTCTGAAGGCGATGGCAACGATATGCTGGCGGTTCTTGGCGTTCAGCTTGTCCTGGATACTATTCATATACCAATCGACGGTGTGATTTGAGATTTTGAGCGTCCGGCTGATTTCCATGGAGGTCATGCCTTCCGCCAGATGGTTCAACACCTCGGTCTCGCGCCTGGTCAGCTTCACGTCGATAGTAGCCGGCTGCTCCAGCGATTGCGCTTCGCCGCGCAGTTCCAGAAGCCGCCAGAAGGCTTTTTTCGCCACCGCATCGAGTAGCGAGAGTTCGACGGGCGACAGATCGACCACATTGCCGCCGACGGTCATGCTGCCGAGCAGGCCGCTGCGCCCATGAATGGGGAAGATATAGCCATCGATCAGCCCGTGGGCGCGGGCATCGGCCATCATCTGCTCCATGCGCCGGCGCAGCGGATCACCCTTCAGCGCCGCCATGGCATCGCGCCAGCGGAAAGGCCGCTGCGCCCGGCCGAGATAACGGATGGTGGGGTCGATAAGCAGGTATTTCTTGGCGACATAGGTGAGCGGCCATTTGTCGGGCCAGCGTCCGGCCAGCATCAGGGTCGTGGGGTCCACATTCGGCCGCGGCTGCTTCAGCAGACCGTAGAAATCGAACTTGTAGGACCGCAGCACCAGTTCCAGCTCCGCCACGACATTCTTGGCAAGCTTGCATTCTTCAATGACCACAAGCAATTGTATTAAGGAATGAATATTCACAGCTACCCCCTGGCTTGAAAGCCTGGTTGTTCGTCAGCAGATGCCGCCTTCATGTTCCGCCTTGCCTCCCGAGTCGGCGGATGGCGGGCAAACATAATCGGATCGAAAATAAATTGAACGTCATTGGCGAAAAATTTAGTGATCAACCCTGAATAGCAATCGCATCGCTGCGCGACAATGCCATGATATAAAGTATTCTTTAATTATCACATTTCTCTGGCAGCCGATTTCGTGCCCTCGCGGCCCCTGACATAAGGGGTAAAAATTACCCTGAAAAAACAGCGTCGGATTCCGTTAATCGCCGGTTCAGGAACCAATCTGTAGCATCCGATCATTCCGAATTTTCGCAGATGCACAGAGGGTGCCCGACGTGTCGTTGTTCAAAGTCTATGCAAGAGCCCTGAAGTATCTTGGCGCGTATCGATACCGCGTCTGGATGGTTGTCATCGCAAACATTGCACTGGCGATGACCACTATTTACGAGCCGGTTCTGTTCGGCCGTATCTTCGACGCCATTGCCAAGAAAGAGGCCGCGGCGCCGACGATGATGCTGTGGGCCGGTTTCGCCGTCTTCAGCGCAGTCGCCTTCATCGTCGTTTCCCGCGAGGCGGATCGTCTCGCCCATGGACGCCGCGCCTCGCTGCTGACCGAAGCGTTTAGCCGCATCATCTCCATGCCGCTCTCCTGGCACAGCCAGCGCGGCACGGCGAGTGCTCTGAATACGCTGCTCCGCGCCTGCGAAGCCCTCTTCGGCCTCTGGCTCGAATTCATGCGCAACCATCTGACGACGGCGGTCGCACTGGTCGTGATGGTTCCCACGGCCATTGCCATGGACCTGCGCCTGTCGGCCGTTCTCATCCTACTCGGCGTCTTCTACTGGATCATCGGCCGTCTGGTCATGAACCGCACGAAGGATGGCCAGACCTCGGTGGAAAGCCATTACAACACGGTGTTCTCGCATGTCAGCGACAGCATCAGCAACGTTTCCGTGCTGCATAGCTACAACCGCATCGAAGCCGAAACCAGGGCGCTGAAGTCCTTCACCGAACGACTGCTCGCCGCGCAGTATCCGGTTCTCGACTGGTGGGCGCTCGCCGGCGCGCTGAACCGCACGGCCTCGACCGTCGCGATGATGGCGATCCTGATGATCGGTACGGTGCTCGTCCAAGACGGCAGCCTGAGCCTCGGCGCGCTCATCACCTTTATCGCCTTCGCCAACGTGCTGATCGGCCGCCTGGAGCAGCTCCGCAACTTTGCCAACCAGATCTTCGAAGCACGTGCCAAGCTGGAAGACTTCTACACGCTGGAAGATTCCGTGCGCGACCGTGAAGAGCCGGCCGGCCTTGCCGAAATCAAGGACGTCAAGGGCGAAGTCGAGTTCCGCAACGTATCCTTCGGCTTCGGCAATACGTCGCAGGGCCTGCACAACATCAACTTCACGGTGAAGGCCGGCCAGACGGTCGCCATCGTCGGCCCGACCGGCGCCGGCAAGACGACGCTGGTCAACCTGCTGCAGCGCGTCTTCGACCCGCAGGACGGCCAGATCCTCGTCGACGGCAACGACATCACCAAGGTGACACGCAAGTCGCTGCGCCGCTACATCGCCACCGTCTTCCAGGATGCCGGCCTGCTGAACCGCTCGATCAGCGACAACATCCGTCTCGGCCGCGAAGGCGCGACCGAAGAGGAGATGGTCCGCGCCGCCCAAGCGGCTGCCGCCAACGACTTCATCGAAAATCGCGAGAGCGGTTACGAGACCCGGGTTGGCGAGCGCGGCAACAAGCTCTCCGGCGGCGAGCGCCAGCGTATCGCTATCGCCCGCGCCATCCTGAAGGACGCGCCGATCCTCGTGCTCGACGAAGCGACCAGCGCGCTCGACGTGGAGACCGAGAACCGGGTCAAGGCGGCGATCGACAATCTGCGCCAGAACCGCACGACCTTCATCATCGCCCACCGCCTGTCGACGGTGCGCGAGGCCGATATCGTCCTCTTCCTCGACAATGGCCGCGTGATCGAAAACGGCAGCTTCAACGAGCTCAGCCAGAGCAACGGCCGCTTCGCCGCCCTGCTTCGCGCCAGCGGTATCCTAACGGACGACGAAGTCCGGAAGGCACATACCACGGAAAACGAAGCCGCCTGATATTTGCAAAGGGCTTAAAGATCGAGGCCGGGAGAGCGATGCTCTTCCGGCTTTTTTGTTGCCGACAGCGCGGAGTTTATCAGGCAAGCACGATGACGCCGCAGCCCTGTGCCTGGCCCCTCGCAAGAAACATCCCCTTCGAATACGGCAACTAAACCAAAAACAAGAAAGGCCCGGCAGGGAACCCGGGCCTTTCTCCTTCTCTGATCGGAGGTCAAATCGGTTTTGGCGTCAAGCTGGAGTCACGGCCGACGTCAAACCGGTTGCGACTGGCGTCAAACCGGGATCAGATCAGAACTTGCGTTCGAAGCGGAGCACGCCGGCCCACTGATCCTTGTCGGCAGCGTCCCAATCCGTGTAGGAGACTTCCGGCTCGATCAGCAGGTCCTTGACCGGACGCCAGGCAACGTTGGCGGTGGCGGCGAGGATCTTCGAGTCGGTGTAAGCGACTTGAGCATTGGCCTGCAGCTTCGGCGTCAACTGGTAGCTGGCGCCCGTCCAGAAGGCCCAGTCGCCCCAGCCGCAATCCGCGCCATTGGTCGGGCAGGCTGAGCGGTTGCTGTTGAGGTAAGAACCGGCATACTTGTTCAGCTTGTCGCCATCCGTGTTCCAGCCGCCCATCAGGAAGGCCTTGAAGTCGCCGAAATCGGCGTCGATGCGAGCCTTGATGGCGCCTTCTTCGACGATCGAGTCATAGCCGCCGATGACCCGGAGGGTCCATGCACCGGCCTTGTAGCCGGCGCCGGCAACAACGTCAGGAGCATAATGATCGGCCTTGCCGGTGCGCCATGCGCCGCCGTAGGACGAGGTGTCGGCCGACGAGTTGGAATCTTCCAGCGAGATCACTGCCGTGAAGCCGTTGCCGGCATCATATTTGTAGGTGAACTGGTTGAGTTCCTTCGGGCCGTCATAGACGACGTCGTCGTTGATGACGTTGCCGGCATAGCCCATGAAGAGGTTGTACTGCGAGTCGAGCTTACCGACGGTGAAGCCGGCGAGGCTGATATTGGCCCAAAGCAGCTTCGTGCTCGTGGAGTTGCCTTCCTGCCAATCCCAACGGTAGACGGTGTTGGTCTTCAGCGGGCCGTATTCGGTATCGCTCGCCGTGTCGATGCTGAGCTCGGCGCGAGTATGCCAAAGCGTACCGTTCTTGCTGTTGGCGTTGTAGGCATCGTACCATTCGCCTTCGGTGCGGACGCGGCCGCCGATCTTCAGGCAGGTTTCCGTGCCGGGAATGAAGAAGTAACCGGCGCCAAAGGCGTCGCAGATGCGAACATATTCAAGCGGCTCCGGCTCGGCGGCCACGATGGCGTCAGCCGCCTGTGCTCCCGAAACGGCAGCCAGAGCAGCGGCCGAACCGAGAAGAAGACTTCTGATATTCATAGATTACTCCAATCCAGTATCGATTGGGCATGAGCTATCGCGCCGAAAAATCGACGTTCCCTACCCCATTCCCGTTTTGACAATCCCCACGAATGCGCCGCGCCCGTCGTTGGGACGCGTATAGCGCCGGGGTGGCGGCACTCCCCGAGCGCCGTCACGGTCCCGATGTAGGCAATTCAATTTTGCACAACAAGATTTCGAGCAATGGAATCTTTGCTGCAACGCACTGGATTGTCATTGCGTTGCAGAAAAATCACGTCACACTTCGTTCACACAAGTGTCGCAAAACGAATTGGGAATATAATTCAATGGATTACGTGTTGTGGTAGCCGATGGCCGCAGAGCCGACTATCGGCGCTTTTCGGTTCGCACCGGCAGTGGAATCGTCGCTATGGACGTCGCAAGGGACGGGCGGCTGACTGCATCCTGCCGCTTATGCTCGAGATAATAGGCATAGGCGAACTGTGCGGCGATCCCGACGAGCACATAGGCGCCGCCAACGGCCGGATCCTTGTCGGTAACGTAGAGGATGACCTGGCCGGCCATGGCGAGGATCGTGCCCGCAACGAAAATGCTGAGGGAATGCCGTCCAAGGATCGTCAACGGATGATCGGCGGACCGACGCAGCAAGCGCGAAACGGACGGCACAGTGATGATGAGATAGGCGAGCGCCAGCACATGTAGCAAGCGCGGCAGCGACAGAAATGTCTTGTCGAAACCGGTGACGACCGTCGGGAGACCAAACGCAGCAAGATGATCGCCCAGCACCCAGAGCTTGTCGGTGACCCAGATGAAGGACAGCACGACATAGGCGAGCGACAGCGCAAACAGGGCCGGATTATAGGATATCCGGCCGCCGCGCTTCACATGCATGACGGCAACGAAGCCGATGACGAACAGGAACTGCCAGGACAGCGGATTGAGGAACCAGAAACCATCCAGCAACGTCGTGTGCGGCGCCATCTGATAGATGCCAGCGACCAGCCAGACGCTGCCGGAAACCAAAAGCAAAAGCAGCGGGCTTCGCGCCTCTAGCACCAACATCAGCGGCAGCATCAGGAACAAGGCGCCATACATCGGCAGGATGTTGTTGTAGCCGATCTGGTGGCCGAGCAACAGCAGGGCCGGAATGCCGCGAGCCGGATCCATCAGCACGGCAAGGATGTTCACCTCGCAGAGCAGGCCCGCCTGGCGGAATACCCATGCGCCGGAAATGAACAGCACCAGCGTGATGAAAGTGGTGATCATATGCGCGGTATAAAGCGTGAAAGCGCGCTTGACCGCCTTTAAGGCAGTTGAAAGCCGGTTGCCCGGCTTGAACCGCGTGCCATAGGCAAGACCGACGGAGATGCCGGAGATCAGCACGAAGGCTTCCGCCCCGTCGGAGAAACCGAAATTCTTGGTGGTCAGCCGCTCGAGGAACTGACCGGGCACATGATTGATGAAGATCGTGATCAGGGCCAAAGCCCTCAGAACATCCAGTCTCGTATCCCGCTGCGTCGTCGCCTTCGGCAAGGTGATTCGCGTTGCCGAGGCCACGTCGATATTTGCCCTGGAATTCATGGACCTCTCCTGTTCCGACAACCAAATGCGATCGGGGCCAAAGAGTTCCCCCTTTGGCCCCGATCGTTGAAGCGAAACAGTGCAGGAAAGCGCTACTGTCCGATCGGATAGCCCTCTTCGGGATGGGCGATCGCCCTGTCATTCACAGACACCAAGTATCCCTTAGCATCGGGCGCTTTTGAGACGGAAATGCGGTATTTTCCGCTCGGCAGATCGAGGTCCGCCGCAAAGCCATCCCACTTCGACGGCAGCGCCGGCTTGACGTAGAGATGGCCATTTTTGACGCGAATGCCGAGAATTCCCTCAATTGCCACGCGATAAAGCCATCCGGCCGAGCCCGTATACCAGGTCCAGCCGCCGCGGCCGGTCAATTGCCCCTCGCCGTAGACGTCGGCGGCAATGACATAGGGCTCCACGCGGTAGGTATCGGCCTCATCACGATTTCGTGCATGGTTCACGGGATTGAGCAGTTCGAAGCAACGCCAGGCATCGTCGCCGCGATTCATCTCTGCCAGTGCCATGACCACCCAGGTCGCGGCATGGGTATACTGGCCGCCGTTTTCGCGCACGCCCGGCGGATAGGACTTGATGTAGCCCGGATCGCGCGCCGACTTGGAGAAGGGCGGCGTGAACAGCCGGATGATGCGGTTATCATCGTCGACTAGCTTTTCGAGAACGGCATTCATCGCCTTCTCGCCGCGCTCGCGGTCGCCTTCGCCGGACAAGATGTTCCAGGACTGCGCGATCGAATCGATCTGGCATTCGAAATTCTCGTCCGAGCCGAGCGGGCTGCCATCGTCGAAATAGCCGCGGCGATAGTGGCCGCCATCCCAGCCCGCCGTTTCCAGCGCCTTGCGCAGTTCCGGCAGATGCTTGGTCCAGCGTTCGACACGCTCCCGGTCGCCCCGCGCTTCCGCATAGGGCAGGAAAGCGGTGAGCGTGCCGGCCAGGAACCAGCCAAGCCAGACGCTTTCGCCACGGCCCTGAATGCCGACCCGGTTCATGCCGTCGTTCCAGTCGCCGCCGAGGATCAGCGGCAGGCCGTTGCCGCCCTTGCGCTTGATCGCCAGATCGAGCGCCAAGGCCGCATGCTGATAGACGCTGACCTTATCCTGCGACACGGTCGGCTGGTAGAAGGCATCGTGCGTACCAGGCATAAGGGCCGCACCTTCGACGAAGGCGAGTTCTTCATCGAGAAGCGACTTGTCGCCGGTCACCGTGCAATACTGGTTGATGGCATAGGCGAGCCAGACGACATCGTCCGAGATACTCGTGCGCACGCCGGCCCCGCTGCCCGGCAGCCACCAATGCTGCACATCGCCTTCGCGGAACTGGCGTTGCGCCGCATTCAGGATCTGCTTGCGGGCAAGCTCCGGCGCATGCATCAGGAAGGCCAGCGTATCCTGCAACTGGTCGCGGAAACCGAAGGCGCCGGAAGCCTGATAGAAGGCAGTGCGGGCCATGATCCGGCAGCCGAGGCTCTGATAGGGCAGCCAGGCATTGATCAGGTTGTTCATCGCCTTGTCCGGCGTCGAGATCTGCAGACGGCCGGTGAAGTTATCCCAGAAGCCGCGGCTGGCCGAAAGCACAGCCTCGAAATCGGCATTGCGGATGTCGGCCACCAATGCGCGCGCCTCTTCGATCGAAGCGGTATCGCCCATATAGAAGCAGATATCCTTCTGTTCGCCGGCTCCGACCGTCAGATCGAAGGCGAGCGCCGCGCAGGGATCGCCGTCGAGATCGGTGGAATTGGAAAGGGCAGCGCCGGAAACGACGGCTTCCGGCATCTGCACCGTGCCGTAACGGCCGATGAATTCGCGGCGGCTGGCCGAGAAGCTCGAATGCGCCTCGCTCGCCGCCATGAAGGCGATACGCTTGGAATAATCGATGCTGTAGGGATTGTTGGCAAACAGCGCGCCGGTTTCCTCATCCACCGACGACAGGATGAACGGCCGTGTCTTGTGCGGATTGATGCCGAGCACCCATTCCGCATAATTGTAGAGCCGCAGCCGGCGGCTACCCTCGCCCGTATTGCGGATGCGCAGGCGGAAAAGCTTGACCGGGCGTTCGCGATCGATCGTTTGCGTCAGCTCCAGCGCTATGCCGCTCTGTTCGCTCGAGAACACCGAATAGCCGAGACCGTGGCGGGCCTCATACTGGACCTTCGGATTGCGCGACAGGGCCGCATAGGGGGTCATCACCGTATTGCTGTCGAGATCGGTCACATAAAGCGCCTCGCCCGGACGGTTGATGACCATGTCGTTGGTCCATGGGGTCAACTGATAGTCGCGCGAATTGTGGCTCCAGGTGAAACCGCCGCCTTCAGCAGGCACATGGAAGCCGAAACGCTCGTTGGAGATGACGTTGATCCACGGATGCGGCGTCGACTGGCCGCCGGCGAGCCGGACGACATATTCGCGGCCATTGTCGGCAAAGCCGCCATAGCCGTTCCAGAAGTCGAGGTCGTCCTGTGCTTCCAGTTCACCGGCTGCAAAGACGGATTTCTGCGGCACCATCGGTACGGCAAGGCGATTGACCGGCGCCGGCCCATCGGACTGCGCCGAACCGAACAGCGTCGCCGCACGGGCGATTTGATCAACAAGCTTGCCGTTACGTGCATGGAAGATCACGCGCGAGGCAGCAAGAATCTGCTGGTAGGTCTCCTGCTCGATCAGATCCTTGCGAACCGAGAAGATATTCTGGCGCAGGCCCTCGCCCTGATTGTGGCGAATATGCTCGACGAGCTTGTCGAGCTCACGTTGCATGTCCTGGGCTTGGTCTACGGCCCGCTCATTGACGATCACCAGATCGGCATTGATGCCGCGTGAACGCAGATATTCCGCGGCACTCAGCGCTTCCCGCGCGATTTCGAGGTCGATATCGTCGTTGATGCGCAGGGTGAAGATCGGGAAATCACCCGAGATCGTCACCGGCCAAAGTGCGGACTGCGAATGCAGGCCGGCCTGAACGGTGGCGCTGTCGGCGCGCAGATGCATGTCCGGATAGACGAGATAGCGGGCAAGCTTCTGGAAGGCTGCGGCCTGCTGCGAGGTGACGCCGACATGGCGCATCTGCATCTGCGTGCGCGTCCAGGCCTGCGTGAGCTCGATGCCGAAGGTATCGGGATTGCGGTAGCGATCGACCGCCTTGTCGACATCCTCGCGGCTCGGTGCGGCGATCGTCCAGAAGATCACGCTGACCTTCTTGCCGGCCGGCACGCGCACGACGCGACGCAGCGACAAGCAGGCGTCCATGGTGAAGCCGTCCGTGCCGGACAGAGTTGCGCCCGGATCGAAAGCGGCGGCTTCCGCGAGCGTCCGGCCACGGCCGAGGAACTTGCGGCGGTCTGTCTCGAATTCCGTCGGGCGCTCGGTGCCGGCATTGTCGACGACCAGATGGGCGATCGACATGTCAGGCTCATTGTAATCGCGCTTGTTGCGCTCGGCGCGGATCACGTCGCCGGTGCTGCCGATCTCGGTGCGCACGAACATGCGCGCAAAGACCGGATGGCCCGAATCGACATCGTCGCTGGCGATTGCCGGCTCGAGATAGGAGGTCACTTCAATGAAGCGATCCTCCGCGCCCATGTTGAGCAGCGTCACACGGCGGCCCTCGGCATCGTGTTCGGTTGCGACGATGCATTCGACATCGCTGGTGAGATCACCAATGGTCTTGCTGTACTCCGCCTTTTCATCGCTGAAGGTGACTTTGACCTTTTCGCCTTCGACGCTACGCGGCTCTGATGTGGCCGACCACCATTGGCCGGATGCGGTATCGCGCAGGAAGATGAAGGTGCCCCAGCGATCTTCCGTCGGATCGGGCCGCCAGCGCGAGACCGACAAGCCATTCCAGCGTGAGTAGCCGGCGCCGGTCGCCGTCAGCATGACGGCGTAATGGCCGTTGGACAGGAAGGCGAGTTCGCGATCGTGCGTCGCCGGATCGGCAATTTTGCGGATTTCCGGACGCAGCATGTCTTCCTGGATATTGGCCGGCTGGTCGCTCTCGTGCTTTGCGGCCATGACAGGGATATCGCGCGGCGCCTTTTCCTGCAGCAGCAACTCGGCCGCTTCGATCACCGGATCGGCATGGAACAGCTCACGCAGGCGTCCGTTGAAGGCGACGTTGGCAATAGCCGCAATCGACATGCCGTGATGGTGGGCATAGTAGTTGTAGACCACCGCGCACTTCTTGCCCTCGGGAACGCGGGTCGGCGTGAAATCGACGGCGTCGTGGAAGCCATAGGTGCCGAGCGCGCCGACCTTGCGCAGCTTCTGCAGGTTTTCGAGCGCCGCTTCCGGACGATACTGGCTGGCCAGAATCGAAGCATAGGGCGCGATGACCGCATTCTGGCCGAGACCGCGCTTCAGGCCGAGCGAAGGCACGCCGAAGTTGGTGTACTGGTAGTGCATGTAGTGGTCGCGGGCGTTGAAGGCCGCTTCCGAAATGCCCCAGGGGATGCCGGCGCCGAGGCGCTTGGCATAATTCATCTGCTCCTGAACAATCAGATTGTTGGTCTGGTTGAGGATACCACCCTGACGCTCCTGCATGACGAGCGGCGGCATCAGATATTCGAACATCGAGCCGGACCAGGAAACCAGAGCACCCCGCGAGCCGATCGGCACGACCTGGCGGCCGAGGCGATACCAATGCTCCGTCGGCAGATCGCCCTTGGCGATGGCGAAGAGGCTGGTAAGACGCGCTTCGGATGCCAGCAAGTCGTAGCAGGCGGCATCGAGTTCGTTGGTTTCAACACGGAAGCCGATAGAAAGCAGGCGCCGTTCCGGACGGTAGAGGAAGGCGAATTCCATACCGAAAGCAGTATCGCGCATGCGGTCGCGCAGCTTTGCCAGACGCTGGCGCAGCGCATCGACATTGGCGAGATCGAAGACGCTGTCGGCAATATGGCCTTCGCAGACCTTCACCAGCGATTCCGACCAGGTGAGCACCTCGCCGCTCTGCTGCGACTTGACCTCATGGTCGAGGTTGGCGGCGAGCTTCTGAATATCATGCGCCAGGACCGACAGGTTGATGATGCGGATCGAGGCGAACTCGTGCTCGCGCTTGACGGCGGCCAGCGCGTTCCGGAAGCCGATGATGCGCTCTTCCAGACGATGACGCAGCGGACGAACGGTCTTGCGGTCATCCGGCAGTTCGGCGAGCATTTCACCGAGAATGCCGGCGACATCGCCGATGCCGTCTAGATTGCCCTGCATATGCGCGGAGGGCGCTTCCGCCCAGATGCGGCAGGCCGACGACACGGCGATCAGGTGACCGGCGAAGTTACCGCTGTCGACCGCCGAGACATAGCGCGCGCCCATCGGCTTCAGCGTGTCCGTATGATACCAGTTGCAGAGATGCCCGCGGAATTTCTCGAGCTTCTCGACGGTCGCCATGGTCTTTTCCATGCGATCAATGGTTTCTTCGAAGGAAATCCAACCGAAATTGCGGGCCGAGATCACGGAGAGCAGGTAGACGCCGATATTGGTCGGCGAAGTCCGCGAAGCGACCACCGCATGCGGCGTCTGCTGCACATTGTCCGGCGGCAGGTGGTTTTGCTGCTCGACCACGAAGGTGTCGAAATAACGCCAGGTGCGCCGCGCGATCTTGCGCAGCTCGGCGGAGACGCCTTCCGGCACTTCGAGCTTGTCTTCGGTTTCCGCCGTCTGGCTGACATACCAGGCGATCGCCGGCGACAGAATCCACAGCAGCGCGAAGGGGATGCCGACGAAGAAGGCATTGTCGCCGGAAAGAGATGCGAAAGCCAATGCCAGCAGCGCCAGCACCGGTGCATGCCACATGACGCGGTAGTGGCCGAGGATCGTCGTCTGCGCCGCGGCCTGGGCGCTGGCCGCCGTGCGCCACTGCAGCATCAGCTTACGGCTGACGAAGGCACGGTAGAGCGAGCGGCCGATGGCGTCGGCCATGATGCAGGCGCCGTCGGCGATGAAGACGATACGCAGCGCGACCTGCGCATTGGCGGCGCGGATATCCGACCAGACCGTATAGAGATGGGCCCGGGCAACGATATCGCTGGTGCGCGGAATGATGCCGTTGATCAGCGACAGTGTCGGCGCCACGAACAGGCAGAAGATCAAGAGGATCTGCCAGATCAGGGCGGCGAACGGCCCCATGAAATACCAGCCGAGAACGGAGGCGAAGAACCAGGCGATCGGCGTCAGCGAGCGGCGCAGATTGTCCATCATCTTCCAGCGGCCGAGGCCGGTGACGCCGCGCTTCGGATTGAAGAGATAGGGAAGCAACTGCCAGTCGCCGCGAGCCCAGCGATGCTGGCGCGAGACTTCAACTTCGTAGCGGATCGGGAAATCCTCGACGAGTTCGCAGTCGGTGACGAGGGCACAGCGCGCCATCGAGCCTTCGAGCAAATCGTGGCTGAGAACCGCGTTTTCCTCGATCTTGCCCTTCAGCGAAGCCTCGAAGGCGTCGACATGATAGAGGCCCTTGCCGGTGAAGGTGCCTTCCTCGACTAAGTCCTGATAGACGTCGGAGACGGCGAAGACATAGGGGTCGAGACCGCGATTGACGGAGAAGACGCGCTGGAACACCGAGGCGTCCTTGCCCGTCGTCAGCGACGGGGTGACGCGCGGCTGCAGCACGCCGTAACCACGCACGACCCGCTTGGTCTCAGGATCGAAGACCGGGCGGTTGGTCGGATGATGCAGCTTTCCGACGAGCTTCGTGACCGTGTCGCGCACCAGGCGCGTGTCGGAATCGAGCGTCATGACGTATTGCACGTTCTTCGGCACGGTATTGGCGCCGGGCAGGAAGGTCGTGTCGCGGTCGCCGCGCAGCAGCAGGTTCAGCTCGTGCAGCTTGCCGCGCTTGCGCTCCCAGCCCATCCAGGCGCCTTCGGCCGGATTGTAAAGACGGCGGCGATGCAGCAGATAGAAGCGCTGCTTGCCGTCCTCGGCATAGCGGGCCGAGAGATTGGCGACTTCGCGGCGGGCGTAATCCAGAATCTCCAGATCGCGTTCGCTCTCTTCTTCCTTGCTGTCCGGCCAGTCGCTCAGAAGCGCGTAATAGACTTCGCCAAGCGGATTGGCGAGATAATGGACCTCGATGTTGCGCACCAGTTCGTCGACGCTGTCGCGATTACCGATCAAAGTCGGCACGACGACCAGTGTACGAGCCTCTTCCGGAATGCCCTCCTTGAACTCATAGCCGACGAGACGCGCCGGCGTGAGGTACATGGTGACCACGAAGTTGAACAGGCCGGTGGCGCCTTCGGATGCCGGCAGCGAGAACATCAACAGCAGGATGATGGTTTCAGCCCAGCCCATGCCAGCCTGGATCATGAAATAACCGACGATCCAGAGAGCGATGACGGTGATCAGGAGAACGGGGGCGGCGATCGCCAGCCAGTTGAACTTGCGCCACTGGCGGACGAAACGCTGCGACAGCTTCGGGCGGAAGCCGATCGCCTTTTCCAGCTTCTCGATCTGCTGGCCGACGATGAAATCGCCGATATTGGGCTCATGCGGCTGCGGCTCGCCCGAGGCCTTGGCCGCTTCGGTCATGGCCATGGCGACCTGGGCTATCTCCATTTCCGTCTTGTCGGAGCGGCGTGCTAGCTTCTCAATGGCGCGGCGATAGCTGTTGCGCGAGCCAGGATCGAGCTTTGCGTAATCGGTCTCGTCCCAGAGCAGCTTGTCGACTGCGCTGACCTCCTCGACCCAGCCCGACCAGTCGGTATCGTCGATCAGCCGCAGGCTTTTGATGATGTTGCCCATCGTCACATTGCCGGACGACAGGCGGTTGTGCTCGGCCATCATGACGGTTTCGGCATCGGTGCCGGCTTCCGTCAGACGCCGTTCCAGCCAGGTGACGGCGAGGCCCGAAGTGTGCGAGCCGTCGCGCAGACGATAGAGGAACTGCGTGGCGAAGGTATTGTCGGACGTATAGGGCTCGAGCGTCCTCAGGAACTCGGTGACCTTGGCGTCGTCATTGAGGCGAATCAGCTCATCGACCGCGGCATTGGCCTTCTTGCGCGTCAGGCGGCTCTGCTCGACGCGGCTGGAGATGCGACGCAGATTGTCAACGAGCACATAGCGCACCAGCGACGGAACCGCCCAGAGCTCACCGATCTTCAGCATGTCGTGCGACTGGAAGCCTTCGACAAGTGCCAAGAGACCCTGGTTGGATACGGTGCTGTGCGTGTGAGCGACATAGAGCCAGGCAAGCGCCAGCGTGCGCGGCATCACCATGCCGTCTATGGTGATCTTCTGCAGTTGATCGTAGTACTTCTTCGGGAAATCGCGGCGGACTTCCTGGATCGCCTCTTCGATGATGTAGTGGTTGTCGAGCAGCCATTCGGCCGCAGGCGTGATCGATTCACCGGCATCGACGTCGGCATTGGCCGAACGATAGACGCGCAGGATCTCTTTTTCGTTCTCCTTGTGCCGGTCGAAGAAATCGAAGGGCGCAAAGCCCGGCAGCTTCGTCGCAGCGCCGTTGCGGGCGAAGATCGAACCGCATTCCCGGATCTGATCGTTGGAGAAATAGGTGGCACGGATCGAATCGTTATGATCGATCTGCTTGGCTTCAGAATCGCGCGGCGGAACAGTGGAGAGGTTTTGAGACGTCATGGATTCGGGTTCTGGGTCCAAACAGAGTGACAGGCATTGTCGCCTTTACCGTTTTTGTCCTGCCCCACACGACTATTCATGCATTTGGACCCTTTGCTTCGCTTCCCGGCGCGCGAAGGGGATGAATTCGAAGTGGCGGCTTAGAACAAACGTATTCAGGCGAAGATTTTCACGGCCTCTTCGTCAGGATCATGGCAATTTTGCGCCATCATTCGAAACAGGCTTCCGTGAAACTTGAGACGCGACCGGATGGTTCCGGCAGCAGTCTGCACGTGTCAAAGACAATCGATCAAGGTCATGAGGTATTCTCCTTAGGCTGATTTCTTGCAATCGGAAATTCAGTAGGGTTTGGTAGGTTGCCCTCCATATCCCGCGGAAGATGAACTTAAACTGAACTCCCTCAAAAGATTCGCAAATTCCTCTCAAGAGCTGTGTTTCTCAGGGTAGGAAATGATCGACAGAAAGCGGATCGGCAGACTAACGAGCACTTCCGGACCATGCGGCGCATCGGCATCGAAAAAGAGGCTGTCACCCGGCCGCATCGCATAAAGCTTGTCGGCATGACGGTATTCGACTTCCCCTTCCAACATATAGATCAATTCCAGCCCTTCATGCTGAAATGCCGGAAAAACATCAGAATCGGCCGTCAGCGTGATGAGATAGGGCTCGACCTGCAGCCCGCTAGACCCGTTGGCTATGTGACCGAGCAGATTGTACTGATGACCGGCGCGCGTACCCCGCCGCTCCATCTCCACACCCTCGCCGGCCTTGACGAAGACGGCGTTGCGCTTTTCTTCGAACCGCCGGAAAAACGAGGTGACGGGCACTCCAAGCGCCCGCGCCAACGCCTGCAATGTGGTGAGAGACGGCGACGTGTTGCCGTTTTCGATCTTTGAGAGCATGCCGAGCGATATGCCGGTGGCCGAAGCAAGGTCGGCGCCGGTGATGCCGAGCTTCTTGCGAAAGGCGCGGACCTCGTGGCCGATCGCCAATTCGAGATTATTCTCTTTTACGTCGCGTATGGCATGCGAATCCTGGTCCAGGACCGCTCGCCCGTCTTGACCACCATTCCGTCTGCCGCTGCGCCCAGCCTCCGCTTTGGTCATGCTCCGCCCCACTCTATTTTGTGTTTTGGCGAAGCTTACTGTTTTCATGAAGCGCATTCTATCGGTCATGGGAAATTTTCTTTGCCCGGCGAAGTTTTGACAAGGCCGGGAAAGAAGAATTGCCGTTAGGGAAGCGTTTCAACTTGGGAAGAAACAGGAATGCGACGGTAACGTCTGGCTGACCTGAAGATTAGCCCGATCGGCCGTGGCCGTTAGAAAACAAAAAAGAGATGACGCCAACCATCGCTCTATAAACGCGGCACCGCAGCGGCGCGCGCCCATGATATGACCGATCAATGCCGGTCATATCATCCTTGCAGCGCGTTCAGATCACGATGCCGAAGACGATGGCGACGACGAAGAGGAATGCGGCAGAAAACAGCGCAACGTGGATTGCAGTCTGGATCTTGCTGCGCGTCGTCGCAACGCGCTTCGAGCCGTCGAACTGATTCACATGCGTATTCGACATACCCAAATTCGCCATGTGTTGCCTCCGTTCGTTTTTGTCGTTGTCATGTGGGCGAGCCCACGTCCGACATTTATACAATCCCTATCAATTAGGTAGAGATGAATTTTTGTCCAGAGGCCAACGCAAGAAAAAATAAACCATTGGACGGCGGTCTGGCTCGAAAGATCAGCAAGGCTGACATCAGCAGAGAATGCGGCGAGCCCAGATCAAAGTGCGCTCTACGGCGCTTGCTTCAGCAGCCGGAGTTTCGGTCGGACCGATCTGACGGCGGCTCTGTTCTTCCGGCAGAGTGACGGTCAACGCGTCCTCTTCTTTTGCCGGTGCTGGCGGATGAAGATACCCCATGGTCATGCCACCCATGAAAAACATGCCTGCCTCCACTCGCGCATGACCCCATGTAGGAGATCACGAAAGTTAACCGCCATTAATGGGATCATGACAGAATTGCGGCACGAGTCAATAGTCTATACGATTAGTCGTCTTTTAAGCGAAGCTTAACTAAAAGGGCGATGAAGGACTAATGATTACAATCAATTAGGCACGGACAAAGCCTTTGCTCGCAATCATCAGGTTGCGCGTGTAGTCCTGCTTGACATCGCCGGCCGCCAATTCTTTTGCGCTCAGCCGCTCGACGACAGCGCCATTCTGCATCACCACGAGGCGTTCGCACATATGGGTGACGACACCGAGATCGTGACTGACCATAACGAACGTCAGATGACGATCCCTGCGCACCTGCTCCAGCAAATTGAGCACTTCCGCCTGCACGGAAGCATCCAGCGCCGAGGTCGGTTCGTCGAGCAACAGGATAGACGGCTCGACGATCAAAGCGCGGGCAATCGCCACGCGCTGGCGCTGGCCGCCCGATAGTTGGTGCGGATAGCGGAAACGGAAGCCTGAACCGAGGCCGACTTCGTCAAGCGCCCGGGTAATGCGCGTCTCGCTGTCGCCGATGCCGTGGATTGCCAGCGGCTCCAGCAGCAGCCGGTCGATGGTTTGACGCGGATGCAGCGAGCCATAGGGGTCCTGAAACACCATCTGGACCTGGCGGTAAAACGCTTTGGTGCGTTTTGCACCCTTCAGCGCCTCGCCATCGACGCGGATCACGCCGTCGCTGACAGGCGCGAGACCGGCGACGGCGCGCAGTAAGGTCGATTTGCCGGAACCGGATTCGCCGACAAGACCGAAGGATTCGCCCTTGTTCACATCGATGTTGACCGCATCGAGGGCGTAATAACCGTCATAGACGACACTGAGGCCGTCGACCGCAAGCGCCGCCGTCATGCCGCCCACTCCGGCTTGCGATCAAGGACCGGCAGCGGGTGACGGTCCTCGCCGATGACGGGCATGCAGTTCAACAGACCGCGCGTATAGGGATGCTGCGCATTGTTGAGTTCGGAAGCTTTTAATTCCTCGACGATCTTGCCGGCATACATGACGATCACCCGGTCACAGAAGGAGGACACCAGCCTCAGATCGTGGGACACGAAAATCAGCCCCATGCCGCGTTCCGATACCAGCCTGTCCATGATCCTCAGCACATCGAGCTGCACAGTGACGTCCAACGCCGAGGTCGGCTCGTCGGCGATCAGCAGCTCCGGGCCTGCGATCAGCATCATCGCGATCATCGCGCGCTGGCCCATGCCGCCGGAGACTTCATGCGGATGCAGGTCGTAGACGCGCTTGGGATCGCGGATCTGCACCGCTTCCAGCATGGCGAGTGCGCGCTCGCGCGCTTCCGCCCTGCTCACCTTCTCATGCGTGCGCAACGTCTCGGTAATTTGCTTGCCGATGGTCATCACCGGATCGAGCGAATATTTCGGGTCCTGCAGCACCATGGCAATGCGCTTGCCGCGCAGCGACCGGCGCTCCCTGGCCGAGACCGACAGCAGGTCGATGCCGCTGAAGTTCAGCTTGTCGGCCGTGACGATGCCATGCGACGAAGTGAGGCCCATGATCGCGCGGCCGGTTTGCGACTTGCCGGAACCGCTCTCGCCGACAATGCCGAGTCGCTCGCGGCCGAGCGTGAAGGAGACGCCGCGCACGGCTTCGATGATGCCGGTGCGGGTGGGATAGCGAACCCTGAGGTTCTCGACCGTCAACAGTGGCGTCATTGGCCGCTCTCCTTCGGATCGAGCGCATCCCGCAAACCGTCGCCGAGCAGGTTGAAGCCCAGGCTGACGATCAGGATGGCGATACCCGGCATTGCCGCCACCCACCATTGATCGAGATAGTATTTGAACCCGGTGGCAATCATCGCGCCCCATTCCGGCAGAGGGGGCTGTGCGCCCAGGCCGAGGAAACCGAGACCCGCCGCCGTCAGAATAACGCCGGCCATATCGAGCGTGACACGCACGATCACCGAGGAGATGCAGAGCGGCATGATATGGCGGAAGACGATACGGATCGGCGAGGCGCCCATGAGTTGCACGGCAGCGATATAATCGGAGCGCCGCACCGTCATCGTCTCAGCCCGCGCCAGGCGCGCATAGGGCGGCCAGGAGGTGATGGCGATCGCAATGATGGCATTCTCGATGCCGGGGCCGAGCGCGCCGGCAAAAGCGAGCGCCAGCACCAACTTCGGAAAGGCAAGGAAGATATCGGTGATACGCATCAGCACGGTGTCGATCCAGCCACCTGCATAGCCAGCTATCATACCGATAAACAGCCCGAGCGGCGCCGAAATGATCGCGACGAGAACAACGATATAGAGGGTCCATCGCGACCCATAGATCAAACGGGACAGGATATCGCGCCCGAGATTGTCGGTACCGAGAAGATAGCCGCCGGTCCCGGGCGGCTTCAGATAGGCATTGGTGAGATCCCCAATACTCGGCGGATAGGGGGCGATAACATTGGCAAATGCCGCCACAAGAATGAGGACGACAATGATCAGCAATCCGAGAACCGCCAGCCGATTGGCGGAAAATTGCCGCCATGTGACATAGGCACGTCCGAGGCTCGCTTGCCGGCGCGACTGCGGCCGATCCGACAGCAGCCAGTCACGCCAGCCAGGTTGCGTGGTCTCAGCGGTCGCCGTCATTTGCGTCGCGTCCTTGGATCGAGAGTGCGGTAAAGCAGGTCGGAGAGCAGGTTAATCCCGATGAAGGCTGTACCGACGACGACAGTTCCGCCGAGCACGGCGTTCATATCGGCGTTCTGCAGCGAGCTGGTGATGTAGAAACCGATGCCCGGCCAGGAGAACACGATCTCCGTCAGCACCGAACCTTCCAGCAATCCGGCATAGGAGAGCGCGATCACCGTGATCAGCGGCACGGCGGCGCTGCGCAGCGCATGTCCCCAGATCACCCGCGTTTCCGAAAGCCCCTTGGCGCGGGCCGCGACGATATATTCCTGGCCGAGTTCGTTCAGCATGAAACTGCGCGTCATCCGGCTGATATAGGCAAGCGAGAAGTAGCCGAGCAGCGAGGCCGGCAGAATGATGTGGCGGAATGCATCCCAGAACACATCCCATTGCCCCTGCATGGCGCTGTCGATCAGATAAAAGCCGGTGATCGGCGTGAAGGTATATTCGAAGGCGATGTCGATGCGCCCGGGATAGGCCACCCAGCCCAGCTTGGCATAAAAGATGACGAGCGACACCATGGCCAGCCAGAATACCGGCACCGAATAGCCGACGAGGCCGATGACGCGGACGATCTGGTCGATGAAGCTGTTGCGGCGCACGGCGGCAAGCACGCCGAAGGGAATTCCGAAGATCGCGCCGATGATCGTACCAACGGTCGCAAGCTCCATCGTCGCCGGAAAAACGCGCCGGATATCGTCCATCACCGGATTGGTCGTCAGCACGGATGTGCCGAAATCGCCGGTCAGGGCACTCAGTAGATAATAATAGAACTGCAGATAGAGCGGCTGATCGAGATGCATTTCACGGCGCAGGCGCTCCAGCACCTGCGTAGGTGCATGGTCACCGGCAATCGCCAATGCCGGATCGATCGGGATGACGCGCCCGATGAAGAAAGTGACGGCGAGAAGGCCGAGATAGGTCGTGACCGCCACGACCAGGAAGCGCAGAACGCCCATCAGAATGGGCGCGGCACGGCCCTTTTTGGGCCGCACCTCCATTTTCCGTTCGACAGTGCTCAAAGAACCAGTCCTATCGGACCATCACTTCGACACGGGCCAGACAAAATTGGTGTCGAAGCTCGGGCCGAGCTTGAAGTCCTTCACATCCTTGCGATAGCCGGCGACTTCCGTCTGCTGGAAGAGGAAGACGAAGGGGCTGGCATCCAGATACTTCTTCTGGATCTCCTGATACATGGCGCCGCGCTTGGCAGCGTCGACCTCGAACAGGGCAGCCTTTGTCTCCTTGTCGAGTTCAGGTGTCGTCCAGTCGTTGCGCCAGGCGAGCGTCTTGTTGGTGCCGGCGTCGGAGTTGTCGGGATTGTTCGTGAACGTATCGGCATTGGAATGGGGATCCCAATAGTCATTGCCCCAGTTGCCGAAATAGATGTCGTGGTTACGGGCGCGATACTTGGTCAGCTTCTGCTTGCCATCGCCGGGGATGATCTCGACCTTGATCCCGGCCTGGCCGAGCGTCTGCTGGATCGAGGTGGCAACGCCCGTATCCGGCTCGATGCTGCGCACGTCCATCGTCACGGAGAAACCGTTCGGCAGGCCGGCCTTGGCAAGCAGGTCCTTGGCCTTGGCAACATCAAGCTTGAACGGATTTTCATCCAAGGAGCCAAGCATGCCCTTCGGCTCGAAGGTCTGATGGATTTCGCCTATGCCCTTGATAAGCGTCTTGCTGATGGCGTCATAGTCCACCAGGTATTTGAACGCCTGCTGCACTTCCGGCTTGGCGAGGTTCGGGTTCTTCTGGTTGAGGCTGACGTAATAGATCGTGCCCTTCGGCGCATTGGTGGAGGTAAGTTCAGCGTTCTTCTCGATGGCCGCGAGGTCGGTCGGCGACAGGTTGCGGGCAACGTCGATGTCGCCATTCTCCAGCGCCAGGCGCTGCGCCGAGCTTTCCTTCATGAAGCGGTAGATGACGCGCGCAAGCTTCGGCTTTTCACCGTAATAATTGTCGTTGCGCTCCAGAACGACAGCCTGGTTGGCGCGCCATTCGCGCAGCTTGAACGGACCGGAGCCGGCATAGCCGGTCTTTAGCCAGCCATTGCCGAAATCGTTGTCGTATTTGTTGTCGGCCGACGGCGTCACCGGTTTGACGTGCTCCATAACCAGCTTCTTGTCGACCACTTCCGCAACCGTCGCTGTCAGGCAGTTCAGCACGAAGCTCGGCGCATAGGGCTTGTCGACGGTGAAGGTGAAGGTGCTCGGATCCGTAGCCTTAGCCTTTTCCGTGACGTTGTCGCCGGTCAGGCCGAACTGGGTGAGGATGAAAGCGGGGCTCTTGTTGAGCTTGACGACGCGCTCGAAGGACCAGGCGACGTCATCGGCGGTGATCGGATTGCCCGATGCGAATTTGAGGCCGGGCTTCAGCTTGAACGTATAGGTCAGGTGATCGTCGGAGACCGACCAGCTCTCGGCAAGATCGCCCTGGATCTTGGAGGTATCGTTGATATCGAGGCGAACGAGCAGGCTGTAGCTGTTGCCGGTAACCTCGGCGGCGGAGAGTTCGTAGGCTTCGGCCGGGTCCATGCTGAGAATGTCGTCGAAGGCGAAACCTTCAACCAGCGTATCCTTCGGCGTTGTCGCGAAAGCGCTCGGCACAGCCATCGTCAAAAGCGTGAGAGCCGCACCGGCCGAAAGGGCGCGAAAGTTGCGGTTCATCTTGATCATCATCATGTTTTCGTTCCCTTATTTTAGCTTTTATTACTATCAATCACGCACGCGACTTGCTGCTCTCTCCCCAAGCAGAAGCCAGGATACGAAGCCAGTTCTCCCTGCATAGCTTCACAAGATCGGCTTCAGCATAGCCAACGTTCCTGAGCGCAGCAATCAGCTTTTGGTTGCCTGCAGCGTCGCCGATTTCTTCCGGAATCGTCGCTCCGTCGAAGTCCGATCCGAGGCCGACGCAATCGATGCCGACACGGCTGACGAGGTGGTCGACATGGCGAACCAACACCTCGATCCGGGTGTTGGCATCCGAGCGGCCGTCCTCGCGCAGCATGGCCGTCGCATAGTTCAAACCGACGATGCCGCGGCTCTCCCTGATGGCGTCGAGCTGCTTGTCGGTGAGATTGCGGGCGACGGGGGTGAGCGCATGCGCGTTGGAATGGCTGGCGACCAGCGGCTGATCCGATGTCTTCGCCACATCCCAGAAGCCTTTCTCGGTGATATGGGCAAGGTCGATGACGATGCCGAGCCGATTGCACTCGCGCACCAGCGCAAAACCAGCATCGGTGAGGCCCGGCCCGGTATCGGGCGAGCTCGGATAGGCGAAGGGTACGCCATGGGCAAAGACGTTATTGCGGCTCCAGACGGGGCCGAGCGAGCGCAGGCCGGCCGCATAGAAGGTTTCGAGCGCGACGAGATCGGCGTCGATGGCCTCGCAGCCCTCCATGTGCATCACCGCGGCGAAGATGCCCTTTTCCATGCAGTCGCGGATTTCGGCGGTCGAGCGGCAAAGCTTCCAGACGCCGGCGCGATCGAGCTTGAGGGCGATCGCCGCCATTTCAAGCGCGATATCGAGCGACGACGCCCGCTCCAGCGGCGGCGAGAGCGGTGTTGCATAATGGCCGTTGCGATCGGGATCGGCGAAGACGAGATTGCCGGAGGGGATATAGATGGCGCAGAGGCCGCCGCCCAGCCCACCGGCCTTGGCGCGGGGCGCATCGATATGGCCAGTCGATATTCCATCCCTGAACTCGGCGACCGGATCAGTTCCTTCGCGGGCATGATTCCAGAGTCTCAGTAGAACGTCGTTATGGCCATCAAATACGGATTGCATTGTCTATCCTGGATAATGCGCTCGGACGAGCGGCGGGAAGCGGCCAGAATAGAAAAGATGGCAGGATTCGCCATACCTAAATGAAAAAAATCTGCATTAGCATAGAATGTCGCAGCAAACGAAAAAGGCGGGGCCAAAACCCCGCCTCGAGATATCAGACGAAACCTTGGCCGCTTCAGTGTTTGACCCGCTTCTTCTGGCGGTAGACGTCGATTGCGACGGCGGCGACGATGATGATGCCCTTGGCGATTTCCTGATAGTAGGCGTCGACGTTCAGGAAGGTGAATCCCGAGATCATCACGCCGAGGATAACCGTACCAATGATCGTGCCGGTAATGCGTCCGACACCGCCCGTGAGCGAGGTGCCGCCGATGACGGCAGCGGCGATCGCATCCAACTCGTAGGTTACACCCATGCCAGCCTGCGCCGTCTGGACGCGGGCGGCGGTGATGATGCCGGCAAGCCCGGCCAGAAGTCCGGCAATCGCATAGACCTTTACCAGATGTGCCTCGACATTGATGCCGGAGACGCGTGCTGCCTGCACATTGGCGCCGATCGCATAGGTGAACTTGCCGTAGCGCGTGTAGCGCAGCACGATATGGAAGATCAGCGCGACAAGCAGGAAGACGACGACGGGCCAGATGCCGGTGCCGATAAAATTGAACTGATCGGTGAGGCCGGAGACCGGTTGCCCCTTCGTGTACAATTTCGACAGGCCGCGGGCCGATACCATCATGCCAAGCGTCGCGATGAACGGCGGAATCTTGGTTTTCGTGATGAGCTGGCCGTTGACGTAACCGGCGGCAAGGCCGATCAGCAGGCCGATGCCGATCGGAACGAAAAACGGCATATCGGTCAGCGCTGGATAAAGCGCCCGCGCCCAGGTCGAGGACTGTGCGAAGCTCGCCGCCACCATGGCGGTCAACCCGACGACGGAGCCCGATGAAAGATCGATGCCGCCGGTGATGATGACCTGCGTGACCCCGACCGAGATGATGCCGATCACGGAAACCTGCAGGATCATGATCTTCAGGCGCTGCACATTGAGCAGAAAGCTCTGACCGACGAAGATCCAGCCGAGGATTTCGCACAGGAGCGCAATGCCGATCAGCACCAGGAAGATGCCGAGTTCCGGCGGGACGCGGCGGCGCCTGGGACGCGTCACTGACGGTGCGGTCGCCTCTGCAACTTTGCTAACCATGGTTCAGTCCTCCCTTGCGATGATTGGCGGCGTCACTGCGCGGCCAGTTCCATCACCTTCACTTGAGTTGCTTCCGCACGATCGAGAAAACCGGTCACCCGTCCCTCATGCATCACCATGATGCGATCGCTCATGCCGAGAACCTCCGGCATCTCCGACGAAATCATGATGACAGCGACGCCGTTACGCGCCATTTCGGTGACCAGGCGGTGGATTTCCGCCTTCGCGCCGACATCGATGCCGCGGGTCGGCTCGTCCAGGATCAGGATGCGCGGATTGGTGAGCAGCCAACGGCCGATCAGCGCTTTCTGCTGATTGCCGCCGGAAAGATTTTCGATGCGCTCGTCAAGGTTCGGCGTCTTGATGCGCAGCTTGCGCGCCATCTCCTCGCAAGTCGCCTCCATCGCGCCCTCCTGCACGAAGCCGGCCCGCACGAACTTGTCGTGCAGCACGGCGACCTGCATGTTCTCGAGCACACTGAGGATCAGCAGACAGCCGGTATCCTTCCGGTCTTCCGTCAGGAACGCCATGCCGTGCCGGATTGCCGTCGCCGGCGAGGAGATATCGACCTTCTTGCCGAAAAGCTCGATCGTGCCGGACGAAGCCGGCGTCACGCCGAACAGCGCTTCGGCGACATTCGAACGGCCGGAGCCGACGAGACCCGCGACCCCCAAGATTTCGCCGGCCTTAACATCGAAGGAGACATCGGAAAACACGCCGTTCAGGGTGAGCCCCTTGACGGAAAGGACGGTGTCGCCGATCGGCACCTCTTCTTTCGGGAACATCTGGGTGATCTCGCGGCCGACCATCATGCGGATAATGTCGTCGCGGGTGACGTCGGTGGACGTATGCGTGCCGATATATTTTCCGTCACGGAACACCGAGAATTCATCGGCGATCTCGAACAGCTCGTTCATTTTGTGGGTGATGTAGACGATGCCGATGCCCTGCGCGCGCAGATCGCGTATGATCTCGAAGAGATGCGCCACTTCGCGTTCGGTCAGCGCCGACGTCGGCTCATCCATGATCAGCACGTCGGAATTATAGGATACCGCCTTGGCGATCTCGACCATCTGGCGGTTGGCGACCGAAAGCTCGCGCACCTGAATTTCCGGATCGATGGTGATGTTCAGGCGGCGAAAGAGCTCGTCGGTCTTCCTGTTCATCTCGGCATGGTCGACGAAGCCCAAGCGGTTCTTCGGCTCGCGACGGATCCAGATATTCTCGGCAACGGTCATGAACGGCATCAGGTTGAGCTCCTGATGGATCATCGCAATGCCGTTTTCCAGCGCATCCAGCGGAGACTTCAGACGAATCTCGACGCCCTTCAGGCGCACTTCGCCCTGATCCGGAATATAGATGCCGGCTAGAATTTTCATCAGCGTCGACTTGCCGGCGCCGTTTTCGCCCATCAGCGCATGCACGGTGCCGCGCTTTAGACGGAAGGAAACATCATCGAGGGCCAGCACGCCCGGAAATTCCTTGCGAATGCCTTCGGCACTCAGCAGATAGGCGGCATTGGGGACCGCGCCGCTGGCGCGCACCGCAGCCATGGTGGATGGGCTCACAACCATCTTTTCCCTCCCGGGAGCTGTCGGAATTTGGGGATGCGGGCTGTTGCGCCCGCATCCGTCGCTAACAGCGCTCTGTTAGTTCTTCTTGACGAAGTCCTTGACGTTCTGGGGCGTCACGAGCTGGAAGGGAATATAGACCTTCTTGTCGACCTTATCACCCTTGGCAAGCTTCAGCGCGGCATCGACCGCACCCTTGCCCTGACCGGCTGCGTCCTGGAAAACGGTGACGTCGAGGTCGCCGGCCTGCATGGCCGCCAAGGCGTCCTGCGTGGCGTCGACACCGCCGATGACAACCTTATCCATCGACTTTCCGGCTGCCTTCAGCGCCTGAATGGCACCGATCGCCATTTCGTCATTGTTGGAAATGACGGCATCGAATTCCAAACCGCTGGAGAGCCAGTTGGTCATCAGGTCGGAGCCCTGGGTACGCTGCCAGTTGGCAGTCTGTTCCTGAACGATCTGGATGCCCTTGCATTCGTCGGTGGCGAGAACGTCATGCACGTCCTTGGTACGCATGCGGGCTGCCTGGTTCGACAGTTCGCCCATCATGACGACGGCCTTGCCCTTGCCCTTCAGCAGGCGGCAAACTTCCTTGGCTTCCAGCGTGCCGGATTCCTGCTCGTTGGAAGCGACGAAAGCCTGTTTATCCGGCAGGCTGTCGACGTTTGCCGGTTCGCGGTTGACGTAGATCAGCGGAATTTTCGCATCAGCAGCGAGCTTCGACATGGCAGCCGTGGCATCCGTGTCGACCGGGTTTACGATGATGGCATCGACCTTACTGGCGATGAAATTCTGGATTTGGCTCTGCTGCTTGGCGACGTCGTTCTGGGCGTCTTCGACCTGCAGCGTCACACCCTTCATCGTCTTGGCATAGTCCTGCATGCCGTTGCGCAGAACGGTCAGGAAGTTGTCGTCGAACAGCGCCATCGACACGCCGATGTTTTCGGCATGGGCCGCAGTCGACAGCAGAAGCGCCATCGCGGAGCCCAGAATGAGTTTTCTCATGATTTTTCCTCCCAATTGCGGTGTCCGGCCACACCCCTCCTGAACGCCGGAGCCCTCGGTTTCGACCGCAGGGCCAACAATCCCGAGCTGCCATCTCCCATAACGGCACCTCAAAAAACGGAACAAACAAACCGTAAAATCCCATCTTCGGAATATTTATTCCATTTTTCCGTAAAAACGTCAACACTATTTTGTAGCCGCGCCGACGGAACCGGCGATCGACGCGCGATAGGGAATTTTTGGCCCAAAAAGGCTGTAAAAGCTGACGATCGAGCATACATGTGGGCCGCTCACCCTGATGGAACGGACATTCCATCGACACTCGAATGACGTAAAATACCGTCGACCTCAGGCCGAAGCCACCGACTGACAATGGAGAACCAGCATGCCCTCGATGTACCGCTTCTCAGTCCCCGTCTTTCAACGCGGCCTCGCGAATCTTGCGACCTATCTCGACGCGATCGAGGCCTATGCGGCGGAAAACGGCACCGATCCGAACGAACTTGTCGGCGCACGCCTCATTGACGACATGCTGCCGCTCTCCGGCCAATTTCAACGCGCCACCGACAGCGCCAAACTCGCTATCGCCCGGCTGACGGGCATTGACGCGCCGCGCTTCGAAGACAACGAAACCACCGTTGCAGAGCTGCGCGAACGCGTGAAGAAGACGGAGGATTTCCTGGCGACGATCACGCCGGAGACGATGCAAGGCACCGAGAGCCGCGAAGTGACGATCGCGCCCGGCGGAAACAAGATCGTGTTCAGCGGCGAGGATTATCTCGCAAGCTTCGCTCTGCCGAACTTCTTCTTCCACGTCACCACAGTGCACGACATTCTGCGCAGCCGCGGGCTGCCGGTCGGCAAGATGACCTATCTCGGCCCGTTTGCCCGATAGCCTGCTATTTAAGCTGGATCAGGGCCGGCGCGATACCGGCCCTTTTTCCGTCAGTTCGGTATAGGCGAGTGTCTGATCGAGATGCTCGGCCCTCAGCGACAGCAGCTTTTCGGCACAGGCAAGCCGAGTTGCCGCATAATCCGGGTCATCGGCGAGATTGGAGAGCTCCATCGGATCATTCGCTAGGTCGAACAGCAAGGGCGGCAGGCCGGTGAAGTGGACGTATTTGAAACGTTCGTCCCTGATGACGGCGAGATTGCAGGCATTCGACCTGAGGCCGAGATGCCGTTCCGCCTCGCCGTTAGCGATATCGCGGAAATCGAACTCCCAGAAGGCCGCATCGCGCCACCGCTCCGGCTCCGCGCCCTCCATAAAGGGCAGAAGCGTCTCACCGTCGAGATGATTGTCGGGCACGAGACCCAGGCGATCGCAAAGCGTCGGGAAAATATCGGCGGCGCTGGTGAAACGCTCCACCTGCCGGCCGGTACCGCCAGGCTGCCCGGGATCGCGGATGACCAGCGGGATATGATAGCTGCCATCGAAAAAGCCGCCCTTACCCAGCATCCAGTGATCACCCATCATTTCCGCGTGGTCTGACGTGAAGACGATCAGCGTATCGTCCCAGGCATCCGCATCCCTCAGCGCCTGCCAGATCCGCCCGAGCTGCGCATCCACTTCGGCGATCATGCCGTAGTAGGTGGCGCGGATCGCTGAGAGATCCTCAGCCGTCCAGTCGCTCGCAGGCCCCTCGCCGCCATGGATGAAGCCGCCCTTGCCGATCAGCGGGATGGCGAAGGCGAGAAAGGGATGTGCCGCCAACTCTGCCTGGCGGTCGGCAGCGCGCGCAAAAGCCGGTCCGTCGCTTGCGGCAAACATGCGGTTATAGGGTTCAGGCACCGAAAACGGCGGATGCGGCCTGAGGAACGAGACATGCGCGAACCAGGGCTCGTCCTGTTCGCCGAGCCAGCGAATGAATTCGCCGGCGAGAAAAGCCGTCTGCGTCTCATCCTTGGAGTAAGCCGGCGCGGCATTGGAGATGTCACCTGGCTTCACGCCGACGGGGATGTGGATATCACGGCTCGTCGCCCCCTCATGCCCCTTCGAGCGCAGCCATGAAAGCCATTGCTTTTCATGCTCCGGCAGAAGCTGGCGCACGCTGAAACCGGGAAGTACGCCCTCATAGGTCGTCAGATGCGGATCGTTGGGGTCCATGCCACGCGGATCCGGCGCCGTATCGGTATAGCCGAACAAGGTCGGATCATAGCCGGCGCGGCGGGCGGCAAGCGCCAGGTTGTCGAAACGCACATCCAGCGGCGAACCATTGCGGCAGACGCGATGGTTCATCTGATAAAGGCCGGTATAAAGCGTCGCCCGCGCCGGCGAGCAGGGTGCTGCTCCGGCGAAATGCCGGCGGAACAACACACCGTCGCGCGCCAGAGCGTCGATATTGGGCGTCTTCACGCAGGGGTGACCGACGGCGGAGAGACAATCGCCCCGCCATTGATCAGCCGATATCAGCAATACATTCGGGCGCTCGCTCGAAGCCCGACGCTTAATGCTGATTGGATTTGGCATGCCAATTCCAGGCGGATTCGATGATCCGCGACAGATCATATTTCGGCGACCAGCCGAGAATATCGCGGGCCTTGTCGTTATTGGCCACCAGCGTGGTCGAATCGCCTTCGCGGCGGCCGACATATTCGACGGGGAAAGGCCGGTTCGACACCGTCTCGATCGTCGACAGCAATTCCTTGACCGTCGTGCCCGTACCCGTGCCGAGATTGAGCGCGACCGATTCGCCGCCGCGCAGCAGATATTCCACCGCCCGGACATGCGCATCCGCCAGGTCGAGGACGTGGATATAGTCGCGCACGCAGGTGCCGTCGCGTGTATCATAGTCGCTACCGAACACCTTGAAGCCCTGACGGCGGCCAAGCGCCGCATCGATCGCCAACGGGATGGCATGGGTTTCCGGCGTATGCCACTCGCCGATGCGCCCTTCGAAATCGGCACCGGCCGCATTGAAATAGCGCAGCACCACGGAGCGCAGGCCCTTGTATTGATCATAATCGGCAAGCGCCTGCTCGACGATATATTTGGTGCGGCCATAGGGATTGATCGGCACCTGCCGGTGGCTTTCATCCAACGGAACGCTCTGCGGCAGGCCATAGGTCGCGCAGGTGGATGAAAATACGAAAGCCCCGATGCCGGCCGCCTGCGCCGCCGACAGCAGCGTCAGCGTGCCAATGACATTGTTCTCATAGAAGGAGACAGGATCCTTGACCGACTCGCCGACCTCGATCAGCGCCGCGAAATGCAGGATGGCGGCTGGCTTGTATTTCGCCAAGACCTCGTCGAGCCGAGCCCGATCCCGGATATCGCCCTCTTCCGCCGGACCCCATTTGACGAATTCGCGATGACCGTTGGAAAAATTGTCGTAGACGACGGGCTGAAACCCCTTATTCGCCAGATCCAGACACGTATGCGAGCCGATATAGCCGGCTCCCCCGACCACCAGAACCGTTTCTCCTGCCATGACCATCCCTTCTCAAAGACTGACTGCTCAAGCACGCAGCGTCGCGCTCGAATCCCCGCGTAGAGTTAGAGACCTGTAGATCAGTTGCAAGACCAGAAAAAGACGGGAGCTCTGCCAGCTCTAACGAAGAGCATCAGAATGGCCTATGCCGGCTTTGCCTGCGGCTTGCTTGCATGAAATAGGATTCCGACCAGCGCCATAACCGGCGGCACGAGGAAGCATTCCACGCCGGCGAACATGAAAAGCAGGGCCGCCGCGGCGCAGCCGCAGGCAAAACCGCCGACCGCAGCACCCATCCGGCCGAGTCTTGCCTTGATGGTGGCTTTCGCCTCTGGGGTGGTTCCTAGCAGGAGGTCGGCGATATCGATCATGATCTGCGTCGTCGTGCCCGTCATCAAAGTCGTCGGCGGCGCGGAGGCAAGATGGATGCGATGCAAGGCATTCTGGATAGCCATGGCTGAAACCAGCGTCATTCCGGTGAGGATCGCCTGCCAACCGTCGCCGCTGGGGAAGGGGCCGAAGCTGATGGCAAAGATGGCCGCAAGCACGAGCAGCAGGAATTTCAACGTCAGGATTATCCGCAACACCGGCAATTTGCGTCGAGATAGATCACCGCCCAACAGATGGGCGAGAATGACGACGATGCAGAAGACCGGCAGCGCCAGCAGCTTGGCAATCGCACCCGAGGTTCCCAGTACCATGGAAGCGCCGAAGGTAACGAAATTGCCGGTGACATGTGCGGTGAACAGACCGTGCAGGGCAAGGAATCCGGCAGTGTCGACATAGCCGCCGTTGATGCTGAGAAGGGTCGGCAGGCTCGGCTTCATCGGCTCCTCGCTCATTTCGATCGGCTCCGACCTTATCGCGCCATATAGCCGCCGATGTCGAGACGTTTGCGCGTCTGCCGATCAAAGCACCGTATTTCTTGCCAATCGGCAGGCCCGTAACATGTTGCAGACCGAGGTTGTATACCCTTGCCTGATTGGGTTGTGCTTTGCTAGCTTTCGGTTCAGAGGGTGGGGCATCGGTTCATGATTTTTGCAGTTTTATGGCATCTTGTACGTGGCGCCGCTAACGCTTGTCGGCTTGGAGCCATAGCGGGATCGGCACTCTTGGGGCTGGCGACTGTTGCTGCGGCCCAGGTGCCCGGCGCACCCATGCAATTCATGCTCGTTCATGCCGATCCCAGCTCCGGCAACTGTCGGCCCGAGGGCTGCGTGGACTGGATCGCGGCGGAAGGCATGATCGATGCGAGATCTCCTGGCGATCTGCGCAAGCTCCTCACTAGCATCGGTGACCGGAAACTGCCCATAATCGTCAATTCGCCCGGCGGAAATGTAGCGGCTGCGATGGAAATGGGTGAGATCATCCGGAAGCGCGGCCTGTCCGTCGCTGTGGGCGGCACGAGGCTCCAGTCCTGTCCAAGCGGCCAGCCGCTCTGTGGCGATGGCTGGCGGGCCGGCGCGAAGGGCATGGTTTATTCCGCCGGCGCCGAATGTCTTTCGGCCTGCCCTTTCGTACTGGCAGCCGGGGTTAGACGCGTCACCAGTCCCTTCAGCATCGTGGGTGTCCATCAGGTCAGGACAACCTTTGATCAGGAGCGGATAATCTATCGGGAGAAATATCAGGTCGTTAACGGCAAGAAGCACATCATCAGTCGCCAGGAGGTCAGTCGCAAATTTGTCGGACTGTACGATAGCACGAAGCTGTCGAAATCGCTGCGATCGAAGATTCTCACCTATTTCAAGGAAATGGGCGTCGATCGGTCGATCCTCGATATGGCGATGAGTGCCGCGCCAAGTTCGATACGGCTCATTACGCCGGATGAAGCAATGAAAATCGGCCTACTGACCGATAAGGTTTCCGCCGACGACTTAGTCAAGGCCGGCGCTTGCGCAGTCGGTCAGCCATTTTCGGCCTGCGTCGCGCCCATATCCACGGATTCAACGGCTCTTCTTGCCAATCCACCCTTTGCGGATTGGCAACTTAGCCCCGTGCAGGATTACCTTCCATCCTTTGCGACACCGAACAGCCAGACACAACAAAGTAGCGGCTGCGTCCGCGAGCCAAAGGACTATACGCCACGTTCAGCCTCAAGATCGGCGATTTCGTCGGAGATTTCCGTGATGCGTTGCCGGAGCTCCGCCTCGGTGCCGTCATCAACCTCTCCCTCGCCGAAACAATAGCGTGCTATATGCAGCTCGAGCTTGGACTCCAGCTCCGAGCGCCTGGCGTATAAATGGGCAAGATATGTGTTACGCATTGCGAACCACGCATTCCGAGAAATATGTCTCTGAATACTAAAATAGGTACGCTGCGAAGGGTTTCGATAGGGAGCGCCGCGACCTTTTGGCCTGCCGCGGCGATTTGAGAATGAACCGCCGGCGCTTATTTGCGCACGGGGATCATCCGGACAAGCACGCGATCCCGAAACACGTAATGGTGCCCAAGGGCGGCGGCGGCGTGAATTCCCGCAACGGCGATGATTGCCCAGGCGGTGTAGTCATGCAGTTCACCCATCACATGCCGTGTCGGCTGATCGAGGACGATCAAGGGCGGCACCGAGAACAGGCCGAAGAAGCTCGGTTCGTTGCCCGAGGCCCAGATCATCAGGAAGCCATAGGACACCTGCGAAATCATCAGTGCATAGAGAGCAAGGTGGGCAAGCGTCGCCACCGCATGCTGAAGCCCGGAGACCGCCGGGGCCGTGCGCCGGTGGGTCGCAATGCGCCAGACGATGCGCAGGATTAGGACGGCCGCAAGCAGAATGCCGAGCGAGATATGCACGAAGATCAGATCCCCGCGAAGCGGCGTCCCACGGGCTACGAAGCTTCGCGCCTCGGCCAATGTGAACATGGTCAGCACCAGAAGAGCCGTCAGCCAGTGGAACGTGATGGTGACATGGTCGTAGCGGGCTGCCCGCGCATCCGCGGCAGCCATATTGAAATTACTCATGATTTGCGATCTCCTTGGGAGGAACAAGCAGCAAACACGTGAGGTTTCCTTTTTATTCGGCTGCCTTAAGAAGACAGGCGGCTTGCAACGGCGCCCCGCCGATGCCTCTCTTGCAAAGCCTCCGCCCGATCGTCACATTGATCTGACTTGCGCCTGAATTGACGTCTCCTAACAAAGATTTGCGCTGACACGCCGCTTGGGTTTGGGCTAATTCAGGTCGATTGTTCGAGGTGGATTGTGTTGAGCGAAAAAATTGCCGTCATTGGCCTGGGTTACGTCGGATTGCCTGTTGCGATCGCGCTCGCCGGAAAATTTTCCGATGTGGTCGGCTTCGATATCAAGCCATCCCGCATTGCCGCCCTGAAAGCCGGGGAAGACGACACGCGCGAGGTGTCGCCGGCCCGCCTGAAGGAAAGTGGCCTCCGCATCAGCAGCGACATTCATGACCTGCAGGACCGTGACATCTTCATCGTCGCCGTTCCGACGCCGATCGACCGCAATCGGCAGCCGGATCTGCGGCCGATGATTGCCGCCTCGCGTACCGTCGGCCTGGCTTTGAAGAAGGGCGGCATCGTCGTCTATGAATCGACGGTCTATCCCGGCGTGACGGAAGAGGTCTGCGGCCCCGTGCTTGCCGAGGTCTCGGGCCTGCGCCAGGGCGAGGATTTTCACGTCGGCTATTCACCGGAGCGGATCAACCCCGGCGACAAGGAGCACACGTTCGAACGCATCGTGAAGGTGGTCGCCGGCGACAATGAGGAAACGCTGGAAAGGATCGCCGCCGTCTATGGCGCCGTGGTCGAGGCCGGCATTCACCGCGCGCCTAGCATCAAGGTGGCGGAGGCCGCCAAGGTGATCGAAAACACCCAGCGCGACCTCAACATCGCCTTGATGAACGAGCTGTCGATCATCTTCGAGAAGATGGATATCCGCACCGCCGACGTGCTGAAGGCGGCCAGGACCAAATGGAATTTCCTGCCCTTCACGCCCGGCCTGGTCGGCGGCCACTGCATCGGTGTCGATCCCTATTACCTCACCGCCAAGGCCGAGGAACTCGGCTATCATCCTGAAGTCATCCTCTCCGGCCGCCGTATCAATGACGGCATGGGCGCCTTCATCGCCCAGAAACTCATCAAGATGCTGGTAGCGGCGCAAAAGCCGATCAATGGTGCCCGGATCGGCATCTTCGGGCTGACCTTCAAGGAAAACGTGCCTGATCTGCGCAACAGCCGCGTGCCCGACATCATCCGCGAACTACACCAATTCGGCCTTGAGCCGCTGGTGCACGACCCCATGGCCAGCCATCACGAGGCGGAAGAGGAATATGGTGTGCGGCTGGCGGCGCTCGATGATTTCGGCAAGCTCGACGCCCTCGTGCTTGCCGTGCCGCACAAATCCTACCTGAGCGACGGTGCGGCGCAGATCCTGAATCTGTTGGGCGAGAACGGCGTGGTCGTCGACGTGAAGGCTGCCCTTGAGCAGAACAACCCTCTACTCAACGGCCACGCCGTCTGGAGCCTGTGAACGACAGTCAGTGATCCCTCTCGGCTGCGGCGACTGTCTGCCGCAGGCCGTCATCGACCGAATAGGGCGGCGACCATCCGGTAATTGCGATCGTTTCGCCGATATCGACCTGCAACGAACCGAGAAGGCGTTGCGCCGCCGCACGGCGCCCGAGCAGCGCCGCAAGCCCTTCCAACAGGCGCGGCGGTACGGGCAGCAGGAAAGCTCTGCGCCCCATTGCCGAGGAGAGTTTGCCTATCAGCTCGCCGATGGAAAGATCCGCGCCATCGCTAATCAGGAACACTCGATTTCCCACATCGGCATGGCTGATGCAAAGCAGGATGAAATCGACGAGATTGCCGACGAACACTAGGGATCTCCGGTTTGCGACCAGGCCGAAAGGCCAAGGCAACGGCCGCTTAGCCCATTTCATCAAGCTCGCGAAATTCGCCTTCACCCCAGGGCCATAGACGAGTGGCGGGCGGATGATGACGACATCCATGTTCGTCTCCTTGCCGATAGCAAGGAGCGCCTCCTCCGCCTCCCGCTTCGACTGCCCGTAGGGGTCTTCCGGATGCGGCGTATCGGACGCGGTAAACGGCTTGCCGGGCGCGGTCGCCTCACCATTGACCTTGATCGAACTCAAGAAGATGAAGCGCTTTACGCCGGCCTGCGCCGCCTGCCGCGCCAAGTTGACCGTGGCGTCGACATTGACAGCGCGAAAGGCCGCAAGCGGGTCGGCCGCGGTGTCGTTCATGACATGGACCCGCGCCGCCAGATGCACGACCGTTTCGACGTCGACGAGCGCATTGGTCCAATCCGTCCCGCCATCGATCGTTCCCAGCGCCAGAAATCCCGGCCTCGGGGTACGGCTGACCGGTCGATAGGCCATCTGTCGCCGCGAAAGCTCGGCGCAAAGCGCCTGCCCGACAAAACCCGTCGCGCCCGTCACCAGGATCATGCCTCTGCTACCCCTCGTTCTGCCCGGTTTTCACTCCCGCCATGCTTTGCACATTCCCTTTGCAGGGAACAAGCCCGGCAAAATTCGTGATGAGGGCGATTGTGAACAAGTCCGTGATATGAGATGCACTCCGCAGAAAGCCCTTATCGGCGCAATTGAGACACGAGCACCGGCAGAACCAACGGAAACGATGCCCTATACCATTGCCAAGCGCCTTTTCGATTTCCTGGCCGCCCTCGGCGCAGCCGTGGTCTTTTCCATCCCGATCCTGATCGTCGCCATCGCCGTCCGGCTGACCTCCCGCGGCCCCGTACTCTACTGGTCGGACCGTGTCGGCCGTGAAAACAGGATTTTTCGCATGCCGAAATTTCGCAGCATGCGGACCGACACCCCGGCGGTTGCCACCCATCTGCTGAAGGACGCCAACGCCTATCTGACGCCGATCGGTTCCTTCCTGCGCAAATCCAGCCTGGATGAACTGCCGCAGCTCTGGTGCATCCTGAAGGGCGAGATGAGCATCGTCGGCCCTCGCCCGGCCCTCTTCAACCAGCATGACCTGATTGCGCTGCGTACCGAGCGCGGCGTCGACGCCCTACCGCCGGGCCTAACCGGCTGGGCGCAGGTCAACGGCCGCGACGAACTGCCGATCCCGCAGAAAGTGGCTTTGGACGAAGACTATCTGCGCCGGCGCTCGTTTCTTTTCGATCTGAAGATCATCGTCCTGACGGTGCTGAAAGTTCTGCGCAGTGATGGAGTGACGCATTAACGGGACGGCGATATCAAAGGTTTTGATATCATAAACAGAGCACGCAAAATGCCGGTCACCAAAATGCCGTATTCCTGCCCGCTTGCGACCTTACTGGCAACGGACACCGGCTGCTGGCTGAAATAGGAACAAAGGCGGACGCACTATTGGCACAGTTGCAGACGAATAAACCACCCGTCGATCTCGCGTCCGGAAACAATGCCGGCGAACTGGTGCCCGTCGTCCTGCCGCAGCGCCTGATCATCCTGGGCAGCTTGCTGTGGCTGGTGATCATTTCGCCGCTATTCATCGAAAGCGCCGCCTATCGGTATGTCGCTCCGTTCCTCGCGCTCATCGCCCTCCACTACTACCGGAAGGCGCTGGTGCGCCCAAGCACCAACTGGCTTGGTTGGCTGTGCATGGGTTGGGGCGCCTACGTGCTCATCCGCTTTGTCGCCATCTTCCTCATGACCCCTGAGCATTCGATCGGCGCGTCCGACTGGCTCTATGCCTATCCGTTCTTTTTTCCGATCCTTGGCGTCGCCTTCTTGCTCTACGAACCGGTGCTGGAAAAAATCATCGCCGCAGTTTTTGCCGTCGTGCTGATCATGTTGATCGCGACGCAGCACTTCCGCGACGTCTTTGCCGGCGAAACGGTGCGCCCGCTGATCATGAACAATCAGATTCACGGCGCGGTCGCCTGCGGCCTGATCCTGATCCTCACCGCTTTCTGGCTGCTGCATTATCTGACGGACAAATCCAGCAGTCGTTTGATCGCCCGCTTCGCCTACATCGTCTCGCCGTTGATTGCCATTCTCTGTCTGATCGCCATCTACGGCGCCAAGTCGAAGGGCGTCTGGCTGGCGCTTGCCGCCACACTGCCGGTGCTGGGATTGGTGACCTTGACCTATCTACGCTTGAAAACCGGCCTTATCGTCGTCGCCTGCACCGCGGTGCTTCTGCTGGCCGGCGCCTATGCGGTGCGGCACAATATCGAAAAGACCGCCGGCCCGACGGTGTCTTCCACCATCGAGATGATCGACAACATCACCAAGAGCCAAAATCTCGGTGACGCCGTGTCGAGCACGATCACCTCCGATACCACGCCCTTTGCCATGGACGCACGGCTGCAGCTCTGGTCGAACGGCTGGGAACTGTTCTCCTCCGCGCCAATCTTCGGCTGGGGCGGCCAATGGGTGGAACGCTGGAAGCACACGCGCTATGCCAACGTCCAATACACGCTGCTGCACAACGGCTATCTCGAGATGCTGGTGCGGCACGGCTTGTTCGGCGGCCTTGTCATGACGGTCATTCTCACTGGGCTCATCGTCAATGTCTGGCGTGCCCGTAAGGCGGGCCTCATACCGCGCACCGCCTGGCATGCCTATGCCGTCAGCCTATTCTTCTTTTCATTGACGCTGCTCAGCAACTCCAACAACCGCCTCGCGATCGGCGAAAGCTTTGCGTTGACCAGCTCGGCCTTCGCCTGTTGGTGCAGCATCCGCTTGAGCGGGGGACGCCTGCTGATACCGGCGAAAAAACAACAGGCAGAGGCCGTCAGCGCCTGATCATGAGCGGGTCGGCGCGGCAACCCTGCGGTCGACGAGCCCCTTCAGCGCTTTCTTTCCATTGAGCCGGAAGACGTTTGACCGAGCAGTCTTTTGTAGAGCGCTGCATAGGCATTCCCCATCCGCTCTGCGGTAAAGCATTCTTCGTATCGCAGGCGGGCCCCTGCGCCCAAGGACGCTGCCGCTTCAGCATCGTCCACAAGCCGTCTCATCGCCTCCGCGAGCGCCGGCGGATCGTCGGGGCGCACGACATAGCCCGTTTTGCCATTTTGGTTGACGAAACTCGTCCCCGTGCCGATTTCGCAGGAAATCATCGGCTTGCCGAACATTGCGGCTTCGACGAGTGAAAGGCCGAATGCTTCCGAGCGGAGGTTGGAAGGGAATGCGACCCCGGTGCATAGTTCGAGAAGAGCGGTCTTATCGGCATCCGGCAGCGCACCCAAAAAGAAGACGTTTTTGAGATTGTTCTGCTGCGCATAGGCCTTCAAGGACGCCTCCATCGGACCTTCGCCGACGATGACGATATCGCTGGCTGTCTGTCGCGCCGCCTCAAGAAGGATGTGAACGCCCTTGTAGTAGCGCAGCACGCCGACGAAGAGGAAAAACGGCTTGGGAAACCGCGTGCGCCAACGCGCTTTATCCTCTTCACTCGCCCTGGGATAATCCGCCTCATCCAGACCGAGCGGGATGACGGCGGTCTTATCCTTGTAGCGCTGCAGGACCTCGCTCGTCGCCAGATAGTTCGGTGATGTCGCAACGATACTGTCAACGCTCGCGAGAAAGCGATGCATGACAGGCCCATAGAGTTTCAGCAGGAACTTCTGCTTCACGATGTCGGAATGGTAGGTTACGACCGTCGGCTTGCCGGGCGGGATGGCAAGATGGACGATGTCCATCATCGGCCACGGAAAATGATAGTGGACAATGTCGGCCTTCCGGCTCAGCTCTCGAAAACGCCCAAATGCCTCGCGCGAAAAGCCGGTGGAGGCGAATTCAAGATCAAGCTTCGCCTTGTGAGCCATATGGCCATCGAATTCGACGGCGTTTTTCTCCGGCGTTTTGCTGAGCGAGAGGACTTCGGACTGTATATCGTGTCCTGCGACGCCCTTGACGATCGCATGGATTGTCCGCTCGACCCCGCCGAACGTATCCGGCCAATATGTTTTGAAAAAATGTAGAACGCGCATGTCCCTCCTGTAGCGAGAGAAGCTGCGCAGGTCCATAACCGGTATCGCGCGAAGATCCGGATGTCAGATCATTCCTTCATACCGCAGCCAATCTATCATCTTCGGCAGCCTCGCGAGCCGCGCGGCGAATGCGGGATCAATCGAATATCTCGGCATCCGCCAGCAGCGGCTGCCGCTGATCCTTCCCGGAAAGCGTCAGATCGTCGATGGCGGATTTCCAATCGATCGCGAGCTCCGGATCGTCCCAGCGAATGCCGCGATCGCTCTCCGGAGCATAATAATCAGTGGTCTTGTAAAGGAATTCGACGCGGTCGCTCAAGGTCAGGAACCCGTGCGCAAACCCTTCCGGAATCCAAAGCTGGCGCTTGTTCTCCTCCGACAGAAGCACACCGACCCACTGGCCGAAGGTCGGGGAAGACCGTCTGATGTCGACGGCAACATCGTACACCTCTCCGATGACGACCCGGACGAGCTTGGCCTGAGCGCGTGGCGGCAACTGATAATGCAGGCCGCGCAGGACACCTTTCCCGGACCGGCTGTGATTGTCCTGCACGAATGTCGGGCTTAGTCCGGTCGCTGCTTCGAATTTTACCTGGCTGAAGCTCTCAAAGAAAAACCCGCGATCGTCGGCAAACACCGTGGGTTCGATGATCTTGACGTCCGGTATGGCGGTATCGATGGCTTTCATCTGTCTTTCCTGCTTCACTCAGCCCGCATTGGCGCGGCCGGCAGCGCGCGGCATCACCAAGCGCGTTGTTAAAATACCCGTTCCCGCAGCATCCCGAGAAGATACTGCCCATAAGCATTTTTCTTCAGCGGATCGGCCAGGGCCTCGACCTGGGAAGCGTCGATCCAGCGGCTCCGATAGGCGATTTCCTCGGGGCAGGCTACCTTCAGGCCCTGCCGGCTTTCGATGGTGGCGATGTAATGGCTCGCCTCCAGCATCGATTCATGCGTGCCGGTGTCGAGCCAGGCATAGCCACGGCCCATCGTCTGGACGTCGAGCTGCCCTGCCCTGAGGTAATGCGCGTTGACATCGGTTATTTCCAGTTCGCCGCGCGGCGAGGGACGTATGGACTTCGCCACATTGACGACATCGGCGTCGTAGAAATAGAGCCCGGTGACGGCATAGTGGCTCTTGGGGACTTTCGGCTTTTCTTCGAGGCTGATCGCACGCCCCTGCGAATCGAACTCGACCACGCCGTAACGCTGCGGATCCTGCACGTGGTAGGCAAAAACGGTGGCGCCGCCCTGCTTGTCGTTTGCTTGATGAAGAAGCTTGGTGAAATCGTGCCCGTAGAAGATGTTGTCTCCCAGCACTAGGGCGGACGGAGCACCATCGAGAAACGCCTCCCCGATGAGAAACGCCTGGGCAAGACCATCCGGGCTCGGCTGAACCGCATAGTCGAGCTTGATGCCCCACTGGCTTCCGTCTCTCAGCAACTGTTCGAAACGAGGCGTATCCTGCGGCGTCGAAATGATCAGGATTTCGCGAATGCCGGCCAACATCAAAGTCGTCAGCGGATAGTAGATCATCGGCTTGTCGTAGATCGGCAGGAGCTGCTTGCTGACGGCAAGGGTGGCGGGGTACAGGCGAGTCCCGGATCCGCCGGCGAGTATGATGCCTTTACGTGCTTTGTTCATTGTAGAAACGTCTCGTATCGAATTCGTCTTACAGCCAATCAACTCATTGATTACAAATCATAATTATGGAAATAAGCGCCTTCAATTGATGGCCCGTGCAAGCCTTTCAATCACCTCATTCACACCTTCCTGCCACGCGGGAAGACGCAAGTCGAAACAATCCGTCAATTTCGCGCAGTCCAGTCTGGAATTTTGTGGCCGCTTCGCCGGCGTCGGATATTCGGCGGTCGAAATCGGCTTGAGAGCATCGGGCGTCAGAGCAAGCTTGACGTTTTTCGCCGAAGCTTCGCGGACGATATGCGTGGCATAGCCATGCCATGACGTATTGCCCCCGGCGCTCAGGTGATAGGTGCCCGACACATCAGACGCATTCGGGCCACTGACGACCTCGATGATCCTGCGCGTGACATCCGCAATCAGCGCCGCCGAAGTCGGTGCGCCGACCTGGTCGGCAACGACGTTCAACGCGCTGCGCTCCTGCGCCAGCCGCAGGATGGTCTTGAGGAAGTTGTTGCCGTGATGCCCGTAAACCCAGCTTGTCCGCAAGATGACATGATTTGCGCCGGCAGCGCGCACGGCCTCTTCGCCCAGCCACTTGCTTTCACCATAGACCGACTGCGGATTGACCGGGTCGCTCTCCGCATAGGGATCGGCTTTCATCCCGTCGAAGAGGTAGTCCGTCGAATAGTGCAGGAGATAGGCGCCGTTATCGGCAGCCCAGCGCGCCAGCACGCCGGGCGCTGCGGCATTGACCGCCATCGCCTGCTCCCTTTCGCTCTCGGCGCGATCGACGGCCGTATAGGCGGCGGGATTTACGATGATCGCCGGCTTGTGCTCCCTGAGCACGGAGAGGATGCTCGCTTCATCGGCCAAATCCATCTCGGCACGCGTCGCGGCAATTATTTGGCCCAACGACGCCAGAGAACGCTGCAATTCGAAGCCGACCTGCCCATTGGCGCCGGTGATCAGAAGCGCGCTCACGCCTGAACCTCATACTGCTTGCCGACCCATTCGCGGTAAGCGCCGCTGGTGACGTTCCCCACCCAATCCTGATTAGCGAGATACCATTCGATCGTCTTGCGAATGCCGGTCTCGAAGGTCTCTTCGGGCTTCCAGCCCAATTCGCGTTCGAGCTTACGGGCATCGATCGCATAGCGGCGATCGTGACCGGGCCGGTCCTTCACGAAAGCAATCTGGTCCTTATAGCGACCGCCGCCAGACTTGGGCCGCAACTCGTCGAGAATACTGCAGATCGTATGCACGACGTCGAGATTGGGCTTTTCGTTCCAGCCGCCGACATTATAGGTCTCGCCGACCTTGCCGGATTGAAGCACGCGGCGGATGGCGCTGCAGTGATCCCTGACATAGAGCCAATCGCGAATCTGCTGGCCATCGCCATAGATCGGAAGGCTCTTTCCCGCCAAGGCATTCAAGATCACCAGGGGGATCAGCTTCTCAGGAAAATGATAGGGGCCGTAATTATTGCTGCAATTCGTCGTCAATACCGGCAGGCCATAAGTATGATGCCAGGCCCGCACCAGATGGTCGGACGCCGCCTTACTCGCGGAATAGGGGCTGTTCGGTTCGTATCGATTGAGCTCGTTGAACGGCGCATCGTCCTTTGAAAGCGTGCCATAGACCTCGTCGGTCGAGACATGAAGAAAGCGAAACGCCTGCTTCTCGTCACCCGGCAGGCCGTCCCAATAACCACGAACCGATTCGAGCAAATTGAACGTGCCGACGACATTCGTCTGGATGAACTCGCCAGGTCCATGAATGGAGCGGTCGACATGGCTTTCGGCGGCAAAATTGACGACGGCGCGCGGCCTATGGGTAGCGAGCAGATCACCGACCAAATCGCGGTCGCCAATATCGCCATAAACGAACACGTGGCGATTATTGCCGTTCAATTCTTTCAGCGTGTCCAAATTGCCGGCATAGGTCAGCTTGTCGAGATTGATCACCGTTTCATCGAACTGATCGAGCCAATCGAGAACGAAATTCCCGCCGATAAACCCGGCGCCACCAGAAACCAGTATCGTCATTTCGCTTTTAGTCTCACCTAAAACTTTTAAATACAACTTCTAATGTACGTCGCGGTCGCCAGACCTATATTGCCAAGAAATATTGGCGATGGATGCCCGACTTGTACAACGTCCACAAACGTTTTTGGAAGCTCCCACTGCCAATTCGCTCACAGATTGTCTCGGTGTGTTGCGATTTCGCTCGCGGAAAGAGGCGATCGAGGCCGGCGATCAAAAAGTCGTATCGACGCCTTGCGGGCAGCCCGCTTGCAACATGCGTATGAACGCGGACAGTTTATGTCTGCGAACGAGGGCCTGTTGATTGGAAGCTTAGATTGGCTGGGAAACCTGGATTCGAACCAAGATTAACGGAGTCAGAGTCCGCTGTTCTACCATTGAACTATTTCCCAACAGCCGCCGGACGATGGACGCCCCCGCGGGGAAAGCAGCGCCTCTATAATGGAATTCGCCGCGGATGCAAACACTTTAACGCCAGCGAATGCGATTTTTTGGGCAAGAGACAAGATAGTCCCTGAATAGCGGCGTTTCCAGCCTATATCTAAAATCGGCTGGCCACCGACAACAGCAGCTACATCACCAGCGCAGCATGCGCTTACCAGCGAAATATCCAACCGCCGTCACCGCAGCGACGGCGATCGGATACCAGAGCAAAACAAAGAGCGGGCTGTCGTCCGTGCAATTGGAAGCATAGAAGGTGGCGGCGATGCCGCTTGCTGCGAGCCCGGCGACCGCGCCGGCGATGCCCGGATTTTCCGGCGCTCCTTGGCGCAGTGCGAAAAGGAAGCAGGCAAGCGGGCCGATCGACAGTAGCGGAATGAAGGTCAGGCAAAAGCGGGCATTGTGCCCGATCATCCGCGCGCCCCAGCTATCGACCGGCATGACCATCATTTCGGCCAGCGCGGCAGCAGCCAACAACAGCGGGGCGGCAAAAAGCATCCAGCCCCAGGGGCGCAACGATACGCCGGGCCGGCCGATGCGGAAGACGACGGCACCGGCGGTGACGGCCAGCGCAATGGTGACGACGAATTTGAACAGGAAGCGGATCGTTTCCATGGCATTGCCGATATCGGGACGAAACCCGATTGCAGCGAAAAAGATCGCGCCGCTGATGAGGATGCCACCGACGACCGCCAGCGTCAGCGCCTGCCCGATCCGCGCGCGGACCGGCGCATCCTGCGCCAGAAGATTGATGAGGTCATCGGTTTTCACTGGTCTCGCTCCGATATAAGGCGGCAAGCGCCTTCAATGCGCGATGCAGGGCGACGCGCACCGCACCCTCCGTCATCTTCAGCCGATCGGCCGTCTCGCGCACGCTTGTTCCCTCGACGGAAATCGAGCGTACGATGGTTCGCTGCGGATCCTTCAATTGCTCCAGCATGTGATCGACATCAAGGCGATCCAAGGCATCCGTCTGCTCTTCCGCCTCCAAAATATCGATGACATCGTCGATCGGCACGCTCATATGCCGCCCGCGTCGCCTCAGGCTGTCTATCAGCTTGTTGCGCACGATGGTCGATAGCCACGGCCCGATGGGACGGGAGATGTCCCACGTTCCGCGTTTGAGATGGATCGTCAGTAGCACTTCCTGGACCACGTCCTCGGCCTCGCTTGCCGGCGCGCCGAACTGATCGCAACGTCGGCGCGCCATGGCGCGCAAATGCGGAGTGACAGTGGACAGGAAGCGATGATAGGCCTGCGCATCGCCGTCTATGGCTGCCCGCATCCAGACTGCCCATTCCTCTTCGCGCGCCGAATAATTCATTCGACATCTCCTACGCGCGACTCCACGATTTTGTTACTGGCAATGGTCATTCTTTTGCAAAACCTTGCCTGAAGCGGATTTCAGCCAGTGATTCGACCGTTATGAGACATGAAAGAGCGCAGCTTGGAAAGGCCGCTATCTGACGATCAGTCTAATAATGCCCCTCGGCCATGGTATCTTCCCTGCTTACAGAACCAAAGCTCATCCCTGCTCCCGGTATACATGCAAGGAATCGAGTAATAGACTGCTCTCGCAGGAATTTGGACAGCAATCAAACATCACCGCTAATGCTGTAATATACGCCGAGCGTTTCTATCGACGTCAGTGCAATGCAACGACGCTTTGTACGCTTGAGGGAGCCAGGATGATGAAAGACAGCGTCGTCACGGTGGCCATTGCCGGCATGCTGGCCTCCGCGGTCGCATCCCTTGTCGCCGCTCCCGCTACAGCAGCCGACAGCAAGGCCAAGGAAAAGTGCTACGGCGTTGCGCTCAAGGGTCAGAACGATTGCGCCACCGGCGCGGGCACCACCTGTGCCGGCACCTCGACAATCGACTACCAGCAGAATGCCTGGAAACTGGTTCCTGCCGGAACCTGCGAAACGATCCAGACGCCGAACGGCCATGGCACCTTGGCAGAGGGACCGGCGCCTATCTGAAAAAACCGCCCGAATGAACAGCGTCCGGGCAGAGCCCATGGACCATCATCTACCGCAAGACCGGCTCCCCATGGAATCGGCGGCGAGACGGTTTCGAAACGCCGAAGCCGACTTCCATCATCAGCCGCGGCTTTTGCGTCGGCATGGTGCCCATGTGGAAACCGAAGGGATCTTCGACGAAGCCGAAACCGGCCTTGCCGGTCAGCGTGACGGCGCTTTCCTCTCCGTAAAATCGAAGCACCTCCTCCGCCGGATGGCCGACGAGGAGCGTCAATTGATGCTTCATCCGCCGCCGTCTGTGGCTGCCCTTGACGAAGACATGCGGCCCGGTGCCTTCATCCACATCGACCAGATTGAAAAAGAACTTCAGCATTCGCCAGTCATCAAGGTCGAAATGATATTTGAACGAGGCACGGCTTAACTCGGCCTCGGAGGCCGATTTTGTCGGAAAACTCCACCAGATGCGGGTGGTTATCACCTGGGCCTGCCCGCCGAGATAATGTCGGGCGACGTCCCCGAGCAGCGGATCGCGCTGAACCGCCAGCACCGCGTCGCAATCGAGCGAACGCTCGAAAAAATGCCCGCTGAGGAGCGAGCGCCCGAATCGCGCCTCCGCATCCGTATGTTCGGGCGCCACGAATTCCAGCTTCCTGTCGAAATTGCCGAAGCAGCCGGTGCTCCCGGCAAACTCGGCAATTTCCCGATGAATATTGTCGGGCAGTATCAGGCCGGGAAAAAGCCCGTCGGTTCGCAGCGCATTGACGACAGCATCGCACTCGACCCCCGTGAACATCGATGTGCCGGCCCCTGGACGCGCCACCGGCCGCCTGGTCGCGAACCAATGCATGCGCCGAAACGGCATCGTTCGCGCCAGCAGAAACATCGGCAACCAAGCCGGATTTTCCCGCACATCCGTCAAATAGGTGGGTATGCGAACAGCCATTCGCTTGAGACGACCGCCCTGCCGGGCGATGGACTCCAAGTCATCTGCCGGGGGATTGTGCATAAGTATCCTTTCCGCACGCGCATAAATCCATGCAACAGGCCGAGGCCTATTGAGAAATTCGTTGGAAGTTGGCCACTGTAAGGCGTTGCGAGACGCCTGCTGCACTGCGGCAAATAGAAACCCACTCACCATGGTCAAGGGGCTCAAAACGCACATTTCTGCTTGTTTGACGAAAATTTGCGAGGCAATCGCCTTGCGATTTTACAAGCGATTTCAATGACTCACGGATCAGTTGTTAAATGTTGCTAATATATTTCTGGCGATGGGCGAATGGAGCATCATTCGCTGGGCCAACGCACTTGCAGCATAAATTTATTTGCCATTGCTTAGGATAAGATCGCTAGGAGCATTTACAGAGAAGGAGTGGCCGGCCGAGACTGAGGCAGAACCGGACAGTTTTGTCAAAGCCAATCGCGCCGCCAATCTACAGTCACAATCCTGTTCCGATCATCGGCTAGACGACCAGCAACTGCGAAAGAGGGCGATATGACAGAGACAGATCCGGCGGAAGGTATAGTCGATTTTGACGCGGGCGAAGGCGAAGCAGCGACCGTGGAGATGGACGACTATACGAAAAGCCTCGCGCAGGCGAAGGCCAAGTCGGTCAAGCTCGTCGACGCCATTACCGGCGCAACCCTCAAGAAGAAGGATGCGGTCCATTTCGATGACCTGCGCCCATCGCTTGCGGAATTCGTGCGCCAGAAACATCCGGGCATCCGCTCCGACGACTATATCAGCCGCAAGGCGATGGACGACTATCGCGCCCAATATATCGCCGAGCTGCTGACGGACGAGCGCGGCGAGCTTTCGAACTTGGAGGACGAAGTCGTCGAAAGCTTGAAGACGCACGACACCCTGGCCGAGAACATCGAAGAGGATTACGAGGACCATCGCTCCATCGGCGACCGAATGGCCGATATGGTCGCAGCCTTCGGCGGCAGTTGGACCTTCATCATCTCATTCTGCTTGTTCCTGACGGTGTGGATGGGCATCAACCTCGCCATGGGCGAAAGCAAAGCCTTCGACGCCTATCCCTTCATCCTGCTGAACCTGATCCTTTCGACCATCGCCGCCCTGCAGGCGCCGATCATCATGATGAGCCAGCGCCGGCAGGAAGCAAAGGACCGGTTGCGTGCCCTCAACGACTATAAGGTCAACCTGAAAGCCGAACTGGAAATCCGCCACCTGCACGAAAAAGTCGACCATCTGCTCAATCGCCAATGGGAGCGGCTGACCGAAATCCAGCAGATCCAGATCGAGATGATGCTGGAACAAGCCAAGGCGGCCACGCGCGCCCTGAAAGTCAGCAAGGCATCGAAAGTGAAGACCAATGCCTTGAAGAGCCTCTTCGGCGCCAAGCCCAAGCCCGAAGAGTCTGATGATTCACAGGAGTAGGGTCCGGCCGTCCGCTAGCGCATCGGCTCTACACAGGCATACACGTTGAGAGGCCGCCGTCGTCGCCCCGGCCTCCTCATTCAAACAGCAAATGCACCCGGTTTTCGAAATCCGGGCAATGCGAGCAAGGCTACGGGTGAACGACCACCCGCGCTTTTGCCGGCGCAGATTCGCTCGACGGTAAGCCGGCAGCCCGCCGGCAGCATAGTCGAACCCCGTCAGGACCGTATTTTTTAGTATAGACGCAACCGGTCGTGTCCGTGCGGCCCGGCAGCAACAAGGCACTTTCTGCGATCTCGGCTGCGGGTATTATCGACGACACACGTATAATGTTTTGCGCTGCGCCTGCGGCCGTGGCACCCCAAAATACGACGAGAAAACACACGAACGTTCTCATGCCCCTCTCCATTACGTTAGAGAGACAACAATAAACCTGAAGTTGTTATTGGTCAATTTAGCACTCTTAAAGTAGCTAAAACGGATGAGGCCGCGCACTTGGAGAGTTCATCGAACGGCGATTTTCGTGATGCCGCCCAAGGCGATAGATCGAATGAAGGGCGCGGGGCGCGATAATACTTACGTGTTAGCCACGATGTTAAGGTTGACTCGCTGTTAGCGCGACCTAAGCTTCAGTTTGGAACTACTACTGAGGTGTCGCCATGACCTACTTCGAGGAGACCAAAAGAATAGCATGCGAAAATGACGCCGGACGCCGCATCGTCATTATCGAACAATTGAAATGGCCCAAATTCGCCTTCTCGGACCGACCGGGAGGCCCCGTTTTCGACTACATGACGGAAGACGGCCAGATCGCCAACAAACTGGACGACGAGAATTTCCTTTTGCTGCTAACGGACGAAGTCTTCCATCGCACGTAGAGCATCCCGCTTTCAGGCGAAATCGACCGAAAGCGAAAAGTACACCCATTCGAAAGACCGGAGCGACCTTCGTGCGTTCAAATGAACGCACGAAGGTCTGGCGGTCGAAGAAAGACTCCCCAGCAGCGCGGCAAGCCTCGCACATCCCTCATACAAGATACTCCTAATGCGCCGTCGAACTCGGTGCAAATAAGGAAGGGGGATATAGCCATGGACTACGACTGGGATGGCGTGAAGACACGCCGCATGAAGATACTGAAGCTCGGCATATCACTATTCATCTTCGCCATGACTTTGGTCGGGCCGACGATGTTTCTTTTGCATTTTCGATGAGGCTGGGCGTATTCAATCGGCGGGCTGGGCTCGGCTTTTGGCGGAAGGCTTCCAGCTTGGGAAACCGGAAAATCAGCATTCTGCACAAGACAATGGCGGAGAGGGTGGGATTTGAACCCACGATGCCCTTGCAGGCATGCCGCATTTCGAGTGCGGTGCATTCGACCACTCTGCCACCTCTCCGGTTATGCTGGTCGGCGCGTTTCTCGGCGCGGGCGTTCTCATAGCGAGAGAAGGATGGGATGGCAAGGGTGAATATTCAAGCTTTTCATCCTTTTGCCTTGACAGATCACAGGCCCTTATATATCCCGTGCGACGCAATAGGTGTGGATAAGTCCGTGCCTTGGCCGCCTCGCTCTGTGCGGGGTTTCACCGGCAGATCTTTTTCGAGGCCGCAAGCCTTTGGAATCCCTGCTAAACTTAGACTGATAAAAAGACGGCCGCTTGTCCTTTCGGGCGAGAGAGCCGGAACGAACATGAAAGGATAAAAAATGTTCGCAGTCATCAAGACCGGCGGTAAGCAGTACCGTGTGGCAGCAAACGACGTGCTGACCATCGAGAAGCTTGAAGTCACCGCCGGCGACACCGTAGAATTCACCGAAGTCCTCGTTATCGGCGAAGGCGCCGACGCTGCGATTGGTGCTCCCTTCGTCAAGGGCGCTTCCGTCAAGGCCGAAGTGGTCGAGCACAACCGCGGCAAGAAGGTCATCGCCTTCAAGAAGCGCCGTCGTCAGAACTCGAAGCGTTCGCGCGGCCATCGCCAGCATCACACGGTCGTCCGCATCACGGACATCGTGGCTGCCAAGTAAGTAACGGGATCAAGGTTTAAAGGAGAACTCCAATGGCACACAAAAAAGCTGGCGGTTCCTCGCGCAACGGTCGCGATTCCGAATCCAAGCGCCTTGGCGTGAAGAAGTTCGGCGGCGAAGCCGTCCTCGCAGGCAACATTATCGTGCGTCAGCGCGGTACGCAGTGGCATCCGGGCGCCAATGTCGGCCTCGGCAAGGATCACACGATTTTTGCGCTTACGGCGGGCAACGTGGACTACCGTACGAAGGCCAATGGCCGCGTGTACGTCTCTGTAATGCCGAAAGCGGAAGCAGCGGAATAAGCCGGTAGCGCTCTAAAACAGCCGGCGTCTCATCGACCCGGCTGAAGCATCAGGTTCAGTCAAGAAAAAAGGGGAGATGGGGCGCCATCTCCCCTTTTTTCTTTACCCTCAACCAAGGAGGACTGAACCATGCAAGGCGAATTGTTAAGGGAAGGCCAATCGAGGTCTCCCGAAGAACGGCTGAGGCCGGAGCGGTTAAGGACCGATTGCCCTGTCTTATTGTCGGAAAGGCTCGTTCTGCGCGCGCCCCACGAAGAAGACATCGACGCCCTTGCCCATCTCGCCAACAACGCCAACGTCGCCACAATGGTATCGCGTATGCCGCACCCGTATACGACCAATGATGCCGCCGATTTCGTGCGACGCACGAAGCTTGGCGAGATTGGCAAGTGCGTCTATGCGATTACCAAAGCCGACAACGGCGCCTTTCTCGGTTGCTGCGGGGTCGAACCCACGGCCGATCCGCGCACTGTTGAGATCGGTTATTGGCTGGGCGAGCCCTATTGGAACCAGGGCTACACGACGGAAGCCGCCCATGCCCTGATCGACATGGTCTTCCGCACGCGCGAAAACGTCGCGCAGATCGACGCCCGCTGCAGGGTCATGAACGTCGCCTCCAGGCGGGTGGTGCAGAAGTGCGGCTTCCAGTTCCAGGGATCCGGCCTTGCCGCATCGCTGGCACTCGGCAGCACGGTATCGGTCGAATGGTACCGGCTCGACCGCAAGACCTGGATGTCACTCAGAAGCTGGGGAGGCATGCGATGAACGCCGCCATCTTGCCCCGCCGGGACGTCAGGAGCCTGACGCCCGGACCGACGCCGGTCATCCGGACGGAGCGACTGACGCTGCGCCCGCACCGGCTCGGCGATGCCGACGCGATGACGGAATCCCTGTCGGATTTCGCCGTCACTCGCATGCTCGCCCGCGTGCCGGTGCCGTACGACCGACAGGATGCGCTGGACTGGCTTGTCCCGCGCACCGCCGGCCTCGATAGCGACTGGATGCTGGCCATCACCGAGGGGGACGACGTCCATATCGGCTGCGTCGGCATCGACCTCCGGCATGGCCGCTGGCATCTCGGCTACTGGCTGAACCGCTACTACTGGCGGCGCGGCATCATGAGCGAGGCTGTCCCGGCCGTACTCGAGCGCTTCGCCCGCCGCATGCCCGAAGTCGCCGTCTTCTCCGGCGTCTTCGCCGACAATCCGGCCTCGTTGAAGCTGCAGCAGAAGCTCGGCTTCGACATCATCGGCTGCGCGGAGGTCTACAGCTTCGCCCGCAACACCATGGTTCCGCATATCGAAACCGTGCTGAATCCGGGCGCGCTGCGGCTCTCGCAGGCGGCGTGAAGCCAAACATGTCGCGCAAAAGTGCGCAGCGGTTTTGCGATAACGACATCCGCAAAATCAAAGATCTAAAGCGCAAGGAGCGAATCTGAAAGATTGCAATGCGCTTTAAAAACCAGTCATCGCCGGCTCCACCGGCGATGGCGCCCTATCCGTCGATTTCGACCCAGACCGGAAAATGATCGGAGCCTTCCGCATCGATATCCACATGGGCCGAGCGCAGACGGTCACTCAACCCGCAACTGATGAAGCAGTAGTCGAGATGCATGCGCTTGTTACGATCCTTCGGATCCATCCAGCTATAGGCTTCGGGCTTCAGCGCGCCGACAACGTCGAGCGCGTCGGTCGGCACATCGAAACGCGGCATGCGCCCGTAGAAGGCGTCCTTCAGGCCGGCAAGCGCGCAATATTCCGGCGATTCCGGCACCATGTTGAAATCGCCCATCAGGATAAAATCCTCCGGCAGCGGCGGATCGTCGAAGTCGATCTCCACGGCGCCCGTCAGCGAACCGCCATCACGCACAAAATTGATCGCACGATCCTTGAGATAGTGGATCTGGCGGATGCGCTCATCCGGAGAGACGTGGTCGAGATGCACGGAATAGACCCGGACCGCGCCGCCTGGGGCATCGATCACCGCTTCGACGGCAACGCGCTGCAGATTGAGTTTGGAAAGCGTGCGGCTGCGCGGCAGAAGCAGCGTCCGCGTCGCAAGGATCGGCCAGCGCGACAGCACCATATTACCGAACTGGAAGCGCAGATCGCGTGGGCCGCTCCCGGCGGCAGCAGATCCAGCCCCGTTCCATAGATGGAGTAATAGTCTGGCAGCAACGCTTCGATCGCAGCGACCATATCGGTACGGCCGTTGCGGACAAAGCCGCGGGTTACTTCCTGCAAAGCGATGATATCGGCGCCCGCAAGGTTTCCGACGATGCGTTCAAGATCATATCTTTCATCGAGGCCGAAGCCGCACTGGATGTTATAGCTTGCCAACTTCACGATAATCTTTGACCTCCGGCTGAAGCGCCTATATCGAAGGCGACATGACGGGCAAATGACCGCGCCGCCTGTCCTGGCGGACATGCAGAGGACGCGGTAACAATTGAAAAGAGCGCATAGGCTTTCCTGACTCCATTCGTTGTAAGGGGTTATGCGCCAATACCGAGTGACGGAAGTAAAATGAAATTTCTCGACGAAGCAAAGGTCTATATTCGGTCTGGTGATGGCGGCGCGGGCAGCGTGTCCTTCCGGCGTGAGAAATTCATCGAGTTCGGCGGTCCGGACGGTGGCGATGGCGGCCGCGGCGGCGATGTCTGGGTCGAGGCCGTCAACGGGCTGAATACGCTGATCGATTTCCGCTATCAGCAGCATTTCAAGGCGAAGATCGGCATGCATGGCATGGGCAAGAACCGCGCCGGCGCCAAGGGCGACGACGTGACGCTGAAGGTCCCGGTCGGCACGCAGATTTTCGAAGAAGACGAGGAAACCCTGATCTGCGACCTGACACAGGAGGGCCAGCGCTTTCGTCTCGCCGCCGGCGGCAATGGCGGCTTCGGCAACGCCTATTTCAAATCCTCGGTCAATCAGGCGCCCGATTGGGCCAATCCCGGCCTGCCCGGTGAAGAAAAGACCATCTGGCTGCGGCTGAAGCTGATCGCCGATGCCGGCCTCGTCGGCCTGCCAAATGCGGGCAAGTCGACCTTCCTTGCCGCCGTCAGCCGCGCCCGGCCGAAGATCGCCAACTATCCATTCACGACGCTGCACCCCAATCTCGGCGTCGCCACCATCGATAGCCAGGAATTCATTCTGGCCGACATTCCCGGCCTGATCGAGGGCGCGCATGAAGGTGTGGGCATCGGTGACCGTTTCCTCGGCCATGTCGAGCGCACCCGCGTGCTGCTGCATCTGGTCTCCGCCCAGGAAGAAAAGGTCGGCAAGGCCTACAAGATGGTGAAGCACGAGCTCGAAGCCTATGGCAACGATATCACCGACAAGCCGGAGATCGTCGCACTGTCGCAAATCGACGTGCTGGACGAGGAGACGTTGAAGAAAAAGACGCGGGAACTGGCGCGAGCCTGCGGCAAGACGCCGTTCCGCATTTCCGCCATCACCGGCAGCGGCATGACCGAGGTGTTGCGCGCTTTGCGCGACGTGATTGTCGAGGCGAACGCTGGCACCCAGGAAGAGAAGCCGGCGAAAGCGCCGAAACTGCGCCATCGTGACATGGCCGTTGTCGATAAGGAAAGCGACGACGACGAGGAGCAGCAGGGATGACTGCCCGCAAGCCGCTCGACCGCTACCGCCGCATCGTCATCAAGATCGGCTCCGCCCTTCTGGTCAATCGCAAGGCCGGCCTGAAGAAAACCTGGCTTGACGGCATGTGCGCCGATATTGCCGGGCTGAAGGCCAAGGGGGCCGATGTCCTCGTCGTCTCCTCCGGCGCTATCGCGCTCGGCCGTTCGGTGCTCGACCTGCCCTCCGGTGCATTGAAGCTGGAGGAAAGCCAGGCGGCCGCGGCCGTCGGCCAGATTTCGCTGGCGCGCGCCTGGTCAGAAAGCCTGTCGCATGACGATATCGTCGCCGGCCAGATCCTGCTGACACTCGGCGATACCGAAGAGCGCCGCCGCTATCTCAACGCCCGCGCCACCATCAATCAGCTCCTGAAGATCGGCGCCGTACCGATCATCAACGAAAACGACACGGTCGCCACCAGCGAAATCCGCTATGGCGACAATGACCGGCTGGCCGCCCGCGTCGCCACCATGACCGGCGCCGACCTGCTGATCCTGCTGTCTGACATCGATGGGCTCTACACCGCCCCACCGCATCTCGATCCGCAAGCGAAATTCCTGGAAACGATCGCCGAGATCACGCCGGAAATCGAAGCCATGGCCGGCGGCGCGGCCTCCGAACTGTCGCGCGGCGGCATGCGCACCAAGATCGATGCCGGCAAAATCGCCACGGGCGCCGGCTGCGCCATGATCATCGCCTCGGGCAAGACCGACCGGCCGCTGAACGCAATCGAAAACGGCGCGCGCTCCTCCTGGTTCGCGCCTTCGGGCACGCCCGTCACCGCCCGAAAGACCTGGATTGCCGGGCAATTGCAGCCCGCCGGTGAGCTGCATGTCGACGAGGGCGCCGTCACCGCGCTCGGCGCCGGCAAGAGCCTTCTGCCTGCCGGCGTGCGCAGCATTGTCGGCAATTTCGGCCGCGGCGACACCGTTGCCGTTATCGGCCCCTCCGGTCGAGAAATCGCCCGTGGCCTTGTCGGTTACGATGCCGAGGAAGCCCGCCAGATCACCGGCCGCAAGTCGGCGGAGATCGAGGCGATCCTCGGCTATCCCGGCCGCGCCGCCATGGTGCATCGCGACGACCTCGTCATGACCGCGTCCGTCAAGACGAAGGCCGAGAAATTGAAGAAGGATGAAGCTCATGCTTGATACTGTCGCACAAAGCCCCGACATCGATGCGCTGATGAACGATATCGGCCGCAAGGCCCGGGCTGCGTCGCGACCTCTGGCCTTCGCTTCGACCGAAAGCAAGAACAAGGCGTTGAACGCCATGGCCGATGCCATTCTTGCCCGCAAGGATCATATCCTTGCCGAAAACGCCAAGGACCTGAAAGACGTCGAAGGCACGGATATGCTGGCCTCCTTCGTCGATCGCCTGACGCTGAACGACAAGCGCGTCGCCGAGATGGCCGAAGGCATTCGCGCCATCGCCGCCTTGGCCGATCCGGTGGGTGAAGTTATCGCCGCCTGGGATCGTCCGAACGGGCTGAAGATCGAACGCGTGCGCACGCCGCTCGGCGTCATCGGCGTCATCTTCGAAAGCCGGCCGAACGTCACCGCCGATGCCGGCGCGCTGTGCCTGAAAGCCGGCAATGCCGTAATCTTGCGCTGCGGCAGCGATTCGCGCCGTTCCTCTCAGGCGATCCATGAATGCCTGGTCGAGGGGCTGAAGGCAGCCGGCCTACCCGAGCACGCCATTCAGCTCGTGCCCGTGAGCGACCGTGCCGCCGTCGGCGCCATGCTGCGCGGCCTCGAGGGCAATATCGACGTCATCGTGCCGCGCGGCGGCAAGAGCCTCGTCGCCCGGGTGCAGACCGAAGCGCGCGTGCCGGTCTTCGCCCATCTCGAAGGCCTCTGCCACATCTATATCGATGCCTCGGCCGATCTGGAGATGGCGAAATCCATCGTCGTCAACGCCAAGATGCGCCGCACGGGCATCTGCGGCGCGGCTGAAACGCTGCTGGTCGATTCGAAGGTGGCGTCCACCCATCTGAAGCCGCTGCTCGACGGGCTTGCCGCGGCAGGCTGCGAAATCCGCGGTTCTGCCGAGGTGCTCAAGCTTGTGCCGGGATTGAAAGCCGCGACGGAAGAGGATTGGTCGACCGAATATCTCGCCGCCATTATTTCCGTCGCCATTGTCGACGGTATTTCCGGCGCGATTGGCCATATCGGCAAATATTCGTCCAACCATACCGAAGCCGTCATCGCCGAGGATCCCGCCGTGGTCGAGCGCTTCTTCACCGAGATCGATTCGGCGATCCTGCTGCACAATGCTTCGACGCAGTTTGCCGATGGCGGCGAGTTCGGCATGGGCGCGGAGATCGGCATCGCCACGGGCAAGATGCATGCGCGCGGGCCCGTTGGCGTCGAGCAGCTTACCTCTTTCAAATATCGCGTGCGCGGCACCGGACAGATACGGCCCTGACGTGCTGAAAGAAGAGATCGATTACCGCTATCTGCGCATGCCGCATGCCGAACGCGGCATGGTAGTCGGTCTTTTCGGCGGTTCCTTCAATCCGCCGCATCAGGGCCATGCGCTGGTGGCTGAAATCGCCATCCGACGGCTTGGCCTCGACCAACTCTGGTGGATGGTGACGCCTGGCAATCCGTTGAAGAACCGCAATCATCTGGCGCCGCTTGCCGAGCGCATCGCGCTCAGCGAGGCGGTCACGCATGACCCGCGCGTCAAGGTGACAGCTTTCGAGCAGACGCTCGGCATGAGCTACACGGCCAATACGCTCGCCTACGTCAAGGCGCGCAATACCCATGTTCATTTCATCTGGGTCATGGGTGCGGATAGCCTCAACACGTTTCACCGCTGGCAGAAATGGCAGGAGATTGCCCGCACCTTTCCGATCGCCGTCATCGACCGGCCGGGATCGACGCTATCCTATCTCTCCGCGAAGATGGCCAAGACGTTTCACTATGCGCGCGTCGACGAGGATGACGCACGGGTATTGTGGAAAAAACCGGCTCCGGCCTGGACCTTCATTCACGGTCGGCGCTCGACATTGAGCTCAACCGCCTTGCGCGCAGCACAATGACGGCCTCGGCGCGATAACGAGTCTGATTTTCAGGAAAACCTCCAAAATGAAAAAGCCCGACGGGGGAGGAGATCCGTCGGGCTTTCAAACCTGATCAGCAACTGGGAGGAGGAGTGTTGCTGATCGATATCGAAAGGCTTTGGGAGGAGGAGATCGCCGTTTCGATGATTATGTTTTAGCAGATTTGACCAAATGATAAAACGCTGATAGCGCAATGCAGCAATGCATTTTCATCGTGGCTCCGAAAACAATCTGCCCAAAAAACGCTTCTTTTACATGATCTGAGCTAATTGCGTCGCGGCTTCCGGCGCGACCTTCTCCAAAATCTCCCTAAAATCGCACGATTCGTAACGTTACGTCTCATCCCGTGAGCGTTCGCCATCCTTTTGGGCGTATTCAGCCATGCATTTATGCAATGGCAGGGCGTTCTTGTATGCGCCCCGGGGGCAAATCCCTATAAAATTCGTAGAGTTACGCTCCGCCGTAACGCTATATTTTCTGGAACATATCCCCTAGCCAAGCATCGTCGGCCGTTATATCTGTCCAGATATGTCGATATCTTCCAGGAGAAATAGAATGGCCACGCGCCGCCGCCAATGGATCAAGCTTGCAACCGCCGCCCTTTCCGCCGCCTGGCTCGGCGTGTCGGTCATTCCGACGCCGGCATTCGCCGCCGACAAGATCACCGTCTTTGCCGCCGCCAGCATGAAAAACGCCCTGGATAATATCGACGCTGCCTTTACCAAGGAAACCGGAAAGCAAGTCACCGTCTCCTATGCGGCAAGCGGACCGCTGGCCAAGCAGCTCGAAAACGGGGCGCCGGCCGATGTCTTCATTTCCGCCGATACCGACTGGATGGACTATGCCGCCAAGAAAAAGTTGATCAAGGACGACAGCCGCGTCAACCTGCTGGGCAATCAGATCGTTCTCGTCTCCGCCAAGGACAAGGCCAAACCCGTCGACGTCAAGCAGGGCATGGACCTTGCCGGCCTTCTCGGCGACGGACGCCTAGCGATCGGCCAGCCGGAATCGGTGCCGGCGGGCAAATACGGCAAAGCAGCGCTGGAAAAGCTCGGCATCTGGTCTTCCGTCGAGAAGAAGGTCGCCGGCGCTGAAAGCGTGCGCGCCGCGCTTGCGCTCGTTTCACGCGGCGAAGCGCCCTATGGCATCGTCTACAAGACCGACGTTTCCGCCGATCCGGGCGTTGCCGTGGTCGGCACCTTTCCGGAAGACAGCCATCCGCCGATCATCTATCCGATCGCGATCACGGCCAGCAGCACCAACCCTGATACACAGGCCTATGTCGATTATCTGAAATCGGCTAAGGCTGTTCCGTTCTTCGAGCACGAAGGCTTCACGGTTCTCAAGAAGTGAGCGTCATCGCTCGACCGTAGGCAAAAAAGCTCGTCTTTACAGGCTCGCCGGCTGATGGCGGGCCTGACATGTCTTTGCGAGGCCGAACTTGGACGCATTGGGTTTGAGCAGCGACGAATGGACGGCGATCGAGCTGAGCCTGCGCGTCTCGACCGTCGCCATGCTGGTGAGCCTGCCCTTCGGCATAGCCGCCGCGATGTTGCTGGCGCGCGGCAAATTCTGGGGCAAATCGATCCTCAACGGCATCATCCATCTGCCGCTGATCCTGCCGCCCGTCGTTACCGGCTTCGTCCTCCTCATCCTCTTCGGCCGCAAAGGCCCCATCGGGGCTTTGCTCGATCAATATCTCGGTATCGTCTTCTCCTTCCGCTGGACCGGCGCGGCGCTTGCCTGCGGCGTAATGGGCTTTCCGCTGATGGTCAGAAGCATCCGCCTGTCGATCGAAGCGGTCGATCGCAAGTTGGAAGAGGCTGCCGGAACGCTTGGCGCCAGCCCGCTCTGGATATTCCTCACGGTGACCTTGCCGCTGATCCTGCCCGGCATCATCGCCGGCATGATCCTTTCCTTCGCCAAGGCCATGGGCGAGTTCGGCGCCACCATCACCTTCGTCTCCAACATTCCCGGCGAAACGCAGACGTTGTCGTCGGCGATCTACACCTTTACGCAGGTGCCAGGTGGTGATGCCGGCGCGTTGCGGTTGACGATTGTCGCGATCGTCATTTCCATGGTGGCACTGCTCGCCTCTGAATTCCTCGCCTATCTCGCCGGCAAGAGGGTGGATTGGGAATGACGCTGATCGTCGATATCCGCCATCGATTGGGCGCATTCTCGCTTGAAGCCGCCTTCACCTCCGACGGCGGCGTCACGGCCCTGTTCGGCCGCTCCGGCTCGGGCAAGACCTCGATCATCCGCATCATCGCCGGCCTGATCCAACCCGATCATGGCCGCGTCGACCTCGATGGCACGGTGCTCGGAGACACCGACGCCCAGGTCTTCGTTCCGCGCCACCGCCGCCGTTTCGGCTACGTCTTCCAGGAGGCGCGGCTGTTTCCGCATCTTTCCGTGCGGCAGAACCTGAATTACGGCCGCTGGTTCGCGCCGAAAAGCGGCCATAGCGAAAGCTTCGATGGCGTCGTTGATCTCCTCGGCATCGCAGCCCTTCTCGATCGACGACCGGCCAAACTCTCCGGCGGCGAGAAACAGCGCGTCGCCATCGGCCGCGCCCTGCTGTCGTCACCACGGCTGCTCTTGATGGACGAACCGTTGGCCGCACTCGACGAGGCCCGCAAAGCCGAGATCCTGCCTTATCTCGAACGGCTTCGCGACGAGACGAAGGTGCCGATCATCTATGTCAGCCACTCGATCGCCGAGGTAGCGCGACTGGCCAACCGTGTCGTCGTCATGCGCGACGGCAAGGTGGAAGCGACGGGACCGGCGGTCGAGATCTTTAGCCAGCTTTCCGGCCCACAGGCGATCGACCGCCGCGAAGCGGGCGTTCTGCTCGAGGGCCGTGTGGAGCATATCGACCGCGAGCACCGCCTGACCATTGTGGCGCTGAAAGCGGCAAGGCTCTTCGTGCCCGGGGAAGCGGCTGGAATTGGCAAGATCGTCCGCGTCCACATTCCCGCCCGCGACGTCATACTGGCAACGGCACGGCCCGAAGGTCTCAGCGCCCTCAATATCCTCGAAGGACGGGTGCTTGCCCTCGGCACGGCGGCCGATGGCACCGTGGAAGTGAAAGTGGATTGCGGTGGCGACACGGTCCTTGCCCGCATTACGCAGTTTTCCTCCGAACGGCTGGGTCTGCGCATCGGACTGCCCATCCACGCGGTCATCAAGACCGTGGCGCTCGAATCCTAAGGGCGATCAGGACTCCACCTGCGGCTCTGCGACGGCGTCGTCAGGGTTGCGATTGGCCTCCAGCCATTCGAGATCACCGGCAATGGCGGCCCGCACCGAACTCTCCATGCCGCGGAACCGCCGCAGCAATTCCTCGCCGAAGGGCGTCAATGCCGCGCCGCCGCCGTTCGGGCCGCCGCGCTGGGATTCGACGGCCGGCTCCTGGAACATATGGTTCAATTCGCTGATCAGCAGCCAGGCACGGCGATAGGACATGTCCATGGCCCGACCGGCGGCCGAGATCGAACCGGTTTCGCGAATATGTTCAAGGAGTTCCATCTTGCCGCGCCCAAGCCGGCCCTGCCCCGAAAAACTGATGCGGAGGATGGGTTTCAGGGATTGTTGTGGAGCTTTGGTCATGGCGTCGGAGCGTTTCGATCTGATCTTGTGTATACGCGTCCTTCGCGCGCCTGTACATGGGAAGCGGGCGGCCGAGATCGGAGGACGGGGCTCACCTCACCTTGCGTTACCCTGACGCTCGCCGCGCAGCCGCCCGGCCGAATTGCCCACATATGGTGCGAAAGAGGCGGGAAATACCACAAAAGCTTGTCTTTACGTCCAATAGATGACAACCAGCGTCTTGAAACCTTAATGCTTTGGTGCCTATCTTTAAGGTGTGATCGACTCAGATCATGTGCCTGTTCTGTTACTCAAGGAAGGAAGAGCACTGACAACAGTACACGCCAAGGGAAGAACGCCTGTCGTTGTCCCGAAGAGCCCGGAACGTGGCGTCGATGCCGCTGCCCGCGCCCTGCAAGCCGTCCTCGTAAGCCTCGAGGACTCCAAGGCCGAAAATATCGTCACCATCAACATTGCTGGCAAGTCCGCGCTTGGAGACTACATGGTCGTCGTCTCCGGACGCTCGAACCGGCATGTCCTGGCGATCGCCGACCATCTGATCACCGACCTCAAGGAAGAAGGCCTGGGCAATGCCCGCGTCGAAGGCCTGGAAGGCGGCGACTGGGTGCTGATCGACACGGGTGACATTATCATTCACGTGTTCCGTCCCGAGATTCGCGAGTTCTATAACATCGAAAAGATGTGGGCCGCGCCCGATCTCGACGAGGGCACGCTGCACTGACCTATTCCGGGCATTATTCCCGGTCCCGGTTAGTAGGTTTGAATAGCCGGACATGATTGTCCGGCAACGGTCTATATTTTGTGCCGCCATGATGGCGGATATGCTTGGGAGCGGGAATGCGGATAGGCCTTTTTGCCGTGGGACGGTTGAAAACCGGCCCTGAAAAGGATCTTGCGGCCCGTTATCTCGACCGTTTCGCCAAGGCTGGTCCAGCAATCGGCCTCGAATTGGCGCGCATGACGGAAGTCGCCGAAAGCCGCGCATCCAACGGCGAGACGCGCAAGCGTGAAGAAGCGGTCCTGTTGCAGAAAGCGCATCCGGACGGCGGCGTTCTTATTCTGCTCGACGAGCGGGGCAAGGCGCTGGACAGCGAAGCCTTCGCCGCTTTGCTTGGCACGTTCCGCGACCAGGGCAAGCGCGATCTCACGATCGCCATCGGCGGCGCCGACGGTCTCGACCCCTCCCTTTACGAGAGAGCCGACGCAACCATCTGCCTGGGCAAGATGACCTGGCCGCATCAGCTTGTGCGCATTCTCATCGCCGAACAGCTCTATCGTGCGGTCACGATCCTCTCCGGTCACCCCTACCATCGGGTTTGAGATTCCGCTGCCCCGGATCGAATTGCTCGAAAACAGTTTGGCTTTCGGCTATTTTGCGTTAACGGAACGCTCACACAGGCGTGTTTTGATTCCCGCCGCAAAATTGATGATGCTTCCTGGATAATCGCGGCAAACCGGTTTAATTTCGCGCGATCTGAAGGGGCCGAGCCCAAACGACTGGATGAGAAAAACCCCACCCACGCTTTCCCGCTTGCTGCTGCCCTCACTGGCGGTGTGTCTTGGCGTCGGTGTCTATGTGGAAAGCCCGTTTCAGTTCCGGGATATGGCCCTGGCGCAGGAAGATGACGGCGCCTCGCCCGCGCAGACCCCCACGCAAACCAAGGACGACCAGCCCGGCGTCGCCTCGACCGCATCCTCGACGCAGCCGGCCGAACAGGCGCCGGACCCTGCCGCCGATCTTGCCAAGAAGCGCGATCAAACCCGCACCGAGCTGGAGGAATTGTCAAAGACGATCAGCCTTTCCTCCGACAAGACGAAAGCCCTGGAAGACAGCATCGCCTCGCTCGACAAGAGCACGGCCAGCCTGCGCCAGGCGCTGATCGACAGCGCGGCCCGCCGAAGGGATATGGACCGCAAGATAGAGCAGAGCGAAAGGAAGCTGACCGATCTCGCAGTCAAGGAAGACAAGATTCGCAAATCATTGCATGAGCGACGTGCGCTGTTGGCCGAAGTTCTGGGCGCGCTGGAACGCATGGGCCGCAACCCGCCGCCGGCGCTGCTGGTAACGCCCGACGATGCGCTGGCTTCCGTGCGCAGCGCCATCCTGCTCGGCGCCGTCGTTCCCGGCATGCGCAAGGAGACGGACAAGCTCATCGCCGACCTTACCGATCTCACCAAACTGCATGCCGCCACCGCGGCAGAAAAGGCCGATCTCACCGCCACCATGACCAACAGTCTGGAGGAGGAACGACGCATGGACATGCTGGTCGCCGAAAACGACAAGCACAGCCATGAGAATGCCGCCGAACTGGACGCCGAACGCAAGCGTTCCGAAGAATTGGCGGGTCAGGCGACCAGTCTCGAGGGCCTCGTCGCATCGCTGGAAAGCCAGATCGGCTCGGTGCGCGATGCCGCCGCCGCGGCCCGGGCGGAAGAGGCCCGCCGGGAGCAGATGACCGATCAGCAGCGCGAACAGGCGAGGGCACTGGCCGAAAGCGGCGTGCCCGATAAAAACCGCATTGCGCCCGCATATCCGTTTTCCGACCTTAAACGGAAATTGGAGCTGCCTGTGGCGGGTGATATTCTCCGCCAGTTCGGCGACGATGACGGTACGGGACATACCGCGATGGGCCTGACCCTCGCAACCGGCGCCGACGCGCTCGTCACCGCTCCTGCCGATGGGACTGTCGTTTACGCCGGCGCATTTCGCAGCTATGGCCAGATGGTTATTCTGGATACCGGCGACGGTTATCATATGGTGCTGTCGGGAATGGACGCGATCAAGACGCGTCTCGGCAAATTTGTCTTCGCTGGCGAGCCGCTCGCTGTAATGGGCCAAAAAAGAGTCGCGAGCGCGACTGCATTGGCGCTGGAAACGGATCGACCAACGCTTTACATTGAATTTCGAAAAGATGGGAAGCCGGTCGATTCTCGGCCTTGGTGGACCTCCAAAGACACTGGAAAGGCACGCAATGATACGTAGGGCTTCTCTTGTTCTCGTTGGCGCATTGATGGGTGCGACCGCGATGAGCGTCATCTACACGGCGGTAGCGCCGGCGGAAGCCGCGGGCGCTTCCACGTACAAGGAACTGTCGATTTTCGGCGACGTCTTTGAACGTGTGCGCGCGCAATACGTAACGCCGCCCCAGGAAGACAAGCTGATCGAAGCCGCCATCAACGGTATGCTGTCCTCGCTGGACCCGCATTCGAGCTACATGAATGCCAAGGACGCCGACGACATGCGCACCCAGACCAAGGGTGAATTCGGCGGTCTCGGCATCGAAGTGACCATGGACAATGACCTCGTCAAGGTCATCACCCCGATCGACGACACGCCCGCCGCCAAGGCCGGTGTTCTCGCCGGCGACTATATCACCGCCATCGACGGCCAGTCGGTCCGCGGCCTCAAGCTGGAAGACGCTGTTGAGAAGATGCGCGGCGCCGTCAAGACGCCGATCAAGCTGACGCTGATGCGCAAGGGCGCCGACAAGCCGATCGAACTCACCATCATCCGTGACGTGATCGCCGTTGCCGCCGTCAAGTCGCGCGAAGAAGGCGGCGATGTCGGTTATCTCCGCATCATCTCCTTCACCGAAAAGACCACGCCGGACCTGGAAGCCGCGATCGCCAAGATCAAGAAGGATATCCCGGCCGACAAGCTGAAGGGCTATGTCCTCGACCTGCGCCTCAATCCGGGCGGTCTGCTCGACCAGGCGATCAACGTTGCCGACGATGTGCTGGAGCGTGGCGAAGTCGTCTCGACCCGCGGCCGCAATCCGGACGAAACCCGCCGCTTCAACGCGGGCCCGGGCGACCTGACCGACGGCAAGCCGATCATCGTGCTCATCAATGGCGGTTCTGCTTCGGCATCGGAAATCGTTGCCGGCGCTCTGCAGGATCTACGCCGCGCCACCGTCCTCGGCACCCAGTCCTTCGGCAAGGGCTCCGTGCAGACGATCATCCCGCTTGGCGATGGCAACGGCGCGCTGCGTCTGACGACGGCGCTTTATTACACGCCGTCGGGCCGTTCGATCCAGGGCACCGGTATTACGCCCGACGTCAAGGTCGACGAGCCGCTGCCGGACGATCTGAAGGGCAAGCTGGTGACGGAAGGCGAATCCAGCCTGCCGGGCCACATCAAGGGCCAGAGCGAAACCGACCAGGGCTCCGGCTCGGCCGCTTACGTGCCGCCGGATCCGAAGGACGACGTTCAGCTCAACTACGCGCTTGACCTGTTGCGCGGCGCAAAGACCGACCCGTCCTTCCCGCCGAACCCGGAAAAGGCGGTTTCCTCCAAATAAGGAAATAGCGCCGGGCTGGAAACAGACCCGGCGCTTTCATATCCAGGGCGAGGTGATTGATCTCATCTCGCTCTAACTATTTGAATAAGCATGTCTTATTCGAAATCCATTTTGGATCTGCTTGAGTGTTTTGAATCTGCAGCGTCTCCCTGCTTTGATGGCTGCATGAAACTGGAATGCACGGGGGCGGACATTTTCCCATTTTGGGGTGGATACGGACTTTGGGAACGGATTTGCATGCACCGCTGGGCCAGAACCGCGGCTCTGGCCGCAAGCGGCGGCGTCCGCCCTTCGGGCGCATCCTCGCCGGCTTCTGTCTGATCGCGATCGCCAGTTTTTCCCTCTATTCAGCACTGTTGCGCGACCATCTGCAGAAGACTCCCCCGGTCGAGACTGCCGAAAAGGCGTCGCCATCACCGCAGGCCAGTAACAAGCCGGCCACGGGCGATCAAACGACAGGCCTGAAGCAGGTCGATCCGCAATCCGGCGCCGATACGCATCGCATCGTCACCAGCGACGGTTCGGTCGTGACCATGTTCAGCCCGAATACGCGCGACGGCGACGGCCCTGTGCTGATCAATGCCAATCAGGTCGGCCAGGATCCGCGCATGGCGGCGACGCCGAACGACAGCCTGCTGGAGGATTCGCCTTTCGGCAAGCTGCCGATTATCGCGCCGAGCGGATTGAGACCGATGGACCAATATGCGCGGCCCTGGTCCGGTGCCCGCGGCACGCGCGTCGCCATCGTCGTCAGCGGCCTCGGCCTCAGCCAGACCGGTACGCAGCGCGCCATCGAGAAACTGCCGGAGGAAATCACGCTCGCCTTTGCCGCCAGCGGCAACAGCCTGCAGCGCTGGATGCAGGAGGCGCGGCGTGGCGGCCATGAAATCCTGATCCAGGTGCCTTTCGAGCCATTCGATTACCCAGGCAACAACCCCGGACCCGATACGCTTTTGACCTCGCAGCCCGCGGCCAAAAACATCGAAGACCTGCACAAGGCTTTGGCCGAAATCACCAACTATACTGGCGTGATGAACTATCTCGGCGGACGATTCCTGTCGAATGCCGATGCCATGGAACCGGTCATGCGTGATATCGGCAAGCGCGGTCTGTTGTTCCTCGACGACGGCTCCTCGGCACAGTCCAAATCCGGTACGGTTGCCAAGGCGCTTGAGGTGCCGCATGCATTTGCGGATGTGCAGCTCGACGGAGAATTGAAGCAGGATGCCATCCTGAAGAAGCTCGACGAGCTGGAGCGCATCGCCCGCCGTAATGGCTCGGCTATCGGCGTTGCGTCCGCTTTCGACGAGAGCGTCGACGCCATCAGCAAATGGAGCGAGGAGGCCGCCATGCGCGGCATCGAGATCGTCGCCGTCTCGGCGCTTGCCGACGACCCCAAACATCCCTGAAGGCTTAGAGGATTACCATGAGCAAGAGCCGCGTCCCCATCAGAGCTGAAGACCTGCCTTATCGCCCCTGCGTCGGCATCATGGTGCTCAATCGCGAAGGGCTGGTCTGGGCCGGCAAGCGCATTCCGGACGGCAATTCCGAATATGACGGCTCGCCGCATCTCTGGCAGATGCCGCAGGGCGGCATCGACGAAGGCGAGGACCCGCTAGTGGCCGCCTATCGCGAGCTTTACGAAGAGACCGGCATAAAGACCGTGACGCTGCTCGCCGAAGCGAAGGACTGGATCAACTACGATCTGCCGCCGCAATTGATCGGCATCGGCCTCAAGGGAAAATTCCGCGGCCAGACCCAGCGCTGGTTCGCCTTCCGCTTCGACGGCGACGAAAGCGAAATCGCCATCAATCCGCCGCCGGGCGGCCATGAACCGGAATTCGAGGCCTGGGATTGGAAGCCGATGGCGGAGCTACCCAGTCTGATCGTCGCCTTCAAACGGTCCGTCTACGAGCAGGTCGTCGCCGAATTCCAAAATTTGGCTGGGTTGAAGGCGGAAGACTGAGCGCATTCCGACCGCCTGAAAGGGCGGCCGGAAAATCGATGCTAATTATTCAGCAGAATCAGCGGAATCGGCGTTGAGCTGGCCGTATTTGGCCTCGCCGATCTTTTCAAGCAGGTCGATCTGGGTTTCCAGGAAGTCGATATGACCTTCCTCATCCGCCAACAGCTCTTCGAACAGCTTCATCGAAACATAGTCGCCGGCATCGTGACAGATGTCGCGCGACTTCTTGTAGGCGGTGCGGGCGTCATATTCGCCGGCGAGATCGGCCTCCAGCACTTCCTTGACATTCTGGCCGATGCGCAGCGGCGCCAGTGTCTGCAGGTTCGGATGCCCTTCGAGGAAGATGATGCGAGCAACGAGACGATCGGCGTGGTGCATCTCTTCGATGGATTCCGCACGCTCCTTCTTGGCAAGCTTGGTATAGCCCCAATCTTCCAGAAGCCGGTAATGAACCCAATATTGATTGACTGCACCGAGTTCGAGAAATAGGGCCTCGTTAAGCCGCTCGATGACTTTTTTGTCGCCTTTCAATGTCCGCTCTCCTGTTTTCTTCATGGAACTTTTTCAAGCGGGACATGAAATCAAATATTTCCGCCTCCGTCGAGTGGCGGCGGGCATGATAGTCCTCGGTCGTCTGTATAATGATGTCGACGACATTCGGGAAGCAGCCGCAGCAACGGCCGCGCTTCGACATGGCGTGATAGACCTTGGCAGGAACGATGAGCTGCCAACAATCCTGATCGAGGAGCTCGATGATGACCTCCCGGATTTCCTTGTCGGTGATGTAATTACAACTGCAAACCAGCATTCTTCGCTCAGCCCGTCAAACATGACATCTGCTGTCTTGTTATCTGCGAAAGAAGACGATCTTTGTCAAGAAAAATTCGATTCATTTTTCATCGGGCGAGCCGGACAGGGTCACTTTGGCGTGACGCATGATGCCCTGCGCATCAATGGAAGTTACGGCCTCGCGGCATGACGCTTGCCGTCTCGGCCGCATTGCTGCGGCCATCTGCCGCTATCTCGGCAGCCTCTCGCACGGACGCACTTGTTTCGGTAAGCCGCTTCTTCTGCCGGTGATCCATGGTCGGACGCAGGGCCTCATCCGCCCGATCGCTGACGCCGAACCGCCTAGCTTCGCGTTGCAGGATCCCCAGCGCCGAAGTCATATCCTCGATATAGTCGACCACCACATGGATGACGCCGCTTTCGCTCTGCAGACGGCCGCGGATCTTGACCAGCCGGGCGCCCATGACGATGGCGCGGTATTTCTCGAACATCTTCGGCCAGACGATCGCATTGGAAACGCCGGTCTCGTCCTCCAACGTCATGAAGATCACGCCCTTCGCCGAGCCCGGCCGCTGTCGCACCAGCACCAACCCGGCAATCGTCACCATCCTGCCATTAGGAACATTGGGCAAATCCCTGTTCTGCACGATGCCCAGTTGGGCGAAATCCGCCCGCAGGAAAGACACCGGATGCGCCTTCAGCGACAGCGAAAGATAGCGATAATCCTCGATCACCTGCTCGCCAGGCAGCATTTCCGGCAGGGACACCACCGGCTCGATTTGCAGGTCGGTGCGGTCGGCAAGATCGAAGAGAGGTAGCTTTTCCGCAGCGCTGCCGACATCGAGAGCCCGCACGGCCCAAAGCGCCTCGCGACGGCTCAAACCGATGGAGCGGAAGGCATCCGCATCCGCGAGGCGTTCGATCTGCGCTTTGGCAAGACCGGAGCGCAGCCAGAGATCGCGCACGGAACTGTAACCAGCGCCACGACGCTCGACGAGCTGTTCCATCTCCTTATCCGACAGGCCCTTGACCTGCCGGAAACCGAGGCGGACGGCGCATTGCGTCTTGATCAGTGCGCGCATCGACACATGACGCGGCTCGACGGCGTCCTGATCGAAGCGCGCCCTCTCCAGCAGGCAATCCCAACTGGAATGATTTACATCCACCGGCCGCATCTCGACGCCATGCTCACGCGCATCGCGCACGAGCTGCGCCGGCGCATAGAAACCCATGGGCTGCGCATTGAGGATCGCCGCACAAAAGACATCGGGATAATAGGCCTTGAGCCAGGAAGAGGCGTAGACGAGGAGGGCGAAGGAAGCCGCGTGGCTTTCGGGAAAGCCATATTCGCCGAAACCCTTGATCTGCTCGAAACAGTTTTTGGCGAATTCCCGCTCGTACCCCCTTTCAGCCATGCCTTCGATCATCTTCTTCTCGAAAGTGTGGATGGTCCCCGTTCGTTTGAAGGTCGCCATCGCCCGGCGCAACTTGTCAGCCTCCGCAGGTGTAAACCCCGCTGCCGTAATGGCGATTTGCATTGCCTGTTCCTGAAAGAGGGGGACTCCCAGCGTTCGCTTCAGAACCTCCTTCAGCTCCGGGCTCGGATAGTCGAGTTCCTTTCCTGCCCGGTCTGCCTCTCGCCGCTTGAGATAGGGATGCACCATGTTGCCCTGGATCGGTCCAGGCCGGACGATCGCCACTTCGATGACCAGATCGTAGAATCTACGAGGCCTCAGCCGTGGCAGCATGCTCATCTGCGCCCGGCTCTCAATCTGGAAAACCCCAATCGTATCGGCGCGGCAGATCATGTCATAGACCGGCTCGCCGTCCGGATGATTGGCATTGCCGAGATCGGCGAGCGTCTTCTTCACATCATAGTGGAGGCGCAGCAGATCGAAGGCCTTGGCAAGGCAGGTCAACATCCCCAGCGCCAGGACGTCGATCTTGAGAATATCGAGGGAATCGAGATCGTCCTTGTTCCACTCGATCATATAGCGGTCGTCCATCGCCGTATGCATGATCGGCACGACTTCATCCAACCGGTCCCTGGTGATGACGAAGCCGCCGACATGTTGGGTCAGATGCCGGGGAAATCCCATCAGCGTCGAAGCATAGGACAGAACGCGCTGCGTCGTCCGATCCCTGAGGTCGAGGCCGGCAATCCTTGCCTCGCGTTCGGATAATTCTTCTGTCGACCAGCCCCAGACACCGCTCGCCAGAGCCGATTGCACATCCTCCGACAGGCCGAAGGCCTTCGCCACCTCGCGGCCAGCCGAGCGCGCCCGATAGCTGGTGACTGCCGCCGTCAGCCCGGCATGCTCCTTTTTGTAATGTTTGTAGATATACTGAATAACGTCTTCGCGCTTCTCGTGCTCGAAATCAACATCGATATCCGGCGGCTCTTCCCGTTCCGTCGAAATGAAGCGCTCGAACAAAAGCGTCGTGATCTCCGGATTGACCTCGGTAATTCGAAGGCAATAGCAGACCGTGGAATTGGCAGCGGAGCCGCGGCCCTGGCACAGGATATTTTCGCTGCGAGCATGTTCCATGATGCGATGCACCGTCAGGAAATAGGGCTCGTACTGCCTCTGCTTGATCAGATCGAGCTCGTAGTCGATCTGCTTGGCGACCTTGGGTGGAATACCATTAGGATAGCGCCATTTGGCGCCCGCCCGCGTCAGTCGCTCCAGCGTTTCCGAGACAGTCTCGCCCGGAACACTTTCGTCGGGATAATTGTGCTTCAGCTCATCCAGCGAAAAAGACAGCCGGCTAAAAAACTTTTGCGTATTGGCGATGGCTTTCGGGTAGTTTTTAAAAAGCCGTGCCATTTCCGCCCCGCCCTTCAAACAGCGTTCGGCATTGGCCGCCAGCCTGAAGCCGGCCTCGGCGATCGGCACATGCTCACGGATCGAAACGACGATATCGGCAAGCGGTTTGCGCTCGCTCGCGTGATAAAGCGGCTGATTGGTGGCGATCAAGCGCACCCCGTTTCTGAGCGCGAGGATGGAGAGTGTCGCGAAGAACAGGTGATCGCGCCCGTCATAGGCGGGCGACAGCGCCATATGGAGCTTCCTGCCGAAGCGCATCCACAGCCGCGCCAGGCACCCTTCCAGTTTCGCCTGTCCCTCCTGCGTCTCCACGCTCGCAGCATCCGGCACGAGCGCCAGCATCATCTCGTCGCCCCATTCCAGGAGGTCGGCCTCGTGAAGCTCGCATTCCCCTTTCTCGGCCCTGAGATTGCCGGCGCTCAACAGCCGACAGAGATGCGCCCAACCCTTGCGATTCTGCGGGAAGGCGAGGATGTCGGGCGTCTCGTCCGAAAAGATCAGGCGGGCGCCGGGCTGGAAGCGATAGCGATGCTGCTTGGCGATGACATGCGCCCTGACCACGCCGGCGACGCTGTTCCGATCAGCGATGCCGAGGCCGCTGAGGCCGGCGATCTTTGCGGCCAGAACCATTTCTTCCGGATGCGAAGCTCCTTCGAGAAAGGAGAAATTCGATCGTGCCCCGATCTCGAAAAAGGGCACGGTTTCGAGAGTTGGGGCAGGGGCACTCATGGGAAGATTCCATGCATGTACCAGCTCGGCCTTGTTGCACCCTGACCATAGAGACCCTTGCGAAACAGCCAGAAACGATGACCGGCCTCATCCTCGATGCGGAAATAATCGCGGGCCGGGGTTTCCTCCTCGTCGACCCACCATTCCGCCGCAAGCCGCTCCGGTCCTTCGGCCCGCAGGACTTTATGCGTGATCCGCCGCCAACGGAATTGCCGGGGCGGACCGTCAGGCACTTCGGTGGCAAAGGTTTCGATCGGCTCGGGCATGCGAAACAGCCGGAGCGGGCGCTCCCCGCGGAAGAAGCCATGACCGGCATGCTCGCTTCCTGTCCGTCTGTGGGCCGCAAGGATTTCTACGGCAGGTATCGATCGAACGGCACGTTCGGGAATATGGCTTTCCTGCAGCGCGAAGCCCTGCAGGCAGTCCGGCCCCAGCCGTGCCGCGACCCGGTCGGCGAAGGCGGCGAGCGAGCCATCCTGCCGGCCCTCTTCGATGAAATCGTCTTGCGCCGCGTCGAAAGGCGCATGTTCCAGGACATTGAGGCGGACGATTTCGAAGCCGTATCCCACATCGAGATCGTCATGAATGGCAGTGAAGCGCTCCGTGAACAGGTTGGCGATCCGGCTCGGCTCCCGCAGCGGCTGCGACGCCCCGGCGGCGATGCGGAACACCATGCCGTCGACCCGGAACAGCAAAAGCTCGAACGAACGGCCACCGACACCGCGGGCCTCCAGCCCCGGCTTCAAGGTTTCGGCAAGCTGGCGGGCAAGCTGCAGGATATCGGCCTCCGCCTGCACCGGTTCGGCAAGCCGCCGCTCGGCTGACAACTGCGCGACCGGCCGGCGCGGCGAGATCGGCTCCTCGATCAGGCCGACGGCCTGATCGAGCCGCAACAGGAGTTGCGCGCCGAAACGGCGGGTCAGCGGCGCCCGCGGTGCGGCCAGGAGATCGCCCACCTGCTTCAATCCCAGCTTCTGCAATGCGGCGACTGTTTCCTCGCCAAGCCTGAGCGAGGCGACCGGCAGTGGCGCCAGCGCCTCTTCCATGGCTTCCGGAGGAACGACACGGCTCTCGTCGAAGCGGGCCACCGCCCAGGACAGACCCGGCGCAGAGGAGATGGCGCCACGGACATCGAGACCAAGCCGGGAAATCCGGATCAGAATATCCTCGAGCAGCGCTTCTTCGCCGCCGAAGAGATGGGCACAGCCGGTAATATCGAGGAAAAGCCCGTCCTTGCCGTCGATCGCCACCAGCGGCGTATAGCGATCGCACCAATCGGCGATCGCCTCCAGCAGCTTGCGATCCGCGGCCGGATTCTCTTCGACGACGTCAAGGGCGGGACAGATCGCCTTCGCCTCGGCGACGCCCTGTGCAAGCTTCAGGCCGATCGTCTCGGCCCTTTCATTGAGCGCGGTGAGCCGCATGGCATTGTTCAGCTTGCCGGCACAGGCGAGTGGTGGCGCCTCAAGCCGACCGGTCGAACGCCAGGACAGACCCCATCGCTTGCGGGCGATCCGGTCGGTCGGCAGATGCGGAAAGGTCAGCGCCAGAATGCGCTGCGTATTCGCCGGGAAAGGCAGGGCGCTGAGTGTCGAGGACAGGGGCAAACTGGCGGTCATGGGCATTCCACTCCAGGGTTATGGAAAAGGGTGCCGGGTTGCGGCTCTTTTCCAGGGTGAGACGAAAGGCCGGATGACCGATGCTGCCGCCAAGTAGCGATCCGTCCGGCAGGGGCCGCGCCAGGGCCGGCGCGGGTTCGACGGCGAGACGGAAGAGAGCACTGCTCGCCTCCTCCTCGCCCGCTTGACGCAACAGAAACAAGGGCCGCCCCGCTGCCTTGGCCCGAAGCGCAAGCCGCCGGCTCTCCGTCAGCCCGAAACGGGCCGGATTGCCGCGTACCTCCAGAATGACGACCGCAAAGGCCGCACTGACGAGAGCCGCCTCCGCCAGCCATAGCGCCTCTTCCAGCTTGCGCGGCGATGCCTGCAGAAAACCGGCCGGCTCCAATCCGAAATCCCGAATCCCGATCGCATAGGGCAGGCCGGCCTCCATCGCCGCGACCGTATCGCCGATCCACAGAACCGGCGATACGGCCGCAGTTTTGCCGGCGGCTTGCCCCCCAGGCCGCGCAGCGAGAGCTCTAAGCCGTGCAGCGAGAGCAAGCGTGAAACCGCTGGCCGCTCCGGCATCCCGCAAGGCCAGTGAGCGGATCTCCGTCAGCGCATCGAGCGGCACGCCGCCCTGCATCGCCTCGTCGAGATCGGCAACCCCTATCGCAAGCGGCTGGACGGCATCGGCTGAACCAACCTCCGGCTCTGCTGCCCGTGCCTCATGCGCCACGGCAGCCAGCGCCGGTATCGGCCTGCCTTCCAGTCGGGCAATGGTTTCACGCAGGGCAAAAAGCGTCTCCCGCGCCACGGCGGCCTCGGCCATGACGTTAGCTCCAGATCAATTATGTTCCTGTTATGTTCTTATGGATTCCAGAGGTCGGAAGAAGAGTCAACACCATTTTATGAGAAAATATTCCTCTGCCTGAATCCACTCTCGAAAAACCGAAACAAAGGCTCTATATGACCAGCTAAGGAAGGAAGCATTCATGGCCCGCATTGACCAGAGCGAGGATTGGCGGGACCGCCATGCCCCCTCGATCAGCACATTCGAATCCCTGGCCACGGAGGCTTACAGCCACCTGCCGGACGAATTCCGTTCGCTCACCGGCAATCTCATCATCCTCATCGAAGATTTCCCCGACGACGACGTGTTCGAGGACATGGCGCTGGAAACGCCCTTCGATCTGCTCGGCCTGTTCGAAGGCCGCGGCATATCGGAGCGTTTCACCGCCCAAACCGGGGAAATGCCGAACAAGATCCGCCTCTATCGCCGGCCGATCATCGATTACTGGGCGGAAAACGAGGAAACCCTCGGCGACATCATCACCCACGTCCTGATCCACGAAATCGGCCACCATTTCGGCCTGAGCGACGAGGACATGGAGCGCATCGAGGCGAGCGCCGAAGAAGCGACGGACCGGTGAGGAACCGATCCTGCTATGCTTACTGCTCGGAAAGCTTCATTTCCGGATCGTAATCCTTGCCTTCGACGTCCTTGACGACCGCTTGGCCGCATTGCATCAGGCCGGTCGCGGCATTGAAGGCATAGGTCGGCGAGCCCGAGAGTTCCCAGCCCTTGTTCAGTGCCGCGGTCACCTTATGGCAGAAGGAAGCGTCGTCAGGGCCGGTGAGGAAGCGGTAGAGTTTCATCAAGTCGTCTTTCATACGTATCAGCCTCATCCTGAGCCTGTCGAAGGACGATGGCGTTCTGCAATCAGGCGAGCTTTATGGACCAGCCTTTCCGCCTGGACAAGATGCAGCCGCTCGACCATGCGTCCGCCGAGGTTTACGACATTGAGGCCGGCCGCCGCCGGATCGGCGAAAGCGGCGATGATGGCTTCCGCCTCCGCAATGGCAGCTTCATCGGGGCCGAAATGCCGGTTGGCGGCTTCGATCTGGTTCGGATGGATCAACATCTTACCGGCAAAGCCCATAGCGCGGCCCTCGGCACATTCGGCGTCCACTGCCTGCATATCCTTGAAATCGTTGAAAACACTGTCGATGGCGTCGAGCCCGTAGGCGCTGACGGCCAGGATCACCTGCATGAGCCAGGGCACGAGATAGGCGCGGCCTGGCTGCGCCAACACATCGGTCTCCTTGCGCAGATCATTGAGGCCGACGACCAAACAATCGAGCCGGCTTCCCGCCGTGCGCCCGGCCTCGGCGATTGCCGCGGCGTTCAAGACGCCGCGCGGCGTCTCGATCATCGCCCAGATGCGCAGGCTCTCCGGCGCATCCGCCTCGGCAAACCTATCGCTGACAACGGTCACATCCTGCGGCTCGTCGATCTTGGGCAGTAACACCGCATCCGGCTCGAGCGCCAGCACCAACTCCAGGTCATCGGCACCGAAGCCCGACGATAGCGTATTGATGCGGATGATGCGCTCCTTGCCGGCCTTTTCTTCGCTATCAGGCGGCGAGCCGGCGAAAAAAGCCCGCAAATTCTCCCGCGCTTCCGCCTTTTTCTCCGGCGCCACGGAATCCTCGAGATCGAAGATGACCGCATCGCAATCGAGATCGGCTATCTTCTCAAGAGCCCGGCGGTTGATCGCAGGGACACTCAGCACCGAGCGGCGCAGACGGACGGAACGGGGAGGGGCGGGACGGCTCATAATACAGTTTTGCCGCGCTTTCGGCCATCACGCAAGACAACAACAAGCAAGACAACAAAAAGCCATGCTCCTCTTGCAGAGAGAAACAGAGAGGACCACATTGCCATGAGTAGAGAGGTCTCGACCATGCAGAATATCCGTTCCTTGTTTATCGCGCTTGCCGGCATCACCGTGTTTGCAGCCCTGGCGCTGTTTACCGTTTCACTCACGCTCGCTGTCGGCGGCATCCTCACCGTGCTTATGGTGGGTCGCGCGATTTCGTTGCGGATGAAGCCTGCTCCGGTGCGCGCCAAGGCGAACGGTCAGCGCGAAATGCGCATTTGGAACGACGGTCGCGGCACGATCATCGATCTCTAGGCCAAGGTCAGGGCAGGGCGGCGCCTCGCCGCTCTCCAGTACGCTCATCCACGCGTAATTCCTGAATTGCGGAACTGCGGCCGAAGCGCCCGGTTTCAGAGCATTTCCAAGATTCCCCTTCATTTTTGCAGGGATTTGCTCTATTGGCAGGATAATTCGTGCATAGACGAAAATTGAAGGCAGGACCCCCATGGACAAGTTCGTGAAGTTGACCGGTGTCGCGGCACCCCTCCCGGTCGTCAATGTCGATACCGACATGATCATCCCGAAGGACTATCTGAAGACCATCAAGCGCACCGGTCTTGGCACAGGGTTGTTCGCCGAAGCCCGCTACAATGAGGATGGCTCGCCGAACCCGGATTTCGTGCTGAACAAGCCGGCCTATCAGAATGCTAAGATCCTCGTCGCCGGCGACAATTTCGGCTGTGGTTCGTCGCGCGAACATGCCCCGTGGGCGCTGCTCGACTTCGGCATCCGCTGCGTCATTTCGACGAGCTTCGCCGACATCTTCTACAATAACTGCTTCAAGAACGGCATCCTGCCGATCAAGGTCAGCCAGGAAGAGCTCGACAAGCTGATGGACGACGCCTCGCGCGGCTCCAACGCCATTCTGACGATCGATCTGGAAAACCTTGAGATCACCGGCCCGGACGGCGGCTCGATCAAGTTCGAGCTCGACGAATTCAAGCGCCATTGCCTGCTGAACGGCCTCGACGATATCGGCCTGACACTGGAAAAGGCCAAGGCGATCGACAGCTTCGAAAAGACGAACGCCGCATCCCGTCCCTGGGCTGCCTGATCGATTTCATTATCACATTTGCGTGTCAGAGCCGGGCTGAAAAGCCCGGCTTTTTCTTTTCATGCCATGGAAAGTTCATGAGGTTGCCGGCTGTAATATGCCCGACAAAAAGGGGGATCATATAGTCTTTGCGGAGCCCTTCAGGCTGCTCCCGCTCCTCCATTTCCTCCTCCCAATCGGAGCATTTCATGACCTCCCTTCCAATTCTTGGCGCAGCCATGACGCTTGCCGATGTCGAAGCCCATCGTGATTGGCTGCTCGAAAAACCGCGCGATCTGGAACTGCAGAGCTTCGTCGAAGCCGAAATCCTGAATGGCGACTGGGCGCCGCTCGCCGAGCACGCCAGGAAATTGCTCGACGGTCACCAGGGCCGGCTCGGCATCCACGGACCATTCTGGGGCTTCATCATCGCCTCGCAGGATCCGGAGATCCGCGCCGTCGTCACCAAGCGCCTCACGCAGGCGCTCGACGTCTGCGCCAATATCGGCGCCACGCAGATGGTCATTCATAGCCCCTATACGTCCTGGTCCTACAACAACCTCGACAACAACAAGGGCGAACGCGAGAAGATCATCGAATACACGCATCTGACGTTGAGGGACGCTGTCAGACGCGCCGAGAATATCGGCCTGACCATGGTCATCGAGAATATCGAGGACAAGGATCCGCATATCCGCGTCGGTCTCGCCGACAGCTTCAATACACCCGCCGTCGCCGTTTCGATCGACACCGGCCATGCCCATTACGCCCATGGCTACACCGGCGCACCGCCGGTTGACTACTATGTCCACGCCGCCGGCAACCGCCTGCAGCATGTCCACCTGCAGGATGCCGACGGCTATGCCGATCGCCACTGGAGCCTTGGCGAAGGCAATATCCACTGGCGCGCCGTCTTCGCCGCCCTTGCCAAACTCGACAGCAATCCGCGCCTGATCATCGAGATCAAGGACAAGTCGAAAATCCCGGCATCGGCCGCCTATCTCGCCTCGCTTGGATTGGCGGAGTAAGGATAAAGCAACGCAAGCCATCCGCCCTCGTGGTTCGAGACGGCCCTTTGGGCCTCCTCACCATGAGGGCTCATGCTCTCGCCTGGCTTATAGTTCGCTCCGCCCTCATGGTGAGGTGCGAAGCCCAAAAGGCGCAGCCTCGAACCACGAGGGTCGGCCGCAAAAGCCCCAAACCGTACCGTTTCCGCTCCTTCCTCGCTTGAAAAGCCGCATCTGCGGGTCTAAGAACCCGCAACTTGTTTCTTTTGCGGAGGCTTTCCCATGACAGTGCGCAATCTTTTCCTCCTGCCTGGCGACGGCATCGGTCCCGAAGCCATGGGCGAAGTCCGCAAGATCATCGCCTATATGAACGAGGCGAAGAATGCCGGTTTCGTCACCGACGAAGGTCTCGTCGGCGGCAGCGCTTATGATGCGCATGGCGCCGCCATCTCCGAAGAAGACATGCAGAAGGCACTTGCGGCCGATGCCGTGCTCTTCGGCGCCGTCGGTGGCCCGAAGTGGGATAGCGTTCCCTATGAAGTGCGTCCGGAAGCCGGCCTGCTGCGCCTGCGCAAGGATCTCCAGCTTTTCGCCAATCTGCGCCCGGCCATCTGCTATCCGGCGCTGGCATCGGCCTCCTCGCTGAAGCCGGAGCTGGTTGACGGCCTTGATATCCTCATCATCCGCGAGCTCACCGGCGGCGTTTATTTCGGCGAGCCGAAGGAAATCATCGACCTCGGCAACGGCCAGAAGCGCGGCATCGACACCCAGGTCTACGACACCTACGAGATCGAGCGCATCGCCGGCGTCGCCTTCGAACTGGCGCGCACTCGCAACAACCGCGTCTGCTCGATGGAAAAGCGCAACGTCATGAAGTCGGGCGTGCTCTGGAACCAAGTCGTCACCGCGACGCACAAGGAAAAATATGCTGACGTGCAGCTCGAGCATATGCTCGCCGATGCCGGCGGCATGCAACTCGTTCGCCAGCCGAAGCAGTTCGACGTCATCGTCACCGACAATCTCTTCGGCGACATGCTGTCCGACGTTGCCGCCATGCTGACCGGCTCGCTCGGCATGCTGCCATCCGCTTCGCTCGGCGCTCCGGATGCCAAGACCGGCAAGCGCAAGGCGCTCTACGAGCCGGTACACGGTTCCGCACCCGATATCGCCGGCAAGGGCATTGCCAACCCGATCGCCATGATCGCCTCCTTCGCCATGTGCCTGCGCTACTCCTTCGGCCTGGTTTCCGAAGCCGATGCGCTGGAAAAGGCAATCGCCAACGTGCTCGACAGCGGTATCCGCACCGGCGACATCATGTCCGCCGGCAGCCGCCAGGTCGGCACCGCCGAGATGGGCGATGCCATCCTTGCCGAATTCAAGGCTCTGTCGGCATAATCGCCGCCTAGAGCGCCACGCGTTCATCTGAACGCCCAAAGCTCGCTCTAGTATTTCACGTGAAACATTCAAAGCCCTCGCTCTTTGCTTGCAGAGCGGGGGCTTTTTGTTGAACTCAACGCGACGGACTCCTATTTCCCATCGCATGAGCACGGAAACGACATCGCCACCAGTAAGCACAATCCAGAGGCAATTACGACCTTGGCAGAGGCTGGCGCGGCGCTATGACGTCCGCCGCAGCCGTCATGGCCGCCTTCCTTGGCTCGGCTGCACGCTGACCGCCATCAACATCGTCGTTCTCGCCTTCTTCGTCTTCGACACACCGCTTGGGCAGGCTGCGAAAAACCTCTCGCCGCGACTGATTGCGGTCGCAGGCGCCGTCACCGATATCGGCAGGCTGGCCTGGATCCTCGCCGCCATCGCCGTCGTGTTTGCCGTCGGTCTTTTTATCGTACGACGCTCGCCGACGCATGGCGGTTACCGAAGCGTCCTTCTCATCCGGATAGTCACCTATGTCGGCCTGTCGGTTCTTTCCACCAGCATCATCGTCAATCTTCTGAAATACGCGATCGGACGGGCGCGGCCCCTGCTTTATGACCAATATGGCATTCTCGGCTTCGAACCGTTTCATGGTGACTTCCTGTTTCAGAGCTTTCCCTCGGCGCATTCGGCCAATGTGGGTGCTCTCTTTACCGCGCTGGCTCTGCTTTTCCCGCGATTCCGGCTGCTGTTCATCGGCATCGGCCTCTGGCTCGGCGCTTCTCGCATCATCATCGGCGTTCATTATCCAAGCGACGTCGCCGCGGGGCTGGCGCTCGGCGCCTGGATCGCCTTCGCCGTCGCGATCCTCTTTTCCCGTTTCGGCCTGGTCTTCTCCACAGGACAAGACGGTTGGCCGCGGCCGCGGCTGAACCATGGGCTTCGCTGCCGATCGTCTTAAATCTGTAAAAAAACTGTAGCAGGAGCCTGCTACGCGTGATCGTCGACTGGGGTGGAGTATCGACGACAGGCGGTGGGTATGCAGGCGATCTTGACGTCTCTGGACAGGCGGTGGCGGCGCAATAGGAGCGGCTTCGCTCCTTCGCATTGGAAGATCTGCCTGTTCCTGACCGCCAATATCGTATTGCTGGCGGCCCTGCTGTTCGATTGGCCGGTCGGCGCGACCATCAAGAACATTGCACCGCCCATTCATTTCTTCGGCAAGCTGCTCACCAATTTCGGCGAATCCGGCTGGATCATCTTGGTCAGCGCCTTCCTGTTCTTCGAAGGCTGGGCCGGCAGCCGGCTGCTGCAGTCGCCGCGCTGTCGCTGCCAGGCCCTGCGCATCTGTCAGATCGGCGGCTATCTGCTGACGACCATCGCGCTTTCGGGCATCATCGCCAATCTCCTCAAGCGCGCCATCGGTCGTGCCCGCCCCACTCATTTTGAGGATTGGGGTCCTTTCGGTTTCTCCCCCTTCAACGGCCATGCCAGCTTCGAAAGCTTCCCATCCGGCCATGCGACCACCATTGGCGCCTTCTTCGTGGCACTTGCCTTCCTCTTCCCCCGCTATCGCTACATCTTCGTCGCCTGCGCTCTTTGGCTCGCGACGACGCGAGTGATGATCGGCGCGCACTATCCGAGCGACGTCATCGCCGGCCTCGCGCTTGGCGGCTGGTTCTCCTTCATGACGGCGATCGTCTATTCCCGCTACGGCCTGCTCTTTCGCATCGGCGAGACTGGCTGGCCGGTGCCAAAATTACCGCTGCTGAAGGGGAAGTAGGGATCATTTCCCTCATCCGCCCTCGCCCTTCGAGGCTCCACCCTTCGGGTTCCGCTCCTTAAGGGTGAGAGCTCTCCTTGAGCTGGCCCGCGTCATCGCTCCGCCCCCATGGTGAGGTGTTTTGATGTCAGAGCGTCAGCAAAGGCAGCAAAGCCTCGAACCACGAGGGCCGCCCCCCCACAGCTCTCGAAAAATCATTCGTGAACTACCTTGGTCCCGTCCATCGCTGCACCCTGAATGGTTGCCAAGCATCCCCTGCATTCATATATCTGAAGCGGCGAATTTGCGGGAAACCTTTCCCCGTTTGAGTGTGGCGAAGACGATGACCGATGCAGGACAGACGAGGCTAAGCGAAAGGCAGATGGGATTGATTGCCCGGGCGCTCGCCGAGCCGCGCCGTGTGCAGATGCTGAAAGAAATCGGCGGTCGCGGCGAGCCTATGCCTTGCAGCGTCCTGACGCAGTGCCACACCGTCAGTGCCGCGACGATATCGCATCACATCAAGGAACTCGAAAACGCCGGTCTCATCGAGATCGTGCGGGAAGGCAAGTTCGCAAACCTGGTGCTTCGGCGCGATGTCCTGAATGCCTACATGGCGGAACTCTCCAACATCTGACAATCATTTTCCCCACACGCCGCGCCGGCGGCTCTTGCATCAGTTAGATGAGTATCTAAATATCAAAGTGACGCAGCGAAGACCGCCGGTGTAAGGCCTCGTCTGCGCCATCAGTTCGATATTTATAAAATCATCTAACAATTATCTCGACAGGAGCTAGACATGAGCAAACTGGCAGGCAAGGTCGCAATCGTGACCGGAGCATCGAAGGGGATCGGCGCAGGCATCGCCAAGGCATTGGGCGAGGCGGGTGCGGCTATCGTCGTCAACTATGCGTCGAGCCGCGAAGGCGCCGACAAGGTCGTGGCCGAGATCACCGCCAAGGGCGGCAAGGCGATCGCAGCTCACGGCGATGTTTCGAAATCCGCCGACGTGAAGCGGCTTTTTGCTGAAACGAAGGGAGCCTTCGGCGGCGTCGACATCCTCGTCAACAATGCCGGCGTCTATCAATTCCAGCCGCTGGAAGAGATCACCGAAGAGGAATTCCACCGGCAGTTCAACATCAACGTTCTCGGCACGCTGCTGACGACGCAGGAAGCGGTGAAGCATTTCGGTCCTGAAGGCGGCAATGTCATCAACATCGCCTCGACCGCCGTCACCATGAACCTGCCAACCGCCACGGTCTACACGGCGACCAAGGCCGCCGTCACCTCGATCACCCAGATCCTCGCCAAGGAGCTCGGTCCGCGCAATATCCGCGTCAACACCATTTCGCCTGGCGGGGTCGAAACCGAAGGCGTCATTGCAGCGGGCATCATCGGCAGCGATCTCGAAAAGCAGATGGTTTCCCAAACGCCGCTTGGCCGCCTCGGACAGCCGACCGATATTGCCCCGATCGCCGTTTTCCTCGCCTCGAAGGACTCCGGCTGGCTGACGGGCGAAACCCTCTATGCCGGCGGCGGCCTGAAGTAACCGCCTATCCGCAGAGCCGCTTCCCTCCTTGGCAAGGGAAGCGGAATTGCCCGCATGCCATGGTTCCGATCCGCGCGGCCACCTCCGGCGAGAATTGCCAAACCGTCTCCGTCTTCATAGTATCATTGCCGTTCGGGTTTTTCCGAAGATCTCCGCAGCCGCTTTTGCTGCAAAACGACATCTTGACCGCGGAAACTTTCAAGACAGATCCCTGTCTGCAATGCGACCCCTCGCGAGCGAACGCCATGAATTACTGCGAAAATCTCTGAGGATCGCTGTTGCGACCAACGAAACGGAGCACGTCATCATGAATACCGCCAACACCAAATCGAAACTGGGCACGCGCACCAATCTCAGCGAAGAAGCGACACGCGATATTTCCGCAGCACTGAATGCGCTGCTGGCCGACGTCTTTTCCCTTTATCTCAAGACCAAGAATTTCCATTGGCATATGAGTGGACCGCATTTCCGCGATTACCACCTGTTGCTGGACGAGCAGGGCGAGCAGATCTTCGCCATGACAGACCCGATGGCCGAACGCGCCAGAAAGATCGGCGGCACCACGCTGCGTTCGATCGGCCACATCGCCAAGCTGCAGCGTATCCCCGACAATGACGCCGAATATGTCGACGCCCAGGACATGCTCGCCGAACTGGCCGACGACAATCTCAGGCTTTCCGCCGAAATCCGCGCCGCCCACGATGTCTGCGATGAATATGGCGATATCGCCACCGCCAGCCTGCTTGAAAGCTGGCTGGACGAGACGGAACGCCGCACCTGGTTCCTGTTCGAATCCACCCGCAACACCAACCGCTGAGGGCTGATGTTGATTTCCGCGTTCCCGCATCGGTCGGAACGCGGAAATCCTTGACTCCTGTGGAAAACCCCGTAGAACCGGCGACGGAAAAGGAAGACCTCCATGGTTCGCTTCGAACAGATCGATAGCTTCGGTCACCTGGCAGACTATGCCGGGCAGGAGTTCCGTTTTCCGGTTTCTTCCAAAACCAAGGCCAAAACGACGACGAAAACCGTCTGACGTCTCTGGCCTGCCGCTCTCTCCCCGGCTCGGCTGGGGACAGGAACCGGCCGTTATGGCCGCGGTTCCCCCCCCTCGCCCAAGAGGAGAGAAGAGAAAGAGAGCTTGAGAAATGGGTTTCAAAGTTGCAGTTGCGGGCGCGACCGGGAATGTCGGCCGCGAAATGCTCAATATCCTGTCCGAACGCGGTTTTCCGGCTGACGAGGTCGTAGCCCTCGCATCGGCCCGCTCGCAGGGCACCGAAGTTTCCTTCGGCGACCGGACATTGAAGGTTTCGAACCTGGAGAACTACGATTTCTCCGACACCGACATCTGCCTGATGTCGGCCGGCGGCGATGTCTCCAAGAAGTTCTCGCCGAAGATCGGCGCCCAGGGCTGCGTCGTCATCGACAACTCCTCCGCCTGGCGCTACGACGCCGACGTGCCGTTGATCGTGCCGGAAGTAAACCCGGATGCCGTCACGCAGTTCACCAAGCGCAACATCATCGCCAACCCGAATTGCTCGACCGCGCAGCTTGTTGTGGCGCTGAAGCCGCTGCACGACTTCGCCAAGATCAAGCGCGTCGTCATCTCGACCTACCAGTCCGTCTCCGGCGCCGGCAAGGACGGCATGGACGAGCTTTTCAACCAGACCCGCGCCGTCTTCGTCGCCGATCCGATCGAGTCGAAGAAGTTCACCAAGCGCATCGCCTTCAACGTCATTCCGCACATCGATGTCTTCATGGAAGACGGCTACACCAAGGAAGAATGGAAGGTGCTGGCCGAAACCAAGAAGATGCTCGATCCGAAGATCAAGGTTACCTGCACCGCCGTGCGCGTGCCGGTCTTCATCGGTCATTCGGAATCGGTCAATATCGAGTTTGAAAACGAGATCACTGCCGATCAGGCCCGCGATATCCTGCGCGAAGCCCCGGGCTGCCTCGTCATCGACAAGCGCGAAAACGGCGGCTACATCACGCCTTATGAGTCCGCCGGCGAGGACGCGACCTACATTTCGCGCATTCGCGAGGACGCAACGGTTGAAAACGGTCTCAACATCTGGGTCGTCTCCGACAATCTGCGCAAGGGCGCGGCGCTGAACGCCATCCAGATTGCCGAACTCCTGATCAACCGTGGCCTGGTCAAGCCGCGCAAGCAGGCGGCATAAAGGGTTTATAAACCATTTACGGTTTTTCAACCTTTGCTGGCTAAGTAGGAACCAAATAAAAGCCTCGCTATTTCCGATCGAATGGCGAGGCTTTTACAAAGCTGCGTCAGGTATAGTGTTTCACGTGAAGCGAAAATATTGATCGCTTAACCGTGATAATGACAGAATTGCCGGATACTGGCATGGTCCGGTCACAGTAAGACCGCGCGTAGGCCTCAAAAATGGAAGGCTTATGCGCCATCAAAAACCATTACCGCGCCTCGCGCGGTAAGAATTCGGGGACTCTGAATGCGCATGACAAAGTCTGGAATGGCAGCTCTCGTGGCAGGCGGGTTGCTGTTGGTGACGCCATTTGCGGCGAATGCGGCAGCTTGCGGCAACTCGTCGGCCGGTTTTGAGAACTGGATGCAGGAATTCAAGCAGGAAGCACAGGCCCAGGGCGTCAGTGCCTCTGTTCTCGACCGAGCCTTCGCCAACGTGCATTACAATCAACCGACCATCCGCGCCGATCGCGGCCAGAAGAGCTTCAAGCTCTCCTTCGAAGATTTCATGAGAAAGCGCGGTGGCCAGGCGATTATCACTCGTGGCAAGAACATGAAGCAGGCCAACGCCGCTCTGTTCGCGAGAATCGAGAAGCGTTATGGCGTGCCCGCCGGCCCGATCATCGCCATCTGGGGCATGGAAACCGGTTTCGGCGGCTTCATGGGCGACCAGCATACGCTCTCGGCCGTGTCGACGCTCGCTTATGACTGCCGCCGCTCCGACTATTTCACCGATCAGCTCTACGCCGCCCTCAAGCTCGTCGGCGAAGGCTATCTGAGCCCGACCGCCCGCGGCGCGGCCCATGGCGAAATCGGCCAGACACAATTCATGCCGAAGAACGTCGTCAATTTCGGCGTCGACGGCGATGGCGACGGCAGGGTCGATCTGGTCGGATCCCGCGCCGACGCGCTGGCCTCAACTGCAAACTTCCTGAAGGGCCATGGCTGGCAGCCAGGTCTTGGCTACCAGCCCGGCGAACCCAATTTCGCGGCGATCGGCGGCTGGAACGATGCAGCGGTCTACCAGCAGGCGATCGCCTATATCGGCAAGCAGATCGACGGCCAATAACTACGGCAACAAATCGACAAAAGGCGCTCGGCCAAATGGCCCGGAGCGCCTTTTTCGTTTGTCCTTATCGTAGTCTCAGATTTCCGGCCGGATAAAATCGCGCGTCGTCGGGTCCATCACCCACAGCTCGCCGGTCGAGATATCGAACCATGCGCCGTGCAGGTTCAATTTCCCTTCCTCTTCCAGCGCCTTGATATCGGGAAAGCTGCGTAGATTGTCGAGCGAATTGCGGATGGAGATGCGCTCCAGCGCCGTCTGCCGCTCGGCCGGCGTCATAACGTCATTGCTCTGGATCTGCTCGGCGGCCGGCTTTACGAGGCCCATCCACCGGCCGATGAAATCGCCCGGCGACAGCGGCTCGGCATTCGGATCCAACGCTGCGCGGATGCCGCCGCAGCGACCATGTCCCATGACAACGATATCCGCGACCTTCAGGGACTGCACCGCGAATTCCAGAGCTGCGGACGTCGAGTGAAAATGGCCGTCCGGCTCATAGGGCGGCACCATATTGGCGACGTTGCGGATAACGAAAAGCTCTCCGGGACCAGCGTCGAAAATGGTCTCCGGCGCCGAACGGCTGTCGGAACAGGCAATCACCAGGGTTCCGGGCTTCTGCCCTTCCTCCGCCAAATTGCGATAGCGATCGCGTTCATCGACGTAACGCCCGCTCATGAAGTTGCGATAGCCGTTCAGAAGGGAGGTAGGAAAGCTCATGACATTGAATTACAGCGCACCGCCGCCAATGGCAACTATTGCAACGCAAAAAGCTATCGCATCGGCGACCGCTATTTTTTCCGTCGCTGCGCCGGATGCAGCAGGCGCCGCATCTGCACCATTGCCATGGGGGTCGAGAGGCTGGAAGCATCGGCGGCGAGCGTCAATTCGTCGCTGCCGCGCTTGACCGCCCGCGCCAGGACTTCATAGACGCTGGCCGTGGTCAATTGCAAAGCCCTCTCTTCGTCCATGCCCGACAGAAGCCGCGACAGGAACACGGCCGAGAGCAGGTCGCCAAGCCCGTTCGGCGCGTTGTCGATGCTGCGATGTTCGGCAAACAGCGCATTTCGGCCGCTGAGATAGAGATTGCCGGTGCCACCGGTCATCATCGGCACGGCCGACGTCACCAGCATGCGCGGCGGCCCCAGCGCCAGGGCAGCCTCCATGACGGCATTGTTGTCCTCCAGCGGCGCGCCGGCAAGCCAGGCAAGCTCGTAGCGGTTCGGCGTCGCCAGCGATGCGAGCGGGATGAGCTGATCGCGGATCGCTTCGGCGGTTGCGTCGGGCACATAGAGCCCACCGGCATCGCCGATAACGGGATCGCAGGCATAGAAGAGATCGGGGTTCTTTTCCCTGAGTGCCGTTACCAGCCGCGCGACGGAGCGTGCCTGCGCGGCATTGCCGAAATAACCCGACAGCACCGCCTTCACCTCCGCGAGCCAGGGCGCGGCGATAAGATCGTCGATCGCGTGGTCGAAATCCGCCTCGGCAAAGGTCAGCCGGGTCGAGCGGCCATGGCCGGGATGCCAGGGCAAAACGACTGTTGGCAGCGCCCAAACGGGGTGGCCCAGGGTTTCCAGCGCGAAGACGGCGGCACGATTGCCGACGGAACCTCTGACGACATGGCTGGAGATGACGATAACGGCGCCCGCCGCGATATCCGACATGATGCTTGCTTCCAGTTCCGATCTTCCGGCCTTGATTGCGCCGTTTGATGATCTTTTTATCGTCACTCTGTCAATCGCGCTTCACAGAGTCATGAAAACCTCTGTTGACTACGCAATATCGCCAATTCTGCGCCAATTTTTACACGGATTGCATCAAGATCATCGCAAATCAGCAAGATTCTTCAAAATTTGAGACCGAATTGGTCGAAAAGCGATGAAATTCGCATTCAATTTGCCAGTTTTTTCGATAAACCTTCTGATAAAGTGACCAAACTTGGAATAAGGGAGGAATTTCATGGCACCCAGGACCAATCCGAAACGGGAAAAACAGATCGAAGCGGCCCGCAAGATCGCCGCTGCAACCGGCGAGGCGCATCTCGATCCGGAAATCCTGTTCGGCCGGGCGAGCAATGACGATTTGGAGCGCTACAGCCCGGAAATGCTTGCCCTTGCCGCTGTGCATGCGGCTGGGGAACTGGCAGCCTGGAACGGCGATTCTCCCCGCGTCACCATCGAACAGGTCGCCAATATCGACCCCGAAGGCGTGCCGGTTTCGATCCTCTCGATCACCGATCATAACATGCCGTTCCTCTACGAATCGGCCATGGGCGAGGTGACCAGCAGCTACCGCGATCTTTTCATGGCGGTGCATCCGATCCTCGTCATCAAAGACGGCAAGCAGCCGACGCTTTACTCTGCCGATCATCCGAGCGATCCCGCCGATCGTGTCAGCCATATTCAACTACATCTGTCACCGCTGACCGCGGCGCAGGCGGCGGACCTGATCAAGCGCGTGCAAATCGTGCTCGATCAGACGCATTTGACCGTTTCCGACTGGAAGCCAATGCTGACGCGGCTCGATACAGTGATAACGGAGCTTTCCACTTATGAGACCGCCGCCCGCCGCAAGGCGGATCGTGATGAGGCGCTGGCCTTTCTCGCTTGGCTGCGCGACGGCAATTTCACCTTCCTCGGCATGCGCGAATATGTCTATTCCGGCAAGGGCGCCAGCGCCAAGGTGGAGCGCGACCGTGGCGCCGGCCTCGGCATCCTCTCCAATCCCGACGTCCTCGTCCTGCGCCAGGGAAAAGACGCCGTCACCACCACGCCGGAAATCCTGGCCTTCCTCGACGGGCCGGATTTCCTGATCGTCACCAAAGCCAATGTGAAGTCGGTCGTTCACCGTCGTGCCTATATGGATTATGTTGGCGTCAAGCGTTTCGATGCCGACGGCAATGTCACCGGCGAACTGCGCATCGTCGGCCTCTATACGTCCACAGCGTACACCAGCGCCGCCGGCGAGGTGCCGTTGCTGCGGTCCAAGGTGCAGAAGGTCAAGGACCATTTCGGCTTCGACCCGGCCAGCCATTCCGGGCGCATGCTGGACAATACGCTGGAATCCTATCCGCGCGACGATCTCTTCCAGATCGACACGACGCTGCTCGCAAGCTTTGCCGAACAGATCAACGACCTTGCCGACCGCCCGCGCGTGCGCGCGCTGCCGCGCATCGACCATTTCGACCGCTTCGTCTCGGTGATCGTCTATGTTCCGCGCGAGGAATATGATTCCGTCGTCCGCGAGAGGATCGGCAATTACCTGAAGACCGTCTATGACGGTCGCGTTTCCGCCTACTATCCGGCCTTCCCGGAAGGCGGCGTCGCGCGCGTGCATTTCATCATCGGCCGCAGCGGCGGCAAGACCCCGCATGTTCCGCAGGCGAAGCTTGAAGCGGCGATCCGCGCCATCACCGCCCGCTGGGACGACCGCTTCGAAATGCTGGCCGGACCCAAGGCCCCGCATATCTCCGTCAGCCAGGCCTTCCAGGAGGCCTTTTCGCCGGAGGACGCCGTTGCCGACCTGCCCGATATCACCGCCACCGCTGGCCCCGATCAGATCCGAATCGCCTTCTACATCCGCAAGGAGGAAGCGGGCGATATCCTGTCGTTGAAGATCTTCCACGCCGAAGACAATCTGGCGCTGTCGCGCCGCGTGCCGCTGCTCGAAAATCTCGGCTTCAATGTCCTCAGCGAGCGGACCTTCGACATTTACGTCACCGGCAAGAACGGCGCGAACGGCCGTGTCGTTCTCCACGATATGGAACTCGAAGCCCGCGGCGGCGTGACGATCGATCTCGCGCGCCACGGCGCGGCGCTGGAGGAAGCCTTCCTCGCAGCCTTCGGCGGCACGATCGATAACGATGCTTTCAACCGGCTGATCATCTCCGCCGGTCTTTCGGCTCGCGAAACCAACGTCCTGCGCGCCTATGCCCGCTATCTTCGCCAGGCTGGTATCGCCTATTCGCAGGATTATATCGCCGCGACGCTGGACAAATATCCGCGCATCGCAGCCTCGATCTTCCGCCTGTTCCACGACACGCTCGCCCCCAAGCTCAACGACAAGAACCGCACGAAAAAACTCAGCGAATTGCATGCGACGATCGAGACCGAACTCGCCGATGTTCCAAGCCTCGACGACGACCGGATTCTCCGCCGCTATGTCAACGCCGTCGATGCGACGCTACGCACCAACTATTTCCAGAAAAACCCGGACGGCACACCGAAAGCCATGCTTGCCTTCAAGCTCGATCCGAAACTCCTGGATGGCCTGCCGGAGCCGCGGCCTTTCCGCGAGATCTTCGTCTATGGCGTCGAGGTAGAGGGCGTGCACCTGCGCTTCGGCAAGGTCGCTCGCGGCGGCTTGCGCTGGTCGGATCGCGCCGAAGACTACCGCACCGAGGTTCTGGGCCTTGTGAAGGCGCAGCAGGTTAAAAATGCCGTCATCGTGCCCGTCGGCGCCAAGGGCGGCTTCTATCCGAAGAAACTCCCGGTCGGCGGCAGCCGCGACGAGATCTTCAATGCCGGCCGCGAGGCCTACAAGACCTATATCCGCACCCTGCTGTCGATCACCGACAATATCTCCGGCGCCGATATCATTGCGCCACCGGACACGGTGCGGCAGGATGGAGACGACCCCTATTTCGTCGTCGCCGCCGACAAGGGCACCGCGACGTTCTCCGACACTGCCAATGCCCTGGCGCAGGAAGCCGGCTTCTGGCTCGACGACGCCTTCGCCTCGGGCGGCTCGGCCGGCTATGACCACAAGAAGATGGGTATCACGGCCCGCGGCGCCTGGGAGACCGTCAAGCGGCATTTCCGCGAAATGGACATCGATATCCAGACGACGCCCTTCACTGTCGCCGGCGTCGGCGACATGTCGGGCGACGTCTTCGGCAACGGCATGCTGCTGTCGCCGAAAATCCGCCTTCTCGCCGCCTTCGATCACCGCGACATCTTTATCGATCCCGATCCGGACATGAAAAAGACGCTCGCCGAGCGGCAGCGGCTTTTCAATCTCGCCCGCTCGAGCTGGCAGGATTTCGACAAGAGCGTCCTGTCGAAGGGCGCAATGATCATCTCACGTTCGGCAAAATCGGTGACGCTGACTCATGAGGCCGCTGCCACTATCGGCATCGACAAGACCGTGGCGACACCCTTCGAGATCATGACGGCGATCCTGAAGAGCCCGGTGGACCTGCTCTGGTTCGGCGGTATCGGCACCTATGTGAAGGCACCGGCCGAAACGGATTCGGAAGTCGGCGACCGTGCCAACGATCCGATCCGTATCACCGCGGAAGAGGTTCGTGCCAGAGTGATCGGCGAAGGCGCCAATCTCGGCGTTACCCAGAAGGGCCGCATCGCCTATGGCCTCAAGGGCGGGCGCTGCAATTCCGACGCCATCGACAATTCGGCAGGCGTCAATACCTCCGACGTCGAGGTCAATATCAAGATCGCCCTGGCATCCGCCATGTTCGACGGCCGCCTGACACGCGCCAAACGCGATACGCTGTTGGCCTCGATGACCGACGAGGTGGCGGCGCTGGTGCTGCGCAACAACTATCTGCAGTCTCTGGCGATTTCCCTGACGGAACGCAAAGGCACCAGCAACGGTCTGGAACTCAGCCGTTTCATGAGCGTGCTGGAGGGGGCGAAGCAGCTCAACCGCAAGGTTGAGACGCTGCCCGACGACCAGACCTTTGCCGAACGCTACGCCAATGGCCGGCCCCTCAGCCGCGCCGAGATCGGTGTCCTGCTCTCCTACGCCAAGATCGTCCTGTTCGATGCCCTGGCGGCGAGCGACCTACCGGACGATCCCTATTTTGCCGCGACGCTCAGCCAATATTTCCCGGTAAAAATGCAGCGCTCGCATGCCGCCGATATCGCCGGCCATCGTCTGCGCCGCGAAATCATCGCGACGGTACTGGCAAACGAAGCGATCAACCGCGGCGGACCGGGCTTTGCCGTCAGCATGATGGATGCGACGGCCGCGTCTGCCGCCGAAGTGGTCAAGGCTGCCGTGCTCGCCCGCGACGGCTTCGATCTCGATCGCCTCTGGAACGAGACCGATGCGCTGGATGGTAAGGTCGGCGGCCAGACGCAGAACCGCGTCTATGGCGAAATCACCGAAGTCTATACGGTGCTGACCCGCCTGTTGCTGAAAACCGGAGCGGCGAAGGGCGATATCGAGGAAACCGTTAGCCGGCTTCAGGCGGCATTGAAAAAGCTGAGACCGGTCTTCCTCAGCCAGATCCCGGCGGATTTCGCCGCCGAGATCGCGACCCGCCAGGCGGATTATCAGGCCGCCGGTCTGCCTGAAAAGCTCGCTTCCGAGATCGCGACGATCTACGCGCTCGTCCTCGTGCCGGAAATCATGCAGATCGCCGAACGGACAGGCGATACGCTCAACCGCGCCGCCGAAAGCTACTTCACGGTGTCGCAGACCTTCCGGGTCGGCCGTCTGCTGCTCGCCGGCAGCCGGATCATCACCGGCGATCACTATGAAAGCCTGGCGCTGGCCCGCAGCCTCGACCAGATCGCTGGGGCCCGCCGTGATATCGTCATCTCGGCGCTCAGCAATCATCCGAAGGACAAGCAGCCGATCCTTGCATGGCACGCCGAAGACCGCATCCGCATCAACCGCATTGCCGAAGAGCTTGCGGGCCTCAGCGAAAGCGGCGATCCGAACCTTGCCCGGATCACCGTCGCCGCCGGCCTCCTGACCGACCTTGCGCACGATCGGGCGAGATGAGACAGTCCGCCCCGCGTGATAGACGCACTATCGAATCAGGGGCAGGAATTTGGTGGCCACAGAGATAAGGGACGACGCGCCGGCGAAAGTGCCGGCGCGGGGCATCTGGGGATGGATGTTCTTCGACTGGGCGGCGCAGCCGTTCTTCACCGTCGTCACCACCTTCATCTTCGGTCCTTATTTCGTCGCGCGCCTGACGGCGGATCCGGTGGCCGCGCAGGCAATGTGGAGCAATATGGCGACGATCTCCTCGGTGATCATCGCCGTCTTGTCGCCGGTGCTCGGTTCGATCGCCGATCAGTCCGGCGCCCGTAAACCCTGGATCGCCTTCTTTGCCGTCATCAAGATCGCCAGCCTGTTCTGCCTTTGGGGTGCGGCACCCGGTTCGCCGGTGATCTACCCCGTCATCTTCATGATCCTTGCCTCGATCTCGGCAGAGTTTTCAATCGTCTTCAACGATTCGATGATGCCGCGGCTCGTCAGCAAGGACGATATCGGCCGGTTGTCGAATGCCGCCTGGGGACTCGGCTATCTCGGCGGCATGATCGTGCTTATCGCCGTGGTGGCGCTTTTGGCCGGCAACCCGCAAACTGGCAAGACCATCCTCGGCCTGACACCGCTCTTCGGCCTGGACGCCAGTCTCGGCGAAGATGCGCGCATCACCGGACCGATTTCCGCCGTCTGGTATTTTCTCTTCATTCTGCCGATGTTTTTCTTCACGCCGGATGCCGCCCGCGGTCTGCCGCTCGGTACGGCGGTTCGCTCCGGCCTGCATGAGCTGAGAATGACACTCGGCGAACTGAAACGCCGCCGGGGCATCAGTCTTTTCCTCATTGCCCGCATGGTCTACCAGGACGGCGTTAACGGCCTGCTGATCCTCGGCGGCACCTTCGCCGCGGGAATGTTTGGCTGGGCGACCATCGAGATCGGCATCTACGGCATCATCCTCAACGTCGTCGCTATTTTCGGCTGCTTTATCGCCGGCTATGTCGATCGCTGGCTGGGTTCGAAGATAACCGTCGTCATCAGCCTGACCATGCTGCTCCTCGCGGCCCTCGGCATCATCTCCACCGGACCGGGTTTTACGCTTTTCGGCCTCGTGCCGCTCTCGACCGCCGATTCTGGCGGCCTGTTCGGCACAGCGGCGGAGAAGGCCTATATTGCCTATGGCCTGCTCGTCGGCCTCGCCTTCGGCCCGGTCCAGGCCTCCTCGCGCTCCTATCTCGCCCGCAGTGTCAGCCTCGCCGAAGCAGGCCGCTATTTCGGCATCTACGCACTCTCCGGCCGCGCCACCAGCTTCATGGCGACACTGTTTTTCTCGCTGATGACCTATTGGAGCGGCTCCGCCCGCCTCGGCATGGCGACCTTGATCATCTTCCTTGCAGGCGGATTGCTGCTCCTGCTGCCGACGCCCTATCCGGCCGATAAGGCGAAGTGAGATATCCCTCCATTTAATTAGGGATATACCAGCAAGCGAGAGGATCAGCCCTCATGGTGAGGCGCGGAGGCCTGAAAGGCCGAAGCCTCGAACCACAAGGGCGGGTGGTTGCTTATGGGCCACCCTCGTCCTTCGATAAGCTCAGGATGAGGGTGGACGAAACGACGACGAAGCGAGCTATGGCTCAATGCCGGAAATGACGTACGCCCGTGAAGACCATCGCAACACCATGCTCGTCGGCGGCATCGATGACTTCCTGGTCCCGCATCGAACCGCCCGGCTGGATGACCGCCGTCGCGCCGGCGGCAATCGCCGACAGCAGGCCGTCGGCAAACGGCAGGAAGGCTTCGGAGGCCACGGCAGAGCCGCGCGTCAGCGGCTCGGCGAGCCCCATGGCCTTGGCGGCCTCTTCGGCCTTGATCGCGGCGATGCGGGCCGAATCGACGCGGCTCATCTGGCCGGCGCCGATACCGGCCGTCTGGCCGTCCTTGGCGTAAACAACGGCGTTCGACTTCACATGCTTGGCGACGCGGAAGGCAAACTTCATGTCTTCCAGCTCCTGTGCCGTCGGTGCACGCTTGGTGACGACCTTCAGCTCCATATCTTCGACCAGCGCATTGTCGCGGTTCTGGACGAGCAAACCGCCAGAGACGGTTTTGGCAGTCAGGCCGGCCGCACGCGGATCGGGCAGGGCGCCGACCGACAGCAGGCGAAGGTTCGGCTTGCGGGCGATGATCGCCTTGGCTTCCTCGCTGACCTCTGGCGCGATGATGACCTCGGTAAAGAGCTTGACGATCTCCTCGGCGGTTTCCGCATCGAGCAGGCTGTTCAGCGCAATGATGCCGCCGAAGGCCGAAACGGAATCGCAAGCCAGCGCCCGCTTATAGGCCTCAACCAGGGTAGGGCCGGTGGCAACACCGCACGGGTTGGCATGCTTGATGATCGCGCATGCCGGACCCTTTTCCGGCAGGAACTCGGCAACAAGTTCGTAGGCCGCATCGGTATCGTTGATGTTGTTGTAGGAAAGCTGCTTGCCCTGGATCAGTGTCGCGGTCGAGACACCAGGACGGTTTTCACCGGTGACGTAGAAAGCCGCCTTCTGATGCGGGTTTTCGCCATAGCGCATCTCCTCGCGCAAGACGCCGCCGATGACGCGATGGCGCGGCGTCGCGATATCCAGAGCCTCGGCGAACCAGTTGGAGATCATCGCATCATAGGCCGCGGTGCGGGCGAAAGCCTTGGCGGCCATGCGCTGGCGGAAGGCATAGGCGGTCTGGCCGGCATCGGCCGAAAGCTGCTCTAGCAGCTCCGGATAGTCGGCCGGATCGGTCAGAATCGTGACATAGGCATGGTTCTTGGCCGAAGCGCGGATCATCGCAGGGCCGCCAATGTCGATATTCTCGACCGTCGTCGGATAATCGCCCCCGGCCTTGCGGACATCTTCGAAGGGGTAGAGATTGATGACGACCAGGTCGATACCCTCGATGCCATGCTCCTTCATCGCCGCCTGATGTTCGGCGTCATCGCGAATAGCGAGCAGGCCGCCATGCACCTTCGGATGCAGCGTCTTGACGCGGCCATCCATGATTTCGGGAAACTCCGTCACTTCGGATACATCGGTCACGGCAAGACCCGCCGCCGCAATGGCCTTGTGCGTGCCGCCGGTCGACAGCAGCCGCACGCCCTTTTCGCTGAGCGCACGCGCCAGCTCGACGATGCCGGTCTTGTCGGAGACGGACAGAAGCGCGGTCTTCACCTTCACTTTGTCGGGGGCGGGGATTTTTTTGGAAACGACGGCCATGGCTTTCTCCAATCGAGCGTGAGGAGATGTCCGGCAAAACGGCGCGGGACAATATGCCCGCCCCGTTAACACAGCTTAAGCACTTAGCCTATGGCCGATGGGATAAAAACCAGCGGATTTCCGGCTTTTCGGTGATCGGGAAAACGATCTCGAGCTGGTCGGAGGAGCGCATGCCGGAAGCGTCGGCAAAAAAGATATCCTCAGTCACCAGCACCTCATTGCCCGGCGAGGAGAACACCCAGGTCTCGCCATCCGGCGCGATCAACAGCGCGGCGTCGGTCTCGGTCTGCAATAGGCTGATGGAGGGATGAACATGAAAGCGGGCGGAGGCAAGACCGTCGCTCTTCAGTAGCGATTTCTTGCCCTCCGGCACAAAAAAACGGTCGCGGCCGGCAAGAATGGTGCCGGCGGCATTGAGGCTCACCTCGCGCTCATGGGCATAACCGAAGGTCGAGAGATAGCCGTCATGCACCGCCCGGACATAGTCGCGGCCATCTTCGGTCTCCGCGCGCTCAACAATGACCTTCTTGACGCCGCCGACCATCACAGGCCCGAGCGCTTTGGACCTCGAAAACAGGCTCGACGAAGTGTCATCGAGCGTCACGGTCGAATGCGCCGCGGTGGCGCGCGCCGCCTGGACGTAGCGGTCGCCGGCAAAATTCGGCGAGCCGGAATTGACGATGAAGCGGGATTTGCCCGAAGACATTTCGAAGGACAGGCAGCCGGCATGCGCCGTGCGGCTGAGGTCGGCGGAAGCGGGCGCCCCGGTATCGATGATGACCACGGCCTGTCCGGCCGCCAGCCGATGGTATTTGGTATGCGGCAGCGCCTTGAACACCTGGCCGGCGGTTTCGTCATAACGCAGGACGGACATCAGCTCGTTGGCCAGCGTCGACGTCGCGCCATTGAACAGCGCGAGATCGCCATCCTGATGCCGGAAGAAGCGCAAGGCCGGATACATGCGGTCGATGCCAGGAATCAGACGCGCCGGCGCGTCGTGGCCAAGATTGACGTAGGTCTGGCGCAGCGGCAGCAAGTCGAGCAGCAGTTCCAGCGCCACGCGGGGATTACGCGAGATATGCCCACCGTCGGGGAGAATCTGCCGGTCGATTTCGCGATCGAGCGCCTGGCCGGCACGCTTCAGTGTCGAGCTGCCGTTCGGCATGGCAACCGAGGACATGGCGAGCGCGATCCGCACCCGGAACCGCGTCTCGCCGTCACGCGTCGTTGCCGCCACACGGCGGAGATAGCAGACGTGGAAAACCAGCATGCGCATGAAACGGCGATAAAAGCCGCCATCCGTGCCCTGCAGGACCACGGGCGAATGCGACAACCAGGCGATCAGCCGCTGTGCCGCAATATCGGGCGACCAGGCTATCCCATGCAGCCGACGGCCATGCACGGCCATCCAGTCATTGAGGATGGCGCGCGCCAGCGCCGAAGCCTGATCGCTTTTTTCCGCCCGCAAATGCCGCAGCCAGCGGAAGCTATGCAGGCGGGCCGCAAAGGCCTGCGACGGCAGCTCCAGCGCGAAGGGAGATTTCCCCTCCGTTTCCAGCACCCGGCCTGCCAACAGGATACGGCCGTTCAAAAGCTCTTCGACAAAAAACGGATCGATGCTGCGCAGGTCCGTCGGAGCCACGATCAATCGTTCCGGCACACGCATCGTGTGGCGGGTGAGACGCAATCGCGTCAGTGCCGCGCGGCGCGACATTCGCCGCCATGCTTCCCGCATGTGTAAACTCACCGAACCCTGCCGGAAAACTGCATATTTGCTTATGCTTACTCTCTATATCGGTGGTTAAGAAGAGGTTAGGAATATGCCAAATAAGGACATTGTGCCCGATTTTTGAACAAGTCGAGCGTAACCCCTCGGAGCCGCTACTATCGCGTGCGGCGCAGCACCACTGCGAAGAACCCATCCAGTCCGGATGCGAAACCGCCGGAAAGCGGCAGCATGTCGGGCGTGGTGCGGAAAGCACCGAGAGGCGAGATTGCGGCCTCGAGACCCGGCCAATCCTCAGGCTTGATCGGCACGCGCTCGACCGTCTCCGTCTCGGCCAGAACGCGCGCGACAAGATCCTCGCCCTCTTCCGGATCAAGCGAACAGTTGGAGAAGACCACGAGCCCGCCAGGCTTGACCAGGGTCAAAGCATGGCGAAGCAAACGCTCCTGCAGGCCGGCAAGCTTGGCGATGTCCTCCGGACCCTTGGTCCACAGCACATCGGGATGGCGACGCGTCGTGCCCGTTGACGAGCAGGGAGCATCGAGAAGGGCCGCGTCGAAAAGATCGTCGGGTTGGAACTTTGCCATGTCGGCGGCGATGGTTTCCGCCTCCATCCCAAGTCTTGCCAGATTGGCGGAGAGCCGCTTGAGGCGATTGGCGGATTGGTCGAGCGCGGTCACCTTGCCGCCGGCGAGAATGAGCTGCGCGGTTTTGCCGCCCGGCGCGGCGCAGAGATCCACCACCTTACGGCCAGAAAGCGAACCGAACAATTTTGCCGGAATGCTGGCGGCGGCATCCTGGACCCACCATTCGCCGTCCGAAAACCCATCGAGCGAAGGAATGGAGCCTTCGAAAGCGGCAAGCCGCACGCCGCCGGTCGGCAAGACGACGCCATTCAAGCGTTTCGCCCAGCCCTCGGCATCGGATTTCACCGTAACGTCAATCGCCGCCGGCTCCAGTTGCGTATCGGAAATCCTTGCCGCAGCCTCCGTGCCATAGGCAGCCTCGAGACGCGCCAGGAACCAGGCCGGCATGGCTGGCACATTGGCAACCCGGCTCAGAATCTCTTGCTTCTCCCGCCCTATCCGCCTGAGAATCGCGTTGACCAGCTTGGCGAAGCGGCGGTTGCGCGGGTCTTGGTTGGCCTGCTCGACGGCAATATCGACCGCGGAATGATCCGGCACGTCGAGATAGAGCATCTGTGCCGCACCCACCACCAGGACATGATGCAGGGCGCGGGCGCCCTCCGGCAGTGGTGAGTCCAGCAGGGAAGCGATCGCCGCCTCGATGCGCGGCAAATGCCTAAGCGCCGAATTCAGAATGGCGCGCACCAGCGCCCGGTCGCTCTCGCCAAGCGCTCTATAGGCAGGATTGCCGCCTTCGGCATCCAGCATGCCGTCGAGCGGCGTCTTGCGATCGATGACCGCCGCCAGAATCTTCGTCGCAGCGGCGCGCGCCGCAAATCCTGGCTTGGCGGGAGCCGAATCACGCGGCGGGCGATTGCCCGATTGCCTTCCGTCTTTGTTGAAAGGCTTCTTATTGTTGGAATTCAAGACCAGGGTCCCTTCGGCGGTTGCGAACCACCGCGACCCGTATTCGGTACGGAGCGCGATTTGCGCACCGGATTATCAGTCAAGATCGGTCCCGTCGAGCCAAAGCCGGCCTGCATGTCGGCAGCAGGGCCGCCGTCACCGCCGTAGCGCGCCATCTCGTGAAGTGCGGCGATCCGGTTTTCCGTATCCGGGTGCGTGGAGAACAGATTGTCCATGCGCGCGCCCGAAAGCGGATTGATGATGAACATATGCGCCGTCGCCGGATGCCCTTCGGCCTCTTCATTGGGGATATGCTCCGCCCCGCGGGCGATCTTGCCGAGCGCCGAGGCGAGCCAGAGAGGATTGCCGCAGATTTCAGCGCCGCGACGGTCCGCCGAATATTCACGCGTACGGCTGATCGCCATCTGCACCAGCATGGCGGCGAGAGGGGCGACGATCATCGCCACCAGCACGCCGACGACACCGAGGGGATTGTTATTGTCGCGGCGCCCGCCAAAGAAGAAGGCGAAATTGCCGAGCATGGAGATGGCGCCGGCGAGCGTCGCCGTGATCGTCATCGTGAGCGTGTCGCGGTTTTGCACATGCGCCAGCTCATGCGCCATGACACCAGCCACTTCCTCCGGTGTCAGCGCATTGAGCAGGCCCGTCGATGCCGCGACAGCAGCATTTTCGGGATTGCGGCCGGTGGCAAACGCGTTCGGTTGCGGGCTGTCATAGAGATAGACCTTCGGCATCGGCAGGCCTGCATTCCGGGCAAGGTCGCGGATGATGCGATAGAATTCCGGCGCGCTGCGCTCGTCTACCTCCTGTGCGTGATAGGTGGAAAGCACCATGCGATCGGAATTCCAATAGGAAAAGAAATTCATCCCCGCCGCGACGACAAGCGCGATCATCATGCCGGCTTGACCACCGATCAAATAGCCGACGCCCATGAAAAGGGCGGTCATGAAGGCAAGCAACATGGCAGTGCGCATGAGGTTCATCTGATGTCTCCATCACATCGTCAGTCCGAACCTTTCTCTTTGCGGCCGGACGCTCTATGATTTGGCTATTCACCCGCCTATTTCAACGGTTCCAGGCCGCATCACGCCATGCAGATTGCAGATAACGATAATAAAAATGACATCGACGCCGGCACGGCGCCTCACAAACCGCTCTCGCCAGCCGCCAAACGGGCGCTCGCGGAAGCGGAGGAGCGCCGCAAGGCCCAGGCGCAACCCGATCTCCCCCCCGAAACCGGCGGCCGCGGCGGCGCCGAGCCCTCGCGCTTCGGCGATTGGGAGATCAATGGGCGTGCGATCGATTTTTGAGCCGATACATATTTCGGCAAACTCAATGAGAATCACTTAAATTGGAATCTCTGATTTGAAGGGAGATGCCAATGCCGAAACCTTCGAGCTGGAATAACTCTGTTTGGCCGAAGGCCGCTAAACCGTTTAAGCCGAAGAATTCATCACAAGCGGAATCGAATAAACTGTTAGCCCTATCAGCTTTAGGAGCGGGCGTTTCACTTAGTCTGACTTACGATGGGTTTCCCCGCACAGTTGAGGTTCATACTGTAGGAGTAACTACTGCTGGCCGCCCCGCTATGTGCGTCTACCAAGTAGACGGTCAAAGTAGCACGCCTCCTATACCTGATTGGCGACTCTTTTGTTTTGACGAATGTTTTGACGTAGCTCTTACCACCATTAAGGCGAATTCACCGCGCGCCGGCTACAAAAGGGGCTCAAAGCAATTTCGCAGGATTGACGCCGAAATTTAGATTCCGGCGCCAAAAAAATTCTGCTTCGTTCCGTCGATTGAAGTGAATTATCACTCGGTCATGTGTGGCGGCTTTTTGATCAAGCCGCATCCGCCCTGTTCTGCCGGTTGGCGATCAGATCATCGACAACAGCGGGATCGGCCAGCGTTGAGGTATCGCCGAGTGCGCCGAAATCGTCTTCGGCGATCTTGCGCAGGATGCGGCGCATGATCTTGCCGGAGCGGGTTTTCGGCAGGCCCGGGGCGAACTGGATCTTGTCGGGCGAGGCGATCGGGCCGATTTGGGCACGAACATGTTTGACGAGCTCCTGGCGCAACGCATCCGAACCCTCCTGACCCGCCATCAGCGTCACGTAGCAATAGATGCCCTGACCCTTGATCGCATGCGGATAGCCGACAACGGCGGCCTCCGAGACATGCTGGTGCGAGACGAGGGCCGATTCGACCTCGGCCGTGCCGAGGCGGTGACCGGAGACGTTCAGCACGTCGTCGACGCGGCCGGTGATCCAATAATAGCCGTCCTCGTCGCGCCGGCAGCCGTCGCCGGTGAAATATTTGCCCTTGTAGGTGGAGAAATAGGTCTGGATGAAGCGTTCGTGATCGCCGTAGACCGTGCGCATCTGGCCGGGCCAGCTATCGGCGATGACGAGATTGCCGTCGGCCGCCCCTTCCAGCAGATTGCCCTCATTGTCCACCAATTGCGGCTGGACGCCGAAGAACGGGGTCGTCGCCGAACCCGGCTTCAGGTCGGTCGCACCCGGCAATGGCGTGATCATGTGGCCGCCGGTCTCCGTCTGCCACCAGGTATCGACGATCGGGCAGCGGCCATCGCCGACGACGTTATAGTACCATTCCCAGACTTCCGGATTGATCGGCTCGCCGACCGTGCCGAGCAGGCGCAGGCTGGAGCGCGACGAGCGCTTGACGAACTGATCGCCGGCACCCATCAGCGAGCGGATCGCCGTCGGCGCCGTATAGAAGATATTGACCTTGTGCTTGTCGATGACCTCCCAGAAGCGGCCCTGATCCGGGAAATTCGGCACGCCTTCGAACATCAGCGAGGTCGCGCCGTTCGCCAGCGGCCCGTAGACGATATAGGAATGGCCGGTCACCCAGCCGACATCGGCCGTGCACCAGTAGATGTCGCCGGGATGATAATCGAAGACATATTCATGCGTCATCGCCGCATAGACAAGATAGCCGCCCGTCGTGTGCAGCACGCCCTTCGGCTTGCCGGTCGAACCCGACGTATAGAGGATGAACAGCGGGTCTTCCGCCTTCATCTTCGCCGGCGGGCAGTCCGGTTTCACCTTGGCGACCTCCTCGTGATACCAGAGATCGCGACCCGGCGCCCAACCGGTCTTGCCGCCGGTGCGGCGCACGACCAGCACCTTTTCCACGGTGACATAGTGCCGGCCGGCAATGTGGATCGCCGTATCGGTATTGTCCTTGAGCGGCACCGGCTTGCCACCGCGCAGGCCCTCGTCGCAGGTAATGACGAAGGTCGACTGGCAATCGATGATGCGGCCGGCCAGCGCCTCCGGGGAGAAACCACCGAAGACGACGGAGTGCACGGCGCCAATACGGGCGCAGGCAAGCATCGCATAGGCGGCCTCGGGGATCATCGGCACGTAGATGGTGACGCGATCGCCCTTCTTGACGCCCTGCTTCTTCAGGACATTCGCCAGCCGGCAGACATGCTCGTAGAGCTCGTTATAGGTGATCTTCTTGTCGATATAGGGATTGTCGCCCTCCCAGATGAAGGCCACGTCATCGCCGTGCTTCTTCAGGTGGCGGTCGATGCAATTGTAAGAGACGTTGGTCAGTCCGTCTTCGAACCATTTGATTGAGACCTTGCCCGTGAAAGACGTGTTCTTGACCTTGGTGTAGGGCTTGAACCAGTCGATGCGTTCGCCGTGCTTGCCCCAGAACCTGTCGGGATCCTCGACGCTTTGCTTGTACCATTTCTGATATTTCGCCGCGTCGATCAAAGCGCGCGCTTGAACCGGCTTCGTCACCGGATGAATCTTTTCCGACATCATTTCCTCCTCAACCTTGGCACCCTCTATCGAGACTATGGGTGCTCATTCCGTGCCATCAATAGCAGCTCAAGTTACGACAGCAATTAGACAAAGCGCATTTCATCGGCAAAGAATTGCAATTCTGCAACGCTGCGGTTATATAGGGCCATATTTCCCGGACAATGTGGTGTTACACCCCGGACCGCGACACCGGCGCGGACTGACAGAAGGACTATATCCATGGCTCAACAATTGCTCATGCCGAAGGCAACAGCCATCTGGCTTGTCGACAATACGGCCTTGTCGTTCGACCAGATTGCACAGTTCTGCAAGCTGCATCCGCTCGAAGTCAAGGCTATCGCCGATGGCGAAGCGGCACAGGGCATCAAGGGCCTCGACCCAATCGCCACCGGCCAGCTCTCGCGCGACGAAATTGCCCGCGCCGAAGCCAATCCGAACCACAAGCTGAAAATTTCCGAACCGAAGGTTCGCGTGCCGGAATCCAAGCGTCGTGGCCCGCGCTACACGCCGGTTTCCAAGCGCCAGGATCGCCCGAACGCCATTCTCTGGCTGGTGCGCAACCATCCGGAACTGAAGGACGCACAGATTTCCCGCCTCGTCGGAACCACCAAGTCGACCATCGAGCAGATCCGTGACCGCACGCACTGGAACTCGACGAACTTGACGCCGATGGATCCGGTAACGCTCGGCCTCTGCAGCCAGATCGACCTCGACATGGAAGTCGAAAAGGCCGCCAAGGGCCGTCCGCTGCCGACAGCCGCCGAACTCGGCGCGACGCTGCAGCCGGCGCAGGAAACCGAGAAGCTCGGCTTCAGCTATGATCGCGATGAAGAGAAGGAAAAGGAAATCGACGCCGACGCCGTCTTCGCCAAGTTGAAGTCGCTGAAGTCCACCACGCCGGACGATGACGACGACGACCGTTATTGAGACGCGATCAGCTCTCTAGCGAGTTCGAAGCCCCGGTTTTCACCGGGGCTTTCTTTTGGGCCTCACCGAGCTCCGAAAATCGCCGACCCAATGCGAACGCTCGTAGCGCCGAAAGCCACGGCAATCTCATAGTCGCTCGACATGCCCATGGAGAGTTTCTCGACCCCGCTCTTCTTGGCTAGCTTGGCGAGCAACGCGAAATGCGGCCCAGGATTCTCATCCGCTGGCGGTATGCACATCAGTCCCTCGATCGAAAGTCCAAGCTCCTTCCGGCAGAAATCGACGAAGGCGGTCGTATCGTCCGGCGCAATCCCGGCCTTTTGCGGCTCCAGCCCGGTATTGACCTGCACATAAAGCCTCAGCACCTTGCCCTGCCGTTTCATTTCATCGGCGAGGGCGCGGGCGATCTTTTCGCGATCCACCGTTTCGATGACGTCGAACAAGGCCACGGCATCCGCCGCCTTGTTCGATTGCAGCGGCCCGATCAGATGCAGCTCGATCTCGGGCGTTTCCGCCTTGAGCAGCGGCCACTTGCCTTGGCTTTCCTGCACACGGTTTTCCCCGAACACCCGCTGGCCGGCCGAAATGGCAGGGCGAATCGCTTCGGCATCGAAGGTCTTGGAAACGGCGACGAGCTGCACGGCACCCGCCGGTCGACCGGCTTGATGCTCCGCTGCAGCGATATGGGCACGAACCGCGTTCAACCGCTCTTGAAGTTCCATCTTTTCACCTCGATATTGACGCCTGTTCCTTGAGACTTTGCAGTAATGAGGCAGGCGGCCTTTGCCAAGGGCCGATGCCACAGAATCCGGCTTTGCTTTGCAAGATAAAGCACTTGCCGCACCCGCTAAACTTGACGCTTGGTTGGTTTCGTGATGAAGGTCACGGCCAACTCCCCATGATTTTCTGGAATACAAGATCAGATGGCTACCGAACGTTATAATCCGCGCGATGCCGAGCCTCGCTGGCAGCAGAAATGGAACGAGGAAAAGGTCTTCCTCACTGACAACGCCGATCCGCGCGAGAAATATTACGTCCTCGAGATGTTCCCCTATCCGTCGGGCCGCATCCATATGGGCCATGTGCGCAACTATGCCATGGGTGACGTCGTCGCCCGCTACAAGCGCGCCCGTGGCTACAACGTCTTGCATCCGATGGGCTGGGACGCCTTCGGCATGCCGGCGGAAAACGCCGCCCGCGACAACAAAGTGCATCCGAAGGAATGGACCTACCAGAACATCGCCTCGATGAAGGCGCAGTTGAAGGCCATGGGCCTGTCGCTGGACTGGAGCCGCGAATTCGCCACCTGCGACGTCGACTATTACCATCGCCAGCAGATGCTCTTCATCGACATGATGGAGAAGGGCCTGGTTTACCGCAAGAAGTCCAAGGTCAACTGGGACCCGGTCGACAACACAGTGCTCGCCAACGAGCAGGTCATCGACGGCCGCGGCTGGCGCTCCGGCGCGCTGGTCGAACAGCGCGAGCTGACGCAATGGTTCTTCAAGATCACCGAATTCAGCCAGGACCTGCTGGACGCGCTGGATACGCTCGACCATTGGCCGGAAAAAGTGCGGCTGATGCAGAAGAACTGGATCGGCCGTTCCGAAGGCCTGACGATTCGTTGGGAAATCGTGCTAGAAACCTCGCCCAACTCTGAACGCGAAATTACCGTCTATACCACGCGTCCGGACACCTTGTTCGGCGCCTCATTCCTGGCGATTTCGGCCGACCACCCGCTGGCGAAGGAAGCGGCAGCGGTGAATCCGGCTATCGATGCCTTCTGCGAAGAATGCCGCCGCGCCGGCACCTCGCTTGCCGCATTGGAAACCACCGAGAAGAAGGGCATGGACATGGGTATCCGCGTCCGCCATCCGCTCGACCCGTCCTGGGAGCTGCCGGTCTATATCGCCAATTTCGTGCTGATGGATTATGGCACCGGCGCCATCTTCGGCTGCCCCTCCGGTGACCAGCGCGACCTGGATTTCGCCCGTAAATACGGCCTGCCGGTCGTGCCCGTCGTCATGCCGAGGGATGGTGACGCCGCAAGCTTCAGCATCGACGATGTCGCCTATGATGGCGACGGCGTCATGATCAATTCGCGCTTCCTCGACGGCATGAGCATTGAAGAAGCTTTTGAGACGGTGGCGACGAAATTGTCGGCGACAAGCCTCGGCAATGCGCCGCAGGCCGAGCGCAAGGTGAATTTCCGCCTGCGCGACTGGGGCATCTCGCGCCAGCGCTATTGGGGCTGCCCGATCCCGGTCATCCATTGCGAGGATTGCGGCGTCCTGCCAGTGCCGAAGCAGGATCTGCCGGTGAAGCTGCCGGACGATGTCACCTTCGACCAGCCGGGCAATCCGCTCGACCGCCATCCGACATGGCGGCATGTCGCCTGCCCGCAGTGCGGCAAGGATGCCCGCCGGGAAACCGACACCATGGATACCTTCGTCGATTCTAGCTGGTACTACACTCGCTTCACGGCACCTTGGGAAAATGAGCCCACCGACAAAGCGGCCGCTGATCGCTGGCTGCCCGTCGATCAATATATTGGCGGCATCGAGCATGCGATCCTGCATCTGCTCTATTCCCGCTTCTTCACCCGCGCCATGCGCGAAACCGGTCATGTCGCGGCCAAGGAACCTTTCAAGGGCCTGTTCACCCAGGGTATGGTCGTTCACGAGACCTATAGCCGTGGCAATGGCCTGACGCGCGAATGGGTATCGCCAGCCGACATCCGCATCGAGGAAACCGACGGTCAGCGCCGCGCGACATTGCTGTCGAGCGGCGAAGAGATAACCATCGGCGCAATCGAGAAAATGTCGAAATCGAAGAAGAACGTCGTCGACCCCGACGATATCATCGCCTCCTACGGCGCCGATACGGCTCGTTTCTTCGTGCTGTCCGATTCGCCGCCCGACCGTGACGTTATCTGGTCGGAAGCGGGTGTCGAGGGCGCGCATCGTTTCACGCAGCGCATGTGGCGCTTGGTGTCGGAGGCCGCTGACGCGCTGAAGACCGTCAGCGCGACTCCGGCTAAAGAAGGCAGCGCGCTGGCGATCTCACAGGTCGCCCATCGCACGCTGAAAGCGGTTCAGGGCGATTATGATAAGCTCGCCTTCAACAAGGCCGTCGCGCGCATCTATGAATTCGTCAACACATTGGCTGCTCCGCTGGCCAAGGTCGCCGCTGGCGACACGGATGCCAGCTATCGTTCCGCCGTTCGTGAAGCGGTCGAGATTCTCATCGCATTGGTCGCACCGATCACGCCGCATCTGGCCGAGGAATGCTCGACAGCGCTCGGCAATGCGCATCTGGTCGCCGTGAGCGCTTGGCCGCGCTACGACGAAGTGCTCGTCGTCGAGAATGAGATCGTGTATCCGGTGCAGATTAACGGCAAAAAGCGCGCCGAATTGACAATTGCGCGCGATGCAGATCAGAATGCCGTGCAAGAGGCTGTACTCGCCCTGGATGCCGTCGCAAGCGCATTGAATGGTCAGGCGCCAAAGAAGATCATCGTCGTTCCACAGAGGATCGTGAACATTGTCGTCTGATAGTCTTTTCAAGCTCGCTCGCGCTGCAGGCGTTGCGTCTCTGGTTGCCGTTGCCAGTCTTTTGTCCTCATGCCAGGTCAAGCCGCTTTACGCGGAGAGTACCGGCGTGACGCAGAAGCTCGCGGACGTTGCCTTTTCCGACGCCGGTTCGCGCGTCGGTCAGCAGGTTCGCAATCAATTGATCTTCATCGCCGGCCGCGGCGCCGGCGAAACGAAGACCCCGAAATATACGGTCGATCTGAGCGTTAGCTCCGGCACGGGCGGCGTTCTCTACCTGCCGTCCTCCGATACGTCGGCCGCAGGCCGCACGACGGTGACGGCATCGTTCACCCTCAAGGATGCCAGCGATGGCAAGGTTCTGAAATCCGGTAGCCGCTCAGTCACGTCGCTGGTGGACTTCCCAACTCAGGAATTCGCCAAGGCACGCGCCATCCGCGATTCTGAAGACCGCGCAGCCCGCGAAGTTGCCGAGCTGGTAGGCGCCGACATCGCTGCGGCGCTTAGCCGTTAATATGAGCGCGCGGCATGGCGGAAATCAAATCCCACGAGTTTGACGGATTTCTCCAAAACGCCGCGCGCAGCTACCGCCTCTTTGTCATCTACGGCCCTGACCGCGGCCTTGTCTCCGAGCGGGCAGGGCAGATCGCCGGCAAGACCGGCGTTGATCTGAACGACCCTTTTTCCCTGATCAAGCTCGATGTGAGCGATCTCCAAAACGATGCCGGCCGCCTGCTCGATGAGGTCAATGCTATCGGCCTTTTCGGCGGTGAAAAGCTGGTGTGGATCCGCGGTGCCGCCAACGAAAAGGCTCTCGTCGATTCGCTGCAGATTATTGCCAATAATCCGCCGGATGCCAGTTTTGTCATTGTCGAGGGCGGTGATCTGAAGAAGGGCTCCAGCCTTCGCAAGGTGGCAGAGACTTCCAAAGCTGTCGCAACTATTCCGTGCTATACCGACGACATTCGCGCGCTGAACAGCCTCATCGATGTGGAGCTGGCCAACGAAAATCTGCGCATCACACCGGCGGCGCGTCAAATCCTGTTAGAGTTTCTCGGCGGCGATCGCATCGCTTCGCGCAACGAAGTCCGTAAACTGGCGCTTTATTGCCGCGGGCAGGGGACAATTGAAGAGGATCACGTCACCGATATCATCGGCGATGCCAGCGCCATTTCGGCAGATGACGCGGTGGATGCCATTCTCAAAGGCGATTCCGAAGCTTTTCTGCATGCCATGCAAAAAATCGCGTCTTCCAAAACACCGATGTTTCTCGTGCTTCAGGGTTGTCTGAGACAATTTCAGTTGCTGGACATGATGCGGACGGAAATGGACGAAAAGCGCGTGCCGCCGGCACAGGTCATGCAGACACTCGGCCGGCACCTGCACTTCCGCCGTAAGCCGATCATCGAACAGGCCCTCAAGAGCTGGACGGCGCCGGCAATCGCGCGGGAAATGAACAGATTGCAGGCCGCCATTCTTCAAACGCGGCAACGCGCCAGTCTGGAAGACACAATCGCCACCCAGACGCTGCTGGCAACCACGCTGCAATCGGCCCGCAAGGGCTGACTGACGCGAAACCGCTCAACGCCGCTCCAGCAGCCGGCAAATCTCTTCGAGCTGCTCCAGGGTCTTGTAGGAGATCTTCACCTGACCGCCGCTGCCACGATGATTGATCGCGACGTCCAGCCCCAGCGTGTCGGATAATGTTCTTTCCAACGCCAGCGTATCGGAATCCTTCTCGTCCTTGCGAGCGCTTACGGGGCGGGGATCGTTCTGAGCCTTGATATCGTTCTGCGCCAGCCGCTCGGCATCACGCACCGACATTCCCTTGGAAACAATCGTCCGAGCAAGTGCTGCCGGATCGGAAGTCGAAACCAGCGCGCGTGCATGGCCGGCCGATAGACTACCGCCGGCGAGCATGTCGCGAACCGGTTCCGGCAGCTTCAGCAGGCGCAGCGAATTGGCGACATGACTGCGGCTTTTGCCAATGATCTCGCCAAGGTCATTCTGCGTATAGCCATGTTCGGCTATCAACTGCTCGTAGCCCAGCGCTTCTTCCAAAGGATTGAGATCGGCGCGCTGAACATTTTCAACGATGGCGATTTCCAGAGCGGTTTTGTCATCAACATCGCGCACGATAACGGGAATTTCGATCAGGCCGGCCAGTTGCGCCGCGCGCCAGCGTCTTTCTCCGGCTATGATTTCATAGCGATCGACCGAGACCGTACGCACGACCACGGGCTGAACGATGCCGTGCTGTCGGATTGAGCTGGCAAGATCGTGCAGCTCGGTTTCGTCGAAATAGCGACGCGGATTCTTTGGGTTGCGGCTGATGAATTCGATTGGCACCATGCGATCCGGATTGACGCCCGGCTTGCCGGCGTCCACCGGCGTCGGCTGATCCATCTCTCCGATGAGAGCGGCCAAGCCGCGGCCGAGACGCCGTTTCGAAACATCATCATTCATCGCAATTACTCACTTCAGAACAAACAATAGATCAGGCGGCTGCCTTACGCTGCCGCTCCCGCTGGATCACTTCCGACGCCAGTTGCAGATAGGCTTGACTGCCGGCGCATTTTAGATCGTAAAGGATCGCCGGCTTGCCATAAGAGGGCGCTTCAGATACGCGAACATTGCGCGGTATCAACGTATGGTAGACCTTCTCGCCCAAATGCGTGCGCACATCATTGACGACCTGCTGCGCAAGATTGTTGCGGGAATCAAACATGGTTAAGACAATACCCTGAATATCGAGCAGGGGATTGACGGTGCGGCGCACCTGATCGACGGTTTCCAGCAACTGGCTGAGACCTTCCAGCGCAAAGAATTCGCACTGCAGCGGCACCAGAACCGAATGGGCGGCCGCCATGGCGTTCATGGTCAGCAGGTTGAACGAGGGCGGGCAATCGACCAGGATGTAGGAAAAAGCGGTAGCCGCGCCATTCAGCGCGCGGCGCAGCCGGAAGACACGATCGGACTGTTGAGCGATTTCCATCTCAATCCCAAGCAAATCCATCGTCGAGGGAATGATGTAGAGATTGGGGACAGCCGTTTCCTGAACCGTATCAAGAATCGTATGGGTCCCGACCAGGAGATCATAGGACGACAGTTTTCGATCCCGCCGTTCGATGCCCAGGCCGGTGCTGGCGTTGCCTTGCGGATCGAGGTCGACGATCAAGACCCGCTCGCCGATAGCGGCTAGGGCCGTGGCTAAGTTGATCGCAGTGGTTGTCTTGCCGACGCCACCCTTTTGATTTGCGATAGTAATAATCCGGTTTCGCTCGCCGATCATTGCCGCATATCCAATTATGGTTAAATTCGACGTCGAGGGCGATTTAACTCCAAAATAACAGAATCTCGCTCGACCACACTGTTGTGTTTTACCAGATCGAATTCCCACCGACCACGGGCTTTCTCGACTTCACGCTCGTAATCCCGGCCTTTATGCAGCAGCAAACGGATATTTTCGTTGCGTTCCGCCCAAGGCGCTGCGTAGTCCAGCAACACATCCAGCTCGGCCAGCGCTCTTGCCGAGATCACCTCGCAGTGACGAATGACCTTCGGCGCTTCCTCGATACGGATGGCGTGGACGGCGCCGAGAGCCTCGCATTCCCTGAGGCAAACCCGCAGAAACGCAGCCTTTTTCTGATTGCTCTCCACCAGATCGACATGTCCATCGGCCTGTTCCGCCAGTAGAATGGCGGTAATGATGCCGGGAAAACCGCCGCCGCTACCGAGGTCAACCCATCGGGCTGGTTTCGGATGAAGTTGAAAGATCTGTGCGCTATCGGCAATATGTCTTTGCCAGAGATCGTTGATCGTCGAGGGCGCCACCAGATTAATGGTCTTCGCCCACTTCTGAAACAGCTCAGCAAAATGCTGCAAGCGTCCCTGTGTTTCACGTGAAACACGCACACCGTTTAATTCCATGGCAGGACTCTCACACCTTGCAATATCAGGAAACGAGCTTCTGCTCTTCCGCCTCGACGTGCTTCCGCAGATGGGCCAACAAAAGCGATATGGCCGCCGGCGTCATCCCGTCGACACGCGACGCTTGTGCAATATTCTTCGGGCGCGCAGCCGTCAACTTCTGCTTCAGCTCGTTCGATAGACCGGACAAGACGGAAAAATCGAAGCCCATCGGAATTACGCGCTCTTCTTCGCGTCGCACCTGCACGATGTCCGAAGTCTGGCGATCCATATAGACTGCATAGGCAGCTTCGATCTCGACAGCTTCAACGACGCGGCCCTCGATCGATCGCAACTCCGGCCACAGGCCAGACAGTGAGTCAACGGATTGACCCGGATAGGATAGAAGATCATATGCCGATCGGCGCTGACCATCCTTATTCAGATGCAGCCCGGCTTTTGCCGCTTCCGTCGGCGTGACACTCAAACTCTTCAATTGAGCCCGAGCTTGCTCGAGCTTCTCCATATAGATTTTGAACCGCTCGCCGCGATTCACATCGACGCAACCAATAGACATCCCCAGCGGTGTCAGCCGAACATCAGCGTTATCGGCTCGCAGGGACAAACGATATTCTGCGCGAGAGGTGAACATGCGATAGGGTTCGGCCACTCCACGAGAGGTGAGGTCGTCGATCATTACTCCAATATAGGATTCCGTGCGGCTGAGCTTCACAGCCTCTCCGCCGGAGGCTAAGCGAGCGGCGTTCAGGCCGGCAATCAAGCCCTGTGCTCCAGCTTCCTCGTAACCCGTGGTTCCATTGATTTGCCCAGCCAAAAACAGACCGGGAATCTTCATGACTTCGAGCGATGGCTTCAATTCGCGGGGATCGACATGATCATATTCGATCGCGTAGCCGCACTGCAGAATTCGGACTCGTTCCAGACCCGGAATGGTTCTGATAAATGCATCCTGTACGTCCTCGGGAAGCGAGGTCGATATGCCGTTGGGATAGACGGTCGTATCGTCGAGCCCCTCCGGCTCCAGAAAAATCTGGTGACCGTCGCGCTCGCCGAACTTAACGATCTTGTCTTCGATCGATGGACAATAACGCGGACCCACACCCTCGATCTGGCCGGAATACATCGCCGACCGCAGGAGGTTGTCCGCAATGATCTTGTGCGTTGCCGGTGTTGTCCGCGTCACCCCGCATTCGATTTGCGGAGTCGTAATGGCATCCGTCATGAAAGAGAAGGGCACGGGCTCGTCATCAGCGCCTTGGCGGCCCACGGAATCCCAGTCAATGGTCGTGCTATCCAAGCGCGCCGGCGTCCCGGTCTTCAAACGGCCGAGCGCCAGACCATAACGATGAAGCGTGGCGGATAGGCCCATCGAGGGTTCCTCGCCAACTCGGCCGGCCGGGATCTTTCTATCACCAATATGGATCAAGCCACGGAGAAAGGTCCCGGTCGTCAGAACGACAGCACCACATCGAAGGATGCGGCCATTCTTTAGAATCACCGCGGAAACGCGGTCACTTTCTATGGCGAGATCAAAGGCATCCCCTTCGATCACGTCCAGGTTTTCGATCGCGTCGATCTCACGCTGCATGGCGAGACGATAGAGCTTCCGGTCTGCCTGGGTGCGCGGACCGCGAACGGCCGGACCCTTCTTCCGGTTCAGCATGCGGAACTGAATACCTGCCGCATCCGCGACGCGGCCCATTAGACCATCGAGGGCGTCGATCTCGCGAACCAGGTGACCCTTGCCCAGGCCGCCGATCGCGGGATTGCACGACATCACACCAATCGTATCGCGTTTATGGGTGACGAGCCCGGTCTGCGCGCCCAGACGGGCGGCTGCGGCCGCAGCTTCACTGCCCGCATGTCCACCACCAACAATAATCACATCATATATTTTATCGAGCATCGTAAAGCCCTCGGTATTGCCGTCTGTTTGGCACACCAAAATCAGGAGTCAAGAAGGTTTCACGTGAAACGTTTTCCACAGCGTACCTAACGCCGTGTTTCACGTGAATCATTTGCCGATACAGAATTCGGAAAAGATAACATCAAGCAAATCCTCGACATCTACCCTTCCGGTGATGCGGCCTAAACTGTGCGCAGCCTGCCGCAGGAACTCCGCGCGTATATCCAAGCCTGCAGCATTGAAGGTCACGGCCTGGTTCAGTGCCTCCAGACTTTCCGCAAACAGCGTCCGATGCCGCAAGCGGCTTGGCAAAGCCAATGAAAGTGCTGATGACCGCGTTAGCAAATCGTTAACCAACAATTGATGCAGTTCGGCCAAGCCTGCGCCAGTCGTGGAAGAAATGCGAAGATCGTAATCTTCACCACCAATCGGATGTATGTCCGATTTAGTGCCTATTCGAAAGACTTTTCCGTCAAATCCGTCGAATTTGGTTTGCGGGGCAGACCCTATCTCAGCCAACGACAGAATAATATCCGCCTCCGACGCTGTCTTCAGCGCCCGCCGGATCCCCTCGCGTTCAATGACTTCCTCCGTGTCCCGCAAGCCGGCAGTGTCATAGAGCCTGACCGCATATCCCTCGATATTGAGATCGACATGGAGAACGTCACGCGTGGTTCCAGCAATATCCGTCACGATCGCCACCTCGCGGCGCGCCAGTGCGTTCATCAAGCTCGACTTGCCGGCGTTCGGCGCGCCGGCGATAACGACTTTTAACCCATCCCGGACAATCTCGCCCAAATCGGCCCCAGCAAGATGTGTTGACAATTCGGATTGCAGCTTTGCCATATCCGTCCAGACCAGATCGGATACCGAACCTGGCACATCATCCTCATCCGCAAAATCCAGCTCCGCCTCGATAAGAGCCCGAGCGCGTGTCAAACGATCCGCCCATCCCTCATAAAGCTTTGAAAGACCGCCCGCCGCGTGTTCCACAGCCAACCGGCGCTGCATTTCCGTCTCGGCTGCGATGAGATCGGCCAAGCCTTCGATTTCCACCAGATCCATCTTGCCATTTTCAAGGGCGCGACGCGAAAATTCGCCATGTTCCGCCAAGCGGCAGCCTTTAATGCCGGCGAGCTCCTTGAGAAGCGCAGCCACAACCGCTTTGCCGCCATGAACGTGAATCTCGGCACAATCCTCCCCGGTAAAGGAAGCTGGAGCGGGGAAAATAAGGACTAAGCCTCGGTCAATCACGAGACCATTTCGAGTCCGAATCGTTTTCAGCGCCGCTTGCCGCGGCTTCGGCAACGCTCCGACGAGCGCCTTGGTCGCCGCCAGAGCCTCCGAACCGCTGATGCGGACGACTCCGACGCCCGCCGGGAGACCGCCGCTGGAAAGCGCAAAGATCGTATCGCTGGAGTGCTGCATAGAATTGATCCGCATCCGAATCGAATTGGCCGAGATCGACTTTCAAAGCCTACGGCACATGCTTACAAACAAAATCGGGCCGCATAAAGCGACCCGATCAAATTCACAGGATACCCGGCGCTCAGATGAACGATGAATCCGGCTAAGGATTACGTGTTCATTGAATCGAAGAAGTCCGGATTGTTCTTCGTCTGCTTCAGCTTGTCGATCAAGAATTCGATCGCATCCGTAGTGCCCATAGGCGCAAGGATACGGCGGAGAACAAAGATCTTCTGCAGATCCTGGCGCGGAACCAGCAAGTCTTCCTTACGGGTGCCGGACTTCAGAATATCCATCGCCGGGAAGATGCGCTTATCGGCAACCTTGCGGTCGAGGACGATTTCCGAGTTGCCGGTTCCCTTGAATTCTTCGAAGATCACTTCGTCCATGCGGCTGCCGGTGTCGATCAGCGCCGTCGCAATGATCGTCAGCGAACCACCCTCTTCGATGTTACGGGCGGCACCAAAGAAACGCTTCGGACGCTGCAGGGCGTTGGCGTCAACACCACCGGTCAGAACCTTACCGGATGAGGGGACGACCGTGTTATAAGCGCGGCCAAGACGGGTGATCGAATCGAGCAGGATGACGACGTCGCGACCATGTTCGACAAGGCGCTTAGCCTTTTCGATGACCATTTCGGCGACCTGTACGTGGCGAACGGCGGGTTCATCGAAGGTCGACGAAATGACTTCGCCGCGCACGGAACGCTGCATATCCGTCACTTCTTCCGGACGTTCGTCGATCAGAAGAACGATCAGATAGCAATCCGGATGATTGGCGGTGATCGAATGCGCGATGTTCTGCAGCAGCACCGTCTTACCGGTGCGCGGCGGTGCTACGATCAGGCCGCGCTGACCCTTGCCGAGCGGCGCCACGAGATCGATGACGCGCGGCGACAAGTCCTTCGAGGTCGGAACGTCGAGCTCCATGCGGAAGCGCTCGTTCGGATAAAGCGGCGTCAGGTTATCGAAATGCACCTTGTGACGAATCTTTTCCGGATCGTCGAAATTGATGGTGTTGACCTTGAGCAGCGCGAAATAGCGCTCGCCTTCCTTCGGTCCGCGGATCGGCCCCTCGACCGTATCGCCCGTCTTCAGCGAGAAGCGGCGGATCTGCGATGGAGAGATATAGATATCGTCCGGACCCGGCAAATAATTGGCATTGGCGGAACGCAGGAAGCCGAACCCGTCCTGCAGGACCTCGACAACGCCTTCGCCGATAATTTCCACGTCCTGGCTGGCAAGCACCTTCAAAATGGCAAACATCAGTTCCTGTTTGCGCATCGTGCTTGCATTTTCGACCTCGAGCGATTCGGCAAAGGCCAAGAGATCGGTCGGGGATTTGTTCTTAAGTTCTTGAAGCTTCATTTCAGCCATGAAGGGATTTACTCTGTTTTAGAAGGGGAAAGGCAATGTTGGTCGTATTCAGAACCGCGATGAGGGTGTTCGCGGGCGACAGAACTGATACATGCCACGAAGAAGAGATGGCGGGAAAATAGCGATTCACTTTCGGCCCCGCAAGGGGGGCTGGCAAAATGAAGGAAATTTAAGTTTCGCGTTAAGTTCTGCGTCTTATATCACGCAAACGGCTTCACCACGACCAGAATGACGATCAGGATCATCAGCACCGTCGGCGCCTCGTTCATGAACCGCCAATAGCGAGCCGAATGCCGGTTTTCATCGCGCGCAAAGGCGCGAACGGCGCGGCTGAAGAACATATGGACGATGGTCAGCAGCACGACAAGGCCAATCTTGGCATGCAGCCAACCGCCGTGGAAATCGTAAACCGACCAGGCGAGATAGAGCCCGAAAATCCAGGTCAGCATCATTGCCGGCGTCATGATCACCCGCAAAAGCCGGCGCTCCATCACCTTGAAGGTTTCCGACTGCTGCGAACCGGGCTCGGCATCGGTGTGATAGATGAAAAGCCTCGGCATATAGAAGAGCCCGGCCATCCACGAGATCACCGCGATGATATGAAAGGCCTTGATCCAGAGATAGAGATTGTCCGGATGCCAGGCAAACAGGCCGATCGCCAATGCCGCGAACAGCAGGATCATGAAATAGGCGCGCCGGCTGGCGTATGCGCCGGCGCGAGGATCTATCTGCTTTTCTCCCGATTGCTCGTTCATCTCGTCAGCCCTTCCATCCACGCACGCGCTCGACCAAGGCGGCGACATCGGATGGATCGGCCTGCGGCGTGATGCCGTGGCCAAGATTGAAGATCAGCGGACCATGGCCGAGATGCTGCAGAATATCGTCAATCCCATCGCTAAGAGCCTTACCGCCGGCAACGACACGCATCGGATCGAGATTGCCCTGCACCGGTCCTTCCTGTTGCAGCTCCCTCGCAAAGCTTAGCGGCACCGACCAGTCGAGACCGATCGCATCGGCTCCTGTCTTCTGCCGGTAGGTTTTCAGCAGATAGCCCGCGCCCTTGGCAAAGGCGATGATCCGCGCCTGCGGCCGCCGTGCCTTGACCGAAGCGATCATTCTGGCAACCGGCTTGATGGCAAAAGCCTCGAACTCCGTTTCACCGAGCACGCCCGCCCAGGAATCAAAGATCTGCACCGCATCCGCGCCAGCATCGATCTGCGCCACCAGGTAGTCAGCGGAAATATCGGCAAGCAGCATCAACAGATGCTCGAATGCCTTTGGATGCCGGTAGGCGAAAAGCCGGGCAGGGGCCTGATCCGGTGTGCCATGGCCGGCGATCATGTAGGTCGCGACCGTCCAGGGCGCACCGCAGAACCCGAGCAGCGTCGTCTCCTCGGGCAGTTCGCTCCGCAGCCGCCGTACCGTCTCCATCACCGGAGCCAGATGATCAATGACGCCGTCGGTCTTCAACGCCGCAATACCGGCTTCGTCGATCGGATCCATCTCGGGACCATGCCCCTCGGTAAAACGCACATTGCGTTTCAGCGCATCAGGGATCACCAAGATATCGGAGAACAGGATTGCAGCGTCAAAGCCATACCGCCGGATCGGCTGCAACGTCACTTCGACCGCATGTTCAGGGGTATAACAGAGCTCGAGAAAGCTCCCGGCCTTTGCCCTTGTCTCCCGATACTCCGGAAGATAGCGGCCAGCTTGGCGCATCAGCCAGAGAGGGGGAGGGGTCAGCGTTTCACCACTGAGCACTCTCATGATCTTCCGGCGTTCATCGCTCAAAGACGTCAT